>JAEEJO010000040.1 GCA_016281915.1 Clostridiales bacterium
GCCCGAGGAGAACCGTACCGAATTCATGTCGTTTTACTTCATAGTCAGCAACCTCAGCTCCTTCCTCGGTATGGCGCTGGGCACGCTGTGGATCCGCCTCGTAAAAGACTGGTCCTTCACGCTTTTCAGCGTCAATATTACAGGTCCCCAGCAGCTCCTGCTGATCCAGAGCGTCCTTCAGTTCGCCGTGCCTTTTGCTATGATGCGGTCAATGAAGAAGCTGGAGAAGTGAAACGCTCTTGCCGGTCTCATATTATGCGGATAATCTTGACATCGATTTGTGCTTTTTTTAAAATGAAAACGGAAGAAGAGAGACGCGATACATTCCTAATGTCTGTAAAATGTACTTCTGTGAATGTTTGCAATTTCACAAATCTCCAAAGTGGAAAAGTATTATGGCTTTGTCTCAGATAGCAATTGTATATATGCCTTTTATGATTCATCTTTATTGCAACAGATCGAGGATTCTGTCTCCGAGAGTGAGACATAAAAAACTCCTTAATAATGCGCTTTTATATGTTTTTGCGACATATTTCCCAAATTGTGCCGTAGAAATCTGCTTTCGGATCGATTATAATTTGACCAACAGCCAATTCCAATAGCGGGGAGGATATTACTGCCGACTCCAAGAAGCCAAGAGTATGGGGCTTGCATCAAACTGGTGCTAATAGTAAAATTAAAAGCGGAGGTTTACAATGAACAAATCACTCAAAAAAACAGGAATTAAGGCAATTGCGATTCTGCTTGTTGTAACCACTTTTGCCACATTGCTACCCACACGAATGGTCATTTGGGCAGAAGACAGTACTGTGCCGCAAATTGAAACGCCTGCAAACGACTCGGTTATTCTCCCGGAAGAAACTGCATCAAATAATATGATCGATGCTCTCTTTGAAGACACTTCTTTGAGAAATTCTAACTCCAAAACACTCCGCCTCAGCGACGGAACCTACACTCTCGGTTCGTACGGTTTCAATATTCATTTTCAAACTTCCGACGGTTTCGTAGAATACGATAACACCCTTGTTCGCAAAGGAGATTCCTTTACGCCCACGCTGTCGGATATTGAACTGGCATTTGATTTTGAATGTCCCGCATACAGTATCGGTTTTGACGGCGTCAGCGCTTCTTTCGAATTGATACACGATAATCTTCAGCTATCGGAAGCACAAATTTCCGAACTGCCGAAGCAGGAATATGCCACAAGAACTGCCGAGCTGTTTGCAATACCAAATGCCAAATCACAACTGGTATACAGCAATATTTTAAGCGGCGTTTCGCTCTCATATCTCATTTACGGAAGGAACGTGAAAGAAAATATAATTTTAGAGACGCTTCCTGAAGATACAGCTTTCCGATTCGCAGTCACGACTAATTGCGAATTATACATTGACGAAGAAGGCTGCATCCATCTTGGCGAAGGGACCATTCCTCATGCATTTATGTACGATGCCCGGGGTGACGTTTCAGATTCGGTAGAATATACCCTTGAGCAGACAGAATACGGATATATATTGACCGTAACGCCGGATAGAGAATGGCTCGAAAATGCGGAACGCGAATATCCCGTCGTCATTGACCCCACGCTCATAACCGACAGCCCGACACACGGCGACGTTTCGGACGCGTACGTCAGGGAAGGAATTCCGAATTTCAATTCAAATTACTATTATCTGATGCACGTGGGCAACGCTTCGCTCGACAGCGAGCTTCTCAAAATGCGCTCGTTCTTCAGGGTCAATAATCTTCCCGAGCTCCCCAAAGCGTCACGCATCCTTTCCGCAATCGTTTCGCTTCAACAGGCCGGCAACGGTTACTGGTATTCATTTTCGTCAAGTTCGTCCTCGTATCTTACGGTGGTGGCTAAAGAAGTGACTTCATCCTGGGCGGAAAACACGCTTACCTGGAACAACCAGCCTTCTTTTTCAGATACCGTTATTGACTACTCTGTTTCCGCCTCCGATACCGCAGAGATCTATCTCAACTTCGACGTTACTTCGTGCATGCAGAGATGGTACGAAGACAGCAGTACAAACTATGGTATAGTACTTCAATCGGCAACGGAATCACTCGATGGCTTTACTACGTTTATCTCTGCAGACGATGTTATTTTCTCAACGACAAACCCGTCTTTTTATATCACATATTACGATACTAAAGGGCTGGAGAGCCGCTGGGCTTTTGCAGTCCAAGATGCAGGTACAGCCGGAACGGTCTACGTGAATCTTTACAACGGCAGACCGGTGGTTACAGGGCCTGGGTTATCCACGCAGGACGAGATACTTCCGCTTTCCGTATATCCGGTGTACAACGGATACCTGAGTGGTCTTCAGTTTACACCGTCAACGACTGACAAAAACGCTCCGATCACCGCAGATTTTAATGCCACGGTCGGTTACGGCTTTAAATTAAGCTGCTGGGAGAGCGTGACATACAAAAGTATAAGCGGCGAGAATTATTACTGCTACAACGACTCCGACGGCACGGAACTGTATTTCAGAGACTATGGCGTTCTTGGCTTTTTGTCCGAAGACGGATACGATATGTCACTTACCATTGACAGCAACAGCAGCGATTCCCGCTTTGTTATTTCTGACAGCAGCGGCAATGAAAAGCATTTCAATTCAGCAGGGCGGATCAGGTACATAAAGGATGAATACGGCAACCGCAGATCGTTCAATTATGATTCCGGCAACCACCTTACAAGTATAAGTTTTCAGTCAAAAACTATGTCTGCGGCCGAACAGCAACTGACGCTGTCATACAACTCCGGTAACGCGATAAAAAAGATAACAAATGCGAAAGATACGAGTATATACGTGGAATTTTACTATTCGTCGACATACAATGGAACCGTCTCGCAGAATAACACCGGTTATCTTCGGAAAATACAGTATTCAAACGGCGACTTTGCAGAGTACCTATACGATGAAAACGATGAATTGTACCTCATAAGGCAGGGTAACGGTTCGGCTTACGGGACGTACGCGCGCCTTTATTTCGGAAACGGCGGACGCGTGTCCGAACTTCATCAATACGGCTCAGACGCTTCTTTGGGAAACAAATGCACTTTTGAATACGAGCACAAGAAAGCCGTGGTGCGTTACGCGGGTGAGGATGATATTCACGGAAATACCGACGACCTTCTCTCGGTGTACCTTTTGACAACTACGGGAATACCGTCTGCAGTTATCTGACCGACCTTTCAGGAGTAAACGTATACGGAGCGTCTGCTGCCGAATATACGGAACTTGACGTTTCTTCCAATCCCAAATCAAACAACTCTGTTGTTAAATCTGGAGGGAAAGGGCGGTATAACGCTAATCTGATCAGCAACGGCGATCTCGAGTATTTAAGCGGCTGGACACAAACGTTATCATTTGTTTCTTGTGCCGCAACCGGTACGGAATATTTTTACGGAACCAGTTCCGTTTGTCTCTCCGGCGTCAGTTCCATATGCAGCGGAACACTGTCTAAGAACGTGGCGATATCTGAGCCCGGCACGTATACGTTCAGCGCTTACGTAAAATCCACAATGTCAATGGGGTATCAATTTACCGGGCTCATAAACGGTGCGTATATTGCGCTTGACGGCACAAAATCGGATATTATTTCAAGTGTGACCGGCGCAAATGTTCAGAACGGCTGGCGAAAATTATCTGTCACCAAATCATTCCAGTCTGCCGGAACATATACGGTGGAGTTAGCCCTGAGAAACATGTACGGCTCTGTATATTTTGACGGAGCCAGCCTCATAAAAGGAGATACTGCCGCTACGGAGTTCAATTATCTCAGTAACTCCTGGATCCAGCTGGGAACTTTGGAGCCTCAGAGCAACGGCAGTGTGAAGCTTTCCTGTACACCGGGAGGATCATCAGTCGGATATACATTTGTGAGCCTTAACAAACCGGCATCCTGTGCGGCATATATCCTGTCCGGCTGGAGCCTGGGATACGCTGTCCCGGAAACAGACACCAGCGATTATCCGGATACTATGACAAATACACACAAAGACCGCTTTTGGGGAATCGTGGCTGTCATCGATTATTCAGACGGAACGTCGGAGGCTCAAAAGGTTCACTTCAACCCTGCGGTATCCGGAGAATGGCAGTATGCGTCAGGTGTTATAATGCCGTCCGAGATCAATCTGACCAGGACCGTTACGTCTGTCTGCGTGTATCTGCGTTATGACAGCAATGCCAACTATGCGTTTTTCAAAGACGTAAGTTTAGCTGAAACAGACGCCTCCGCGTACGAATATGATACAAACGGCAATGTCAGCAAGGCGCGCAACACTGAAACTTCCTCACAATTGACTTATTCCGGTACTGATCTCACAAGTATTTCAGATTCGACCGGCAACGGGATCGCATACACTTACGTTTCAAACAAACATAAAGTACTTACAGCGACAGACACCGCAGGCATTACCGCGACATACGGATACAATACGAACGGGCTTCCGGACTCTGTAGTCATAACTCCGTCATCGGGAAGCGAACAGATAACTTCGTCAGCTGTATATAACGATTACGGCGATATGACTTCTGAAACAGATACGCTAGGTCATACGGCGTCGTATAACTATAACACCAACCGCGGGCTCCTGAATTATGTAGACGACGCCAACAACCACCGTACGCAGTATGTGTATGATCTCGGCGGCAAACTCACTGAGCTGTACTCGGATATTAACAAAAACGGAACACGGGATACTTCTGAAGCCGGTGTCACTTACACATACAATGCCAAAAACTACCTGACGGAGATCAGTAACGGCGCCACTACGTACCATTTCGTCTACGATAACCACGGCAACGTCACATCTGTCAGCATAGGCTCAATGACAACGCCTCTGGTGTCATACACCTACGCAAGTTATAACGGAAAATTGCTTCAGACCACATATGCAGACGGCACCGTAATAACCAATACATATGACAGCCTGAACCGAGTCAAATCTGTATCGTATAACGGCATTGTCGCATACACCGTGACCTATGACGGAGACGGAAATATCGACTCCTACACCGACTGCGCCACCGGCAGAACTTACCGCTACGAATATGACGCGCTGGGCCGTGAGATACGCTTCTTTGTTACGCTTAACGGAGCCGAATTGTACGCTGCGGAAAAGTCATTTGACAGTGACGGCAGGAGCGTCGGTTACAAGTATACGATAGGGGGGATCGGCTCTCGGACGGCCTCAAATACTTATGATCAGTACAACAGGCTGTCTCAGGAGACTACCGCAGGTGGAGAGACAGTCAGTTATGCTTATGACGGTTTTGGCCGTATAGTTTCAAAATCTACCGGCAGTTACACCGATTGTTACGAGTATATTTCCAATGGAACAAATACTTCCACACTAATAAGCAAATCGACGAGTAAGTATCTCGGGATAACAATCAAAACGGTTGAATATACTTATGACAATCTAGGCAATATTCTAACCGAAGACGATGGTGTAACGTACCGGCAATACACTTACGATGAGCTGAATCAGCTGAAAACAGAGCTATATTATGACAAAGCAACACTTATCGGTGAGTTCAGATATTATTCCATCAGCAGTTCCGGCAATATCAGCTATTACACTTTTACATACTCGAATGGCAATTATTCGAGTGGACCAAGTTCAGGGCACACTTACGGTGACTCTAACTGGAAAGAGCTCCTGACCAAATACAATGGCGTGTCTATTACCTACGACGCTAACGGAAACCCGCTCTCATACTATAACGGTCAAAGCTACACCTTCACCTGGCAAAAAGGCAGGCAGCTGGCTTCGACCGTAACCGGCACCAATATTATTTCGTACACTTATGATGTAAACGGCCTACGCGTCGGCAAGACGGTAAACAGCACCGCGCACACATACATTTACGACGGCTCGCTGCTGCTCTGCGATAAATGGGGCAGTCAATACATCGAATACTTCTACGACGCCTCCGGAAGTCCGTATGCCCTCAATTATTACAACGGCACGACGTCAACAAAATACTTCTTTGTGAAGAATATAGAGGGCGATATACTTGAACTGAGAAGCGGAACGAACACACTTGTAGCAAGATATATTTACGACGGCTGGGGCAAGCTGCTTGAAGTCCGGGACGCCAGCGGCAACGCGATCACTTCCTCTACGCATATCGCCAACCTGAACACACTTAGGTATCGCGGTTATTTCTATGATATTGAGACGAAACTGTACTATCTTCAGAGCCGGTATTATGATCCGCAGACGCAGAGGTTCATTAGTCCTGACGTGTATATAAGCACCGGGCAAGGAATACTTGGACATAATATGTTTGCGTATTGTAATAATGACTCGCCCAATATGGTAGACATAGTTGGATCTGTTCCAATGAAAAGTGCAAACTTTTTAATGGCAGATAGCGGAACAAAAGTAAATATAATTTTTGTAAAAAAAGTCTATTATAATGTGCCATTGTACTGTCAAGGAAAAACGAAACTTTGTTGGGCCTATTGTCAGGTGATGATAGAATCATATCAAAAAAAGATAACAATAAGCCAGAAAGAAGCGGATGAAAGAGCTAAAGAAATTGCAATTGATGTACATGGAGAGAGTTGGAATAAAGGGGGATGGCCAACAAATTTAGGTGAAGCTGTTATAGTTACTAATATTTTACAGCTGTATCTTATACTCTCCATTAATGGCCCAGTATATGCTTATTATTCAAATGGAAAAACGCACCATCATCTTGTAGTTGTAACCGGTGTTGATATTGATAACAACATTGTCTATACGAACAATCCCTGGGGGATACAAGGAGAACAATCGTTTGAATCTTTTAAGAAGCAAGTCGCCAAAAATTGGTATAGCGCTGGACTTGGAATGGTATTTGTAGAACTATTCTTAGTAAAAAGAAACAAGACATAATTGGAATGGCATGGAATGATATGGATTAGTATTAGTGGGTAATCTGCTTAACGGTGTAAGGCAATAAGACGAAAGAAATACTAAGCAATAACAGCAAATACAAAAGGAATCTGGGAGAAGGTTAGCAGGTACATTCTGGAAAACAAAAAAGTCTGCGACCAGAGCCCATGAAGAAAGGAAGATCAATACGAATCCCGTCTGTAGATGGATGAGAATCACCATTTTTTCATAGTAGCAGGGGGTGTCAATATAGCAGCAAACAATACTAGAACAAACTGGCCAAAAACGGCATTACCGGAAGCATGAGCAAAGCGGGTTATCCGTATGACAACAGCGGGATGGAAAGCTTTTTTGCCAGCCTAAAAAAGGAGTTTTTTTATCGGCGAGAGTATGCTACAATTGATGACGTGGAACGGGACCTGTTCTACTACATAGAGGTCTTTTACAACAGAAAACGCTAACACGTCAGTCTGGAATATATGAGTCCGGTGGCGTACAGAATGAAGGAAATGCGGTTAACAGCCCGGCAACAAATCGTATGCGTACGGCTTGCTTTGCCACTACATAATTACATACAAGTCCAAACCAATTATTGAGGTGTGTAGATGATCTTTCATAGAAGAAGACATATTAGTTTGATAATAACAATCGCAATTACAATTATTATTGCAATTGCTATCTTGCAAGCTTGCAGTAAGCAAAAAACAAAATATGTATTGATGATAAATAATTCGGTTGTGCCTACAGATCGTGTCTATCTCCAGAATAACTGTTTTCGATTACCACTTATTTGTGTTCTGAAAGAAATAGGAATAAATATTCGTTGGATCGACAATGATTGTGCGGAGTTTCAGTGGAACGATTGTATCTTTTTATTATCGTTAAAAGAGAGTAAGCTGATTAGAAACTACGATGGGTTTAATCTTCTTGCTCCGTCACCGGGGAGCGCATCATATGTGTGTGAAGCTGATTATACCGAAAGAGAAATCATTGTTGACGACACTACGCTTCACGGCGTTTTACAATTGCTGGACATTGGTGCGCTCTTTAACGTTGATTGTGACAATTGTTTATTCAGTATTGTTTTTGTCAATTAAATGGAGGCTGGGTAGGCACGGAATAATATTAGCGTGCAATATGCTTAACGGCGCATGGCAATGAGGAGAAAAGAAATGCCGTGCAACGTAACGATCGAAGCAGCATGATCAAAAACCGCCGCGTGCAGAGGACAATAGGTGTGACCGCATGCGGCCTATTTGTACTTCCGCTCTTTTTGTGTTATACTAAAGGATGGTGAAAGAGATTGACCGGAACTCTTCGCATGAGCGCGGGGGAACGGCCGGCGGTCCTTAGACCGTGGAGATCTGGGAGGAAAGTACGTTGGATAGACGCATTGACGACTTACCTGTAAATATATACGAGGCGGAGGCCGGGGAAGCTGAGGCTTTGGCGGAAGCTGCCGCTTTGGACGCCGGCGCGGATACCGCTGCAGAGGCTCAGGCTGAAACGGCTGAAAGCGCCGCCGACGACGTCTCAGCAGCCGGAGAGACCGACGCTGCCGATGCTGACGATGCGGTCGACGAGACCGCTGCCGATGCCGTTGACGACGCCGGGTACGACGACGAAGACGACGACGTGAAGATCGTGCCCGTGCGGGTGCCGGTGAAGGAATTTGACCGGGAGCCCCTGGAGAAGAGCGGTTCCGGCAGCATTTTCGACGGTA
>JAEEJO010000041.1 GCA_016281915.1 Clostridiales bacterium
ATAACTCGCTAAAGCCGGTGCCAGGGTTATATCCGGCAACGCAATTCCGTTTTCCCATTTACTAACGGCCTGAAAAGAAATACCTATAGCTTCCGCCAACTGTTCTTGCGTTAATCCTCGCCGCTTTCGCAACGATTTGATCTTGTTTCCGATGCTTAACATTATAATATCTTTCTCCGTTTCTATTTCATTATAAAACGAATCGGCGCCTTTCGTTCTGATATCATTATAGATCATGCTCAATTAATAGTCAATAACTTGATAAGTGCAAATAATTCAACCGGGAGTTGAAGCAATGCAGTGCCATTAATTCATCAAGGCGGAGATCAATCCCCGCTTCACCGAACAAAAATGCGCTTTTGATGACCGCAGGTTGTCAAAAGCGCTTTTGCGTTGGTTTCGCGGAAAACGAAACGGATTGAATAAAAGTGAAAAAACTCGGGACGCCTGCTTTATCGCAGGCGTCCCGACGCGACTTTTTCTTTCTGGCGGAGAAGAGGAGATTTGAACTCCTGCGCCGGTTTCCCGACCTACACCCTTAGCAGGGGCGCCTCTTCACCAACTTGAGTACTTCTCCGTATGTTTGGTGAATCATATAACATATTTTTCAGCCTGATTATTATATCACAAATAATCCGGTTTTTCAAGTGGTAATGCGGTAAAAAAGTTGAATAAAATGTGAAATATGACCTTTCGCCTTCAACAGAAGCCAAAAAAACAGGCAGGAAGGGGCGCTTCCTGCCTTATCGCTTATTTTGATGCGTTTACTTTATACGTTTCTTCAAGAAGTCTTGTAAGCTCTATGCCTGCATCAAGTCCGAATTCCTCTGGAGCAGGTCCTCCGCTCAGGCAGACATCGGGGAACATCGCGATCGGGTCGGGACGAGCGGGCGGAAGTGTGGGAGAGATAAAACCGTTTTGATATTCGGCGGTTTTTTCGTTCCTGAAAAGCACCTTTCCGTCGGTAGAAATAAGAACGCCCTTTGTTCCGTGGATCTCGATTATATAAGGAGATGCGTATGAAACGAACGATGTTTCTGAAACGCCCGTTGCGCCGTTTTCAAATTCAATAAGCGCCGCCGCGTTTTCGTCTACCGCAGTGCCGAAGGGCGAGCTGTATATCGCGGCATAATTTTTGGGCTTACCGAGGAACATGGAAAGAAGATACATCGGGTGACATCCCAGGTCCATCATTGCGCCGCCGCCTGCGGCAGACTCGTCAAACCAGTATGAAGGAAGCCACTTACCGGAAATTCCGTTATGTGCGTTGCGGACTCTTGCAAGCGTTATATCGCCGAAATCTCCGTTGTCTATGCAGCGTTTTATGAACATGACGTCGGATCTGCATTTATGAGGCAGCGAAAGCATAAAGATCACGCCGTTTTTCTTTACGGCATCGGCAATAGCCACACAGTCCTCAACGGTAGTTGCCATTGCTTTTTCGGAAAAAATGTGTTTTCCCGCGTTTGCCGCTTTGATAAGGACTTCGCGGTGCATCGTTGTGGGAGTGCAGCATACAACGGCGTCAACGTCCTTTCTCGCAAGAAGTGCGTCAAGATCGCCCGTAAACTCCGCACCGAGCTTTTCAGCCCACTTTTTACCCTCCGAAGGGTTTTCGTCCCATACGGCGGTTATGTTGACTTTTCCTGTTTTTTTAAGGGTTTCCGCATAGCCGTCTGCATGAACGTGCCAGCGGGAAAGCATTGCAACATTAAGCATATCATTATTACCTTTCAGTATTTCTTGTTTTGATTATAACCTCCCCGACGCGTTTTGTCAACCCCGAAGGACCGTAACAAAAGCATATTTTTTCATTTCTTCAAGCTCGTTTTGGACCGCGCCGCAAAAAACGGACAGACGCTTGTAAATGTTAGACGCCGAAACGAAGCATTCCATCGCAGCCGCGTTCGCGTTCCTCCTGCCGTTTTCGTAAAAATACGAGAAGATCATATCGTAATCGTCCCTCGAAAAATCGTTTTTGCTCTCTATTTTTTTCAATGCAGATTCGACCGCTTTTGTTTCGGAAAAACTGCCCGAACCGCTCCTGTAATACGTTCTGATAATTCTTTTGCAGTATTTATTCCGTGTATCGCGCCTTTGCGTATCTGCCTCAGATCTTTTTTTTGTCAAAAACACTGAAAACCCCCTTGACAAATCACAGAAAGTGAGATATAATTATCACAAATAAAAATTTTACAGTGGAGGGACCATACAGATGTCATTTAATATGAAGCTGCGCACGCTCAGAAAAATGAAGGGTATGCGTCAGCGCGAGCTTGCCGAAGCGCTCGGCGTAGCGCTGAGCACCATAGCTATGTGGGAAACTGCCAACCGTGAGCCGAATTTTGCCATGATACGCAAGATCGCAGACTTTTTTTCGGTTTCAATAGAAGACCTTGTAAACGACGACATCGAGCTTGAATTCAACAGGGGCAGCACTCTGAAAAACAACGCCCGTTTTGACGAAGAGATCATTTCGCTTCGCAATATGCTGCATACACGTCCCGAAATGAGAATGCTTTTTTCAGTATCGAAAAGCGCAAGCAAGGAAGATATAGAAAAGGCGATAAAAATAATAGAGGCGCTGAAAGACTATTAAAATGGACGATATACATGTAAGGCTTCTGAAACTTCCGTCGACCGTATACGGCGTGACCGTGAGAGACGAAAACGGAGATTTCAACGTTTATATCAATTCAAATCTCTCCGCACCTGCAAGAGACCGGGCGTTGAAACATGAAATGAAGCATATAAAACGGGGAGATTTTTATTCAGACGACTGTATAGAAACCCTTGAAGAAAACATGCCGTGATCATACAGGGCATCTTTTGCATATCTCCGCGAGGAGCGCCGTGTCAAAGCAGCACGGATACCCGCGGGGCAGGTCTGCCGCCGAGATGATATGATTATTGTCGAGCGGCAGTTTTTTTCCGTAAAGACGAAGCAGGCTCAGACTGATATATCTGACAAGCGATACGGCGGAAAGAAGCTGTTCGGAAGTCGGGCTTTCTCCCTCAAGAATTACCGAAACGCAGTAAAGGGACGCGTTATCGCGCCTGCACGACAAAAGACCCCTTGCGTTTGCGTAATAGTCCGGACTCGATCGAAGCACCGAGGTTTTGAAAAATCCCGAAGAATCGGCAAGCCCGACGAGCTGTCTGACCGTTCCGTCACGCAATATCACGAAATGCGGCGCATTTTCACCTGAAGGCAACTCCTTTATATCTCCGCTGCCGAATACCGCAATATCGGGGATACGCCCTTTTCTGCCGTGCCCACGCACGATATTTTCGTCCTCGGTCACCGTAAAACGATGATTTGGAAGAAGCGCACGAAACTCGGAAAAAAAGAAGTCGAAATCGCTTTCGCTCATACCGTTACAGACAGTGCTGCAGTTCATAGAATATCCGTCCTTTTCAAAAATTTCATTATTTTTTCCGCATAGCTTTTTACCGTTTTTTTCTTTGCCGCGCCATACCCGGGGTATTTGATGCCGGGGATGAAAAACCACTCCGTCCACCCGCCGCTGCGCAGAGGAGTAACGACGACTCCGTCTCCCCTTTTGCCAAGCGTGCATTCTATCACTCTGCCGCCCCCGATATAAACTCCTATATGGTTTTTCTTATATACGCCAACCCCGGGAATTTCGGGAAGAGAGACTGTCTTCCCCGATATTTTCGAGGCTTTTTTCATACTCTCCGTCCCTCTGTCCGTTGCAGCGCTGTAATGAAGCGGACCGCCGAACCCGCCCCAGAGATAGTTTTTGATAAGACCCGCGCAGTCGCAGGCATAATATGTTTTTTCGGACGCAAGAAGCCTCAGATAAATCTGTCTTGCGGCGCTGAATCTGTCAGGATACTGAGCCGCCTTTGCAGATATAAGAGAATCCGTAAGCTTCTGACCGCTGCATCCCCACATATACACGGTATTTGCCGCCGCCAGCTTTTTGCAGTTTTCAACAAGTCCGTAATTTGTCATTTTCATCGTCTCCGTTTCGATTTTTCCGCGCCTGTTACTCCGGATACCGGATCAGCGCTTATCACAATTCGTGCATTTATGCCATCATATTATCACGTTTTATGATATTTGTCAACACGATTTTTCCTTATGTGAAAAATATACGGAATACACGTTATTTTATGCATAAAAACCGCTTCAGTTTGCAACTTTTTTATGAAAAAAACGCATAGCGTATTCCATTTGAAACAGATTTGTGATATAATATTTAATTATATTAAAGTAACGCGAATATTTCCCTAAGATAAAAAGATTTGACTGAAAGGAATACTGATATGTCGAAGATTACGATCGATGTAAACCGCTGCAAGGGCTGCGGACTCTGTGTTGAGGCGTGCCCGAAAAAGCTGCTTATGCTTGACAATGAAAATCTGAACGATAAAGGGTATTCTCCCGCCGCGATGACGGATATCACCAAATGCATTGCCTGCGCTTTCTGCGCAAGAATGTGTCCCGACTGCGTTATCACGGTAGAAAAAGACTGAAAGGAGAAACTTGAAAATGAACAAGGTATTGATGAAAGGCAACGAAGCGATAGCCGAAGCCGCAATAAGAGCGGGATGTCTTCACTTTTTCGGTTATCCCATCACACCGCAGACCGAGGTAGCGGCTTATTTTTCCAAAAAACTTCCCAAGCTTGGCGGAACGTTCCTTCAGGCGGAAAGCGAAGTTGCCGCTATAAATATGGTGCTTGGCGCGGCGTCTGCGGGCGTAAGAGCAATGACAAGCTCGTCTTCCCCGGGAGTATCGCTTAAAACCGAAGGGATCTCATATATTATCGGCAGCGATCTTCCGTGTCTGATAATAAACGTTCAGCGCGGCGGACCCGGACTCGGAGGCATCCAGCCCTCTCAGTCTGACTACTGGCAGGCAACAAAGGCGCCGGGACACGGGGACGGACATCTTCTTGTATACGCTCCGGACCGCGTTCAGGAGATAATAGAATATATCTTCACCGCATTTGACAAAGCGGAACAGTACCGTATGCCCGCAATGCTCCTTCTTGACGGAACACTCGGCCAGATGATGGAACCCGTATCGTTCGACGACATACCCGTTCCGGTAAAGCACGAAAAGCCGTGGGCAACGAACGGACATAAAAACGCAAGAGAACACAACATAATAAACTCTCTCTATCTCAAACCGGAGGAGCTTGAAATAAAGAACTTCGAGCGCTTCGAACGTTATGCGAAAGTATGCGAAAACGAGCAGAGATACGAAGAATATATGACCGATGACGCGGAGATAATAATCGTTGCGATAGGTATTGCCGCAAGAGTATCGAAATCTGCGATAGACGATGCGAGAGCCGCGGGAATAAAAGTAGGACTTCTTCGTCCTATAACCGTGTTCCCGTTCCCGACGAAAGCGTTCGACAGAATAAAGAACGATCCGAAAGTAAAAAACATTCTTACGGTAGAGCTCAACATGGGTCAGATGACCGATGACGTTAAACTCGCGCTCGAGTGCAAAAAACCGGTAGAGCTTCTTCGTCATACCGGAGGCATAGTTCCCACACCGAAGGAAGTTTTCGCAAAACTCTGCGAGATCAACGGAGGAATAAGAAAATGAGTATCGTTTTTCAGAAAACAAAAGGTCTTACGGATGCCGTAACGCATTACTGTCCGGGCTGTACGCACGGAATAGTTCACCGTCTTGTAGGCGAAGCTCTTGAAGAGCTCGGCATAATCGGCGATGCGATCGGAGTTGCTCCGGTAGGATGCTCGGTAATGGCATACAATTATTTTTCCTGCGATATGGTCCAGGCGCCTCACGGACGCGCGCCCGCAGTGGCAACGGGACTGAAAAGAGCGCTTCCCGACAATATCGTTTTCACATACCAGGGCGACGGAGACCTTGCCGCAATAGGAACGGCTGAGACCGTTCATTCCGCAACAAGGGGCGAAAACATTACTGTAATATTCATAAACAATGCGATATACGGCATGACCGGCGGACAGATGGCGCCCACAACGCTTCCGGGTCAGGTAACGCAGACGACACCTTACGGCAGAGACGTAAACTACTCAGGCTATCCCGTAAGAGTGTGCGAAATGGTTTCAACTCTTGACGGCGTTGCGTTTGCACAGAGAGTTGCGGTAAACAACGTAAAGAACGTTATGGCTGCAAAAGCGGCTATAAAAAAAGCGTTTGAGATGCAGATAAACAAAAAGGGCTTTTCGATAATCGAAGTGCTCTCAACGTGTTCGACAAACTGGGGCATGACTCCCGTAGCCGCAATGAAATGGCTTGAAGACAACATGATCCCCTATTATCCCCTCGGAGTTTACAAGGATAAAACAAAGGAGGCGGAATGATATGGCATATAATATTCTTTTTGCGGGCTTCGGCGGACAGGGCGTCCAGTTCGCGGCGAAGGTAACGACGTATTCGGGCATGATGAGCGGCATGGAAGTATCTCTTCTTCCCAGCTACGGTCCTGAAATGCGCGGAGGAACTTCCAACTGTGCGGTAAGAATCGACAGCAAGATGATCGCTTCGCCGATAGTTAACGAGCCTAACCTTCTTATGGCGCTCAATCAGCCGTCATACGATAAATTTGCCGAAAAGGTCGAAGCGGGCGGAACGGTGATATTTGACGACAGCCTCATAAAACGCTCGGACACGAGAACGGATATCTCGGTATATCCCATTCCCGCAACAAAGCTTGCAAGAGAGCACGGTTTTGTGGGACTTGCCAATATGATAGCTCTCGGCTATATGGCAAAAAAGACAGGTTTTCTTTCTCTTGACATAATAAAAGAGGGTCTTGCCAAGGCTGTTCCCGCAAGCAAAGCGGCACTTCTGGGCAAAAACATAGAGGCCCTCGAATTCGGATTCAACTATTAATTCATACGGGTTCAACCCTTCAGAGGCGGTGATATAATGGCAATAAAAAATTCCGAGATCGCTCAACGCCTTCGCGCAATCAGATTATTGTCCGACGTGGAAACGAGCGAAATGGCGCGTGTAACAGAGCTGACGGAAGAAGAATACCTTAAAATGGAAAACGGAGAAGTGCCTATTCCGGTAAGTATACTTCTTGACGTCTGCGACTACCTCAAAATAAGCATGACAGAGCTTCTTACAGGCGACACCGCAAAGCTTCACACATACTCGTTCGTTAAAAAAGGCCACGGTCTGGGCGTTGAACGCACCAAGGCATACCGTTACGACAATCTCGCGTTCAATTTTATAGACAGAAAGGTTGAACCTCTTCTCGTTACGGTAGACCCCAACGACGACCCGAACATACATACCAATTCTCACACGGGTCAGGAATTCCATTACTGTCTTGAAGGCAGTTTTCTGCTGCAGATAGGCGATCATACTCTCACTGTATGCGAAGGGGACAGCGTTTATTTCGATTCACACTATCCTCACGGAATGAAGGCATTGAACGGCAAATGTGCGAAGATCCTTGTTGTGACGATCTGATAATCCGCAAATCGAAAGGTGACCGTACATATGAATCTACTCAACAGATACTGTTCGACGGAATTCTCGTCATATGAGGATTTCTATGAAAATTTCAAGATAAACATACCCGATAATTTCAATTTCGGTTTTGATATAATAGACGAATACGCAGCTCTTGCCCCCGACCAGAAAGCGCTTTTGTGGTGCAACGACAAGGGAGAGGAAAGAACGTTTACCTTTGCGGACATCTCGTCTCTTTCAAACAAAGCTGCGTCCGTTTTTGCCAAATACGGCATAAAAAAATCCGACACCGTAATGCTGATACTGAAAAGACGGCATCATTTCTGGTACTGTCTGCCCGGTCTTATCAAGCTTGGCGCTATCGCCATTCCGAGCACACATATGCTCACAGAGCAGGACATAGACTACCGCGTAAACGCAGCCGATATAAAATATATAGTCTGCGCAAACGATAAAAACATTATCGGTCACGTCAGAAAAGTAACCGCAGCATATCCCGGCATGACCGTATTCGTTACGGGCGGAACGCAGGGCGCGGAAGAATACATTGATTTTGACGCAGAGCTTGCAGCCGCAAGCGACAAGACCCCGAAACGTGTTACGGAAAACAACGATCCGATGCTCATTTATTTCACGTCCGGCACCACTGCGCACCCGAAAATGGTCCAGCACGTTCAGTATTATCCGCTCGGACATATTCTCACCGCGGGATTCTGGCAAAACCTGAAAGACACCGATACGCATTTCACGCTTGCGGACACAGGCTGGGCAAAATGCGCCTGGGGCAAGATATTCGGACAGTGGATATGCGGCGCCTGCGTTTTCGTTTACGATTACGACGACCGATTCGCTCCCGCCGATATTCTTCACATACTTTCAACGAAAAGCATCACCACCTTCTGTGCTCCGCCGACTGTTTACAGGTTCCTTATCAAAGAAGATCTGAAAAAATACGATCTTTCAAATCTTCGCGCATGCTATATCGCGGGCGAGCCGCTCAACGCCGTTGTATATGAGCAGTGGCTCGATCAGACCGGTATAGAGCTTCGCGAAGGGTTCGGACAGAGCGAAAGCCCAGTAATAATAGCTACTTTCCCGTGGCTCACGCCAAAGCCCGGTTCGACAGGAAGGCCCTCCCCCGTTCTCGGAATGCATCTTCTTGACGCCAACGGCAACGACAGTCCGGTAGGCGAAGAGGGCGAGATCTGCATAGATATCTCTCATGGCATCCCTCCGGGAATATTCCACGGATACAGGGCTGACGACGCGGCAACAGCAAACGTTATGCACGACGGCTGGTATCATACCGGCGACATGGCGTGGAAGGACGAAGACGGCTATATCTGGTTTGTTGGCAGAAGCGACGATGTTATTAAGTCGAGCGGATACAGAATAGGTCCGTTTGAAGTCGAATCGGCTCTGCTTGAACATCCCGCCGTTCTTGAAACCGCGATCACCGCAGTTCCAGATCCCGAACGCGGACAGATAGTAAAAGCCACCGTAGTCCTCACAAAGGGCTACACCCCGTCCCCCGAGCTCACCAAAGAGCTGCAGAATCACGTTAAACGCGTTACGGCTCCATATAAATATCCGAGAATAATCGAATATGTGGACGAGCTGCCCAAAACGATATCCGGAAAGATAAAAAGAAAGCAGATCAGAACGGAAGACGCGAGCAAAAAATAGCGCATAAATGAAAAAAAACCGAACTTTACGGGTTTTCTATTGAAAAAAGAAGTAAAATCGGTTATCATATCGTCCGTAAGTCCGTAAAAATACATAAAAAAACATTCCTAATATATATTTGAGGTGCAGAAATGAATTACAACAAAAAGTGCGTCGAAGATATCGACGTTGCAGGTAAAAGAGTCCTCGTCAGATGCGACTTCAACGTTCCCGTCAAAGACGGCGTAATAACCGATGACAAGCGTATCGTCGGAGCAATGAAAACTATTCAGTATCTTATCGACCAAGGCGCAAAAGTTATACTTTGCTCGCATATGGGCAGACCCCACAACGTCCTCGACGCTGAGCTGAAGCTTGACAAGAAAGAGAAGAAAAAGATCGAAGAACTCCCCGCAGAAGAGCAGGCGGCAGCAACAGCGGCAGCTCTTGAAAAAGCGAAAAACGACATTACAAAGCTTTCTCTCAGAATCGTTGCAGACGACCTTGCAAAGAAAGGCATTCCCGTAACGCTCGCATCCGACGTTATCGGTCCCGATGCTCAGGCTAAAGCGGCAGCTCTCAAGAACGGTGAGGTAATGCTTCTTGAAAACGTCCGTTTCCATGCAGCTGAAGAGAAAAACGATCCCGAATTCGCAAAAGCGCTCGCTTCTCTTGCAGAGATCTACGTAAACGACGCTTTCGGAACAGCTCACCGCGCTCACGGTTCAACCGCAGGCGTTGCAGCTTATCTCCCTGCAGTATGCGGATATCTTATCCAGAAAGAGATCGGCATAATGGGCAAGGCTCTCGAAGACCCGAAGAGACCGTTCGTTGCTATTCTCGGCGGTGCAAAGGTTTCCGACAAGATCGGCGTTATAAACAACCTTATCGAAAAAGTCGATATGCTTATTATCGGCGGAGGCATGGCATATACGTTCTTCCGTGCGCTCGGCAGCACAACAGGCACTTCGCTCTGCGAAGAAGATAAGCTTGACCTTGCAAGAGAACTCATTGCCAAAGCCAAAGCAAAAGGCGTAAGCTTCCTTCTCCCTGTTGACAATATAATCGCACGCGAATATAAACCCGACGCTACATATATGAGAATCTACTCCGACTCCATCCCCGACGGCTGGATGGGACTTGATATCGGCGAAAAAACTCAGGAACTTTACGCAAAGAGCATCGCCGGTGCGGGAACAGTTGTCTGGAACGGTCCTATGGGCGTTTCCGAATGGGAAAACTTTGCTTCGGGCACACGCGCGGTAGCAAAAGCAGTAGCAGAATCAGGCGCCATTTCAATAATCGGCGGCGGAGACTCTGCAGCAGCGGTAGAACAGCTCGGATATGCAGACAAGATGACGCACATTTCCACAGGCGGCGGAGCATCGCTTGAATTCCTCGAAGGAATCGAACTTCCCGGCATCGCATGCCTTCTTGACAAATAATCGGTTTAAAACAGAATAAACTTCAAGGAATTATTATTCCGGAATTGATGTGATTCCTGATAATAATTCCTTTTTATTAACGAAAGGTGTATAGAAATGAATTACGAAAAAAGAAAAACCGTTATCGCGGGTAACTGGAAAATGAACAAACTTCCCTCCGAAACATACGATTATATAAAAGAAGTAGCATCAAAAACAGAAAACGCAAAATGCGAAGTGGTCGCCTGCGTTCCGTTTGTAAATCTTTGCGCAGCTGTTGAAGCTGCAAAGGGCACACACGTAAAGATCGGCGCTGAAAACCTGCACTTTATGCCGAGCGGAGCGTTTACGGGCGAGGTAAGCGCAGCTATGCTCAAAGACCTCGGCGTTGAATACGTAATTATCGGACACAGCGAAAGACGTCAGTATTTTGCGGAAACCGACGTTACTGTAAACAAAAAGATAGCCGCTGCGCTCGAAGCAGGGCTCAAACCGATAGTATGCGTAGGCGAGCTTCTTGAACAGAGAGAGCAGGGAATAACGAAAGAGATCGTTTCAATGCAGACAAAGATCGCTTTTGCGGGAATAGACAAGAGCGCGTTCAGCTCTATCGTTATCGCTTACGAACCCGTCTGGGCGATAGGCACCGGCAAGACCGCGACCTCCGATCAGGCAGAAGAGGTATGCAAGATAATAAGAGACGTTCTCTGCGAGCTTTATGATGAAGAGACAGCCGAAGGCACCACGATACAATACGGCGGATCGATGAACGCAAAAAATGCGAAGGAACTTCTCGAAAAATACGACGTTGACGGCGGACTTATCGGAGGCGCAAGCCTGAGGAGCGACGATTTCGCAACGATAGTAAAAGCGGCAGAGTAAAATATCTTTAATCTGTCCGGAGATAATTATGGACTACAAAGAATATTTTGCCTCACTCAGCGGCAAAAACGTAACGGTAGTAGGCTTCGGGGTAAGCAACCGCCCGTTTGTCAAAATGCTTTGCGGCTGCGGCGCGAAAGTTACCGTTCGGGATAAAAAAGAACCCGAAGAAGACGTTTTGCGCGAATTTGACGGCGTGAATTTCATAACCGGTAAAAAATATCTTGAAAACCTTGACGATTCTCTTATTTTCAAGACTCCGGGCATGAGAAGAGACATTCCCGAATTTCTTGCAGCAGAGAAAAACGGAGCGAAAATAACGAGCGAGATGCAGCTGTTTTTCGAGCTTTGTCCATGCAGAATAATCGCCGTTACCGGCAGCGAAGGCAAAACTACGACATCCACTCTTATTTTCAGCATTCTTCGCGAACAGGGCTATAAAGTGTTTCTCGGCGGGAATATAGGAGAACCTCTTCTTCCGCGCATAAGCATGATGACAAAAAACGATATGGTCGTTGCGGAGCTGTCGTCTTTTCAGCTTTTCGATATGACGTCAAGCGCAGACACCGCGGTGATAACGAATATCGTTGAAGAACATCTTAACTGGCACAGATCGATGGCAGAGTATACCGAAGCAAAGAAAAACGTTTTCAGATATCAGAATAAAGACGGAAAACTGATCCTTAACGCCGACTATGCCACCACCCTTGCGCTTGCGCCTGAGGCGAAGGGCGAAACTGAGTTTTTTTCAATGAAAAGCCCGCAGGAAAAAGGAACGTTCCTTAACGAAAACGGTTTTATCGTCCACAAGGACAGCAAAGGTTCCGTTCTTCTTTTCCACAGAGATATCATAAGGCTGCCCGGCGACCATAACGTTGAAAACTTTATGGCGGCGATATGCGCAACGTGGGGTCTTGCCGATATTTCCGTATACAGAAAAGTGGCAAAAGAGTTTGCCGGCGTTGAGCACAGAATGGAGTTTGTAAGGGAAAAGGACGGAGTAAAATACTTCAACGATTCCATAGCAACGTCCCCCAGTTCCGTAATAGCGTGTCTTAAAAGTCAGACGCAGAAGATAATAACGATCAGCGGCGGTTCGGATAAGAACCTCAATTATGCTGACGTCGCGCCGTATATCATAAAGCACGTAAAACATATGATCCTTACCGGACAGACCGCTCAGAAGATATATAAAGCGGTAACGGAATGCGAAGGCTACGACCCGAATGAAACGGTGATCGAGTTTGCAGACGGTATGGCAGACGCCGTAAAAAAGGCTCACGACTGCGCAAAAAGCGGAGATATCGTATATCTCTCCCCCATTTCCGCCTCGTTTGACTGCTATAAAAACTTTGAAGAACGCGGCAGACATTACAAACAGCTTGTAAATGCACTTTAAATATTGATAAAAAAGAAAAAAGGTGATAAAGTGACGGCAAAATTCAAGGATCTTGAGCAGCTGCTTCTTGTAGAATCCGAATGCGGAAACGAACGCGAGTTTTCGGAATACTGCGCAAAGCTGCTCGAACAGTATACCGATCCCGAAAACATAAGCATAGACAGACTTAACAACGTCATTGCATATATCGGGGACCGCTCAAAGAAAAAAATAATGCTTACCGCCCACCTGGACGAACTTTCAATGATCGTTACCGGCATTACCGACGACGGTTTTCTCAACGTATACCGTGTAGGCGGCGTTGACAGAAGAACGCTTCTTTCCGCAGAAGTCACCGTTAACGGAACTGACGGAATCATATGTTCCACGCCTCCGCATCTCATGAAGCCAGGACAGTCGAACAAGGTGCCGGAATACAAAGATCTTTACGTCGATCTCGGCCGTAAAGCGGATGATGTAAAAAAACTTGTCAAAATCGGCGACAGGGTGAGAGTAAAAGCACCTGTAACCGAGCTTCTTAACGGAAGATTCGCTTCAAAAGCTCTCGACAACAAGCTTTGCTGCTTTGCCATACTCACCGCACTGAAAAAGCTGAAAAAGCTTATCGCGCACAAGGAGCTTGACTGCTGCATAGTTGTTATGTTCGCTTCCGAAGAAGAAGTCGGCTCGCGCGGCGCTACAGTGGGAACATACGGCATCGAGCCTGAAGAGGCGATAGTTCTTGACGTAACGTTTGCCAAGCAGGCAGACGCTCAGGGTCACGGACTCGGAGAAGGCGCAGTAATAGAGTTTTCAAGCTTTTTCGACAGAAAGCTTATGAAGGCGATCGACAAAGCCGCAAAAGAGCATAAGATAAAGCATCAGTATGAAGCTAACGGCGCGGCATACGGCACTGACGCAGACACAGTATCCCTTATAGGTAACGGCGTCAGAACCGGGCTTATTTCCATCCCCGTCCGCTATATGCATACCCCCGTTGAAGTCGGCGATATGGAAGACGTTGAGAGCGCGGCTGATATTCTTGCGGCATATTTAAGAACATATGAGATCGGAGGAGAGGATTGAAATGAACGAAAAACTTAAAAATTACGAGCTCCTCGGCAAACTCTGCAATCTTAACGGTCTCAGCGGCGAAGAAGACGAAGTGCGCGATTTCATACAGAGCGAAATAGAGTCTTTATGCGACGAAATAATCGTTGACAATCTGGGAAACCTTCTTGCGCACAAAAAAGGAAGAAAAACTCCCCCCAAAACGGTCATGTTCCAGGCACACATGGATGAGACCGGATACTACGTAAAAAGCATCGACGATGACGGCGGACTAAGGATAGATTCTATCGGCGTATCGCCCAACGTTACGCCCGGAAAGACGGTATACGTAAAAGCCACCGCGGGCGACGAACCTAAACTGATAAAGGGCGTTATAGGCGTATGCCCCATCCACCTAGCCTCAAACTCGTCTGAAGTTCCACCGATAAAATCTCTCTGCGTTGATATCGGCGCAAAGAAAAAGGAAGAAGCCGAAGGCAAGGTATGTCTCGGTGACAGCGTATATTTCAACGGCGAATTCGGAGAATTCGGAGATTTTATCAAAGCAAAGGCAATAGACGACCGCGCAGGCTGTTTTGCGATGATCAGGCTGATAAAAACAGATCTTGAATACGATACCTGGTTCGCTTTTACCGTTCAGGAAGAAACGGGATGCCGCGGTTCGAGAGCTGCGGCTCACAGGATAAGACCCGATATTTCCTTCACGCTTGAAGGCACGACTGCGGCGGATATAGGCGGAGTTGAAGACGACGGTAAGGTCTGCATTCTCGGCAACGGAGTGGCGGTTTCGTTTATGGACAGATCAACGGTGTATAACCCGAGGTTCATAAAAGCCGTTACTGATATCGCTAACGAAGCCGGAGTAAAATGGCAGATAAAAACGTTTGTTTCCGGCGGAAACGACGCGGGCAACATACAGCGTTCGGCAGACGGAACCCTCGTTTGCACGCTTTCTATCCCGGTAAGATATCTTCACTCAAGAATTTCCGTATGCGCTCCGCAGGATACAGACAGTATGTTTGATTTCTGCAAAGCGGTAAGCGCGTCTATGGAAAAACTTTTCGGTATTAATTAAGGAGATGACGACATGAAGGACAGCATATTCAATACAATGATGGCTCTCAACGGCTTTGTATCGCCGTCCGCTCACGAGCGTGAAGAGCTTGAATACGTAAAGCACGTACTCGTTCCGTATGTAGGCGAAGAAAACATCTGTTTTGACAAAATGGGCAACCTGATAGCCGTTCTCGGTAAGGGCTGCGGCGAAAAGGTCATGTTCTCCGCTCACTCGGACACCCTCGGTTTTGTTGCATATTTTATTGACGATAAAGGTTTTGTTAAGGTATCCCCTCTCGGCGGTATCAATACTCAGACGCTTCGCGGCAGACAGGTCAGATTCACAAACGGCGTAAACGGACTTCTCTGCTTTGAGTCAGGCGATCTGAATATGAGAACAGCATATGTCGATATCGGCGCATCCTCAAAAGAAGAGGCTGAAAAACTTATTTCGCTCGGCATGGCGGCTTCGGTCGTAGGCGAGGTATTCAGAATGGGCACGGCAAACGATCCCAGAATAGTTTCTCCGTTCCTTGACGACAGAATAGCGGTAGCTATTCAGATAGAAGCGATCAAAAAGCTCTCGGAATGTGCAAACGAGCTTAAAAACGAAGTATATTTCGTCTTCTCCGTTCAGGAGGAGGTCGGCATAAGAGGCGCTTCGACCGCTGCGTTCGGCATTGATCCCGTATACGGTGTTGCCATCGACGTTACCTCGGCAGCCGATACCCCCAAATGCGACCCGATGAATATGTCGATCGGCGCGGGCGCATGCATCAAATATATGGACGGAAGTCTTATCTGTTCGCCTAAAATGACGGAATTTATGAACAGAGTGGCAGAAGACGCCGGAATAAAGCATCAGACAGAGATACTTCTTCACGGCGGAACAGACGCCGCCGCGATCCAGAGAACGCGCGCAGGCGTGTATGCGGGAGGCATTTCCATTGCAACGCGCTATATTCACACTCCGACCGAAGAGGTCTCTCTTGAAGACTGCGTATCGTGCGTTGATCTTATCGTCGCGCTCTGCAAAGCCGGATTTGCTTTCTGATGACGGTAAACGATATAAAACGGTTCCTCGACTTCAGAGTCAGTGATGTGGGAGCCGCAAGACTACCCGAGCCTTTTATGGGGCTCGGGTATGTGATAAGTTTATGTATAAAGCTTTCGGATTCAGTGGTTGATACAATTACCGACAAACCGACCCACACGTATTTTCACCATTACCGTTCCGTAAACCGGGCTCTTGACGACGCTTCGCAGCTGCTGGGCATGTATTTGCAGAAAAACGGCTATAATTTCTTTCCCGTGGCTGCTTCACAGTCTGTCAACATAGACGGCAACCCGTTTCGCGGAGTTTATTCTCACAAGCAGGCAGCCGTATACTGCGGTCTCGGTTTCGTGGGACTCAACAATCTTTTCATCCATACCGAATTCGGTCCGCGTGTAAGGCTTGCAACGGTATTTACGGATTGTCCCGTTACCGAAAGACAGGCGATAAAAACGGATAAAAAGGGCTATACTGCCTGCTCGGAATGCGGAAGATGTATCGCTGCATGTCCTGCTCAGGCCATAACGCCCGAAGGGTTCGATCCGAAAGCGTGCTCTGACTATATGAAAAAAGAATTTCAGCTCATAGGCAGGGGGTCCGTATGCGGCATCTGCATGAAGGTGTGCTCTGACAGGGCAAAACAGAGCTGAGCGCCGCATATTGACTTTTTAAACGCCGTATGATAAAATAACGGGGAATTAGCTTTTCACGGGGTTTTTATGAAAACTATCTACGCAGACAACGCTTCCTCAACACGGATAGCCGATGAAGTTATAAACGCTATGATGCCGTATCTGAAAGATAAATTTGCCAACCCGAGCTCTTACCACTCGGCAGGCAGAGAAGTGCGCCTTGCCGTGGAAGAGGCGCGAAGACAGATCGCTTCCGTTATAGCGTGCGACAGCGATGAGATTTATTTCACGTCAGGCGGCACGGAAAGCGACAACTGGGCGATAAAGGGCGCCGCACGGCTTTGCGCGGCAAAGGGGAAGCACGTCATAACGTCCAAAATCGAGCATCACGCCGTGCTCAGATCCGTAAAAGCCCTTGAAAGAGAAGGTTTTGAGATAACATATCTTGAAACGGACGAATACGGATTCATTTCGCCGGAATCACTCGAAAAAGCGATAAGACCCGATACCGTTCTTGTGTCGGTGATGTTTGCAAACAATGAGACGGGAGCGATCCAGCCGATAGAAAAACTCGCAAAAACGGCTAAAAAACACGGCATTCTTTTTCATACAGACGCCGTGCAGGCCTTCGGGCATATTCCGATAAACGTTAAAGAGCTGGATATCGATCTGCTTTCTTTTTCGGGTCATAAATTCAATGGTCCGAAGGGCATCGGAGGACTTTATATAAAAAGAGGCGTTTCTCTGCCCGTTCTCATCGACGGCGGAAATCAGGAAAACGGAAGACGGGGCGGAACGGAAAATGCACCAGCTGCGATCGGAATGGGCGAGGCTGCAAGACTGGCGGCAAAAGACATGGCTTTGCAAAAGGAACGTCTTGAGCTTCTCAGAGACAGGCTTATCGGCGGACTGGCCGAAAAAATACCCGAGTGCATAATAAACACTCCGCCTCGTAACGCACTTCCCGGCATAGTGAACGTAAGCATCGGGGTTGCGGAGGGAGAGGCGCTTGTGCTGATGCTCGATCTTAAAGGCATTTTTGCTTCATCCGGTTCGGCATGCATGTCCGGTTCAAAAGATCCGTCTCACGTTCTTACAGCAATGGGCAGAGACGAAAAAACCGCACACGGCGCGGTCCGCTTCAGTTTTGACAGATACACCTCACAGGAAGATATCGATACCATACTCGCCGTTTTTCCGGAAACGGTGAACAAAATCCGCAGTGTAACCAGATTATGATCTATTCCAGGAGTTGACAGTATGATTAATAACGGTAAACCGGTTAACGGAGAGGGCAAATATGACGTCGTTCTCGGTCTTTCGGGAGGAGTGGACAGTTCACTTGCATCCAAAAAGCTGAAAGATATGGGTTATTCTGTATTCGGTCTTTACTGCGTTATGCATGAGCAGGGTAAAAACGGCATCGAAGCCGCCAGACAGGCCGCAAAGGAAGCGGGAATACCGTTTGACGTTTTTGACGCAACGGGTATTTTCGAAAAAATCGTTATAAAGGACTTTACCGATAAATATTCAGAAGGAAAAACTCCGAATCCGTGCGTTATATGCAACCCGAACGTTAAATTCCGTGCGCTCTGCGAATATGCGGATGAAATAGGCGCAAAATACGTGGCAACGGGTCATTATGCAGGTGTGGGAGAAAGAAACGGAAGATATTTCGCCGTAAAATCGGAGTATAAAGACCAGAGCTATATGCTGTGCGGTCTTTCTCAGGCTCAGCTTTCAAGATGCATCTTTCCTCTTTTCGGCACGCTGAAATCCGAAAACAGGATCGAGGCGGAAAAGGCAGGATTCTCATCGGCGCATAAAAAGGACAGTCAGGAGATCTGCTTTATACCGGATAACGACTACGCATCGTTTATAGAATCGCGCATCGGCGCATTCCCCGAAGGTGATTACTGGCTTGAAGAGGAAAACCGCGCGGTAGGCAGACATAAAGGAATTATCAGGTACACGGTTGGTCAGTCAAAAAAACTCGGTATCGCGCTCGGAGTTCCGCTTTACGTCAAAGGAACTGACGCTGAAAACAACCGTGTGATTTTAACGAAAACGGACGTTGTCAACTGTACCGAACTGATATGCGAAAACGCCGTTTTTCAGCTCCTTGACGAAAACTTCACCGAAACCGAGGCGGAAGTAAAGATCCGTTACGCTCATAAAGGAGCAAAAGCCAGGATAATAAACGAAAAAAACGGAAAAATCAGAATACTGTTTTACGAACCGCAGCGCGCGGCTACGCCGGGACAGTTTGCCGTGGCGTATTCAGGCAGCGAACTGCTTTGTTCGGGAATAATCATATAAACAAATCGTCGCAGAAGGTGGTAACTATGCGCAGAAAATCAGCGGAAAGAGAAACAGAGATCCGTCACGAAATGAAGGGCGGCAAAGGGGACGTTAAAATAATCCATTCGTTCTCCGATCAGGAGCTTCAGAGCCCCGCAAGGCTTTGCGCCGAGATAGATATAGAGCCGGGCTGCTCTATCGGCGTCCACATTCACGAGCTTGAAGAAGAAATTTTTTACATAATCGAAGGAACGGCAAAGGCAAACGATAACGGCGAAGAGGTTATTCTCACACCCGGCGATTCTCTGCTCACGGGCGGAGGGAGATGCCACGGAATAGAGAATATCGGAGATAAAACGCTGCGTCTGTTTGCAACGGTTATAAGATTTTCATAATGGATCTTCTGAAAAAAGCGCTTGAACTGCCGGAAAAACCAGGAGTTTATATCATGCACAACGCCGAAGGACGGATAATATACGTTGGCAAGGCGAAAATACTTAAAAACAGAGTCACGAGCTATTTCAGAAACGGCGAGCATACGCCGAAGACGGAAAAGCTGGTGTCCGAAGTTGCTGATTTTGACGTAATAATATGCGAATCAGAGCTTGACGCTCTGCTTACCGAATGCAGTCTTATACGTCATCATACGCCGTTTTACAATATAAAGCTGAAAGAAGGAAAGGGCTCGGGGTATCCGTATATCCGTCTTTATAAGGAAAAGATCGGCAACGTTTATGCTCCGATGCTCGAAACGTCTTTTCAGAAAACGTCCAACGGCAAATATTTCGGTCCTTTTATTTCCCGTTACAACGCAAAAAACCTCATCAACCTTCTTGCCGCGGCATTCAAACTGCCCAAATGCGGAAAAAACAGCGCGCGGACCGACAAAGGCTGCATGGAGCGCCAGATAGACAGGTGCGCAGGCTGGTGCATGGGCGATGTTTCGCAGGAAGAAAGCGATAAGGTTTATGAAGATATCATAGAGGTAATGTCCGGCAATGCGGATGGGCTTTACAATAAAACAAAGGATGAAATGGAAGCCGCCGCAGAGAAACTCGAATTTGAAAGAGCAGCGCAGCTCAGGGACAGACTGCGTTCGATTTCGCTCATTACCGAAAAGCAGAGGCCGATGGTATCGCAAAAAAGGAATGCGGACTATATCGCGTGCGGCGAGACGGATGGTCACTGCGCAGTATTTATGCTCAGGATACGAAACGGCTACGTTATCGGCGAAAACTGCAACGTTTTTTCCGAAAAAATGACGTCGGATCTTCTGAGAGAGTATATCGAGCGCTTCTATACGGAAGAAACTCAGCTTCCCACAAAGATTTATATAGAAGAAGACCACGAATGGCTTCCGCTCATAAACGAGTGGCTCGGCGGAATAGTTACAACGGCGACTTTCGATTCCGATAAAACGCTTCTGACCGTTTCAAAAAAGAACGCGGAAGAAAGATTGCTTCAATATGAGGGAAGGACAAAAAAAGGACAGCGGATCCAGCACCTTTTCAATCAGTTTATCGGGCTTGACAACATACGCAGAACGGAAATCTACGATATCAGCCATATAGCCGGCGAAGAAGTGGTCTGCGGAATGGTGGTCTGCGTTGACGGCAATTTTGAAAAAAAATCATACAGACGGCTGAAAATAGGCAAAATGGAAGGCTTTGACGATACCGCATATATGTATGAAGCGATATCGAGGCGACTGGCACGCTTCATTTCGGGCGATGAAAAGTTTGCTCCTGCCCCGGATCTGATCGTCTGTGACGGCGGAAGAGGTCAGATAAACGCAGCTCTTCGCGCAATAAGCGACAACGGACTTGCAATTCCTGTTGTAGGTTTCAAAAAAGACAGCAAGCACAGAACGAAGGCGATAACGTTTTCAGACCCGTTCATTCCCGATAAGCAGCTCTCTTCGGACCGTGAAGTGTTTGCATTCTGCGGCAGATTGCAGGAAGAGGTTCACCGCTATGCTATCGAATACCACAGAAACCTCCGCGATAAGCTTACCCGTCAGTCTCAGCTCACTCAGATCGAGGGGATAGGCAAAACAAAAGCGAAAGACCTGTTTCTCAAATTCAAAAGCATTGAAAAGATCGAAGAGGCGAGCGTTGACGAACTTTGTGAAGTTAAAGGCATCTCCCCCGCCCTTGCGCAGCGCATAAAATCCGAGCTTGCGGCTATGCGGGAAGTCTGATAAAACGACAACGCGGCACCACCAAAGACCCGTAAGCTTTGATCGACGTTTATTCCTGATTATGTTTTGACAGTATCAGGATACCGCTTTATAAATAACACCCGTAACAAAATCAGGGCAGGCAGCGAAAAATTCCGCCGCCTGCCGTTTTTATTCAGTAAATGCCCGTTTGCGACCTGCCGTTATCCTCTTCTTGCCTCTCTCAGAGGCTTTTCCCAGAAGACATTTCCTCCCGTTTCGTCTGAAAGAGCGTCAATAACCGAATGAAGATCTTTCAGGAACTTTTCTTCGCGTTTTTTTGAGCGTCTTCCCTGTCCGTTGTAGATTTCCTTTTCAAAAAAGGCGTCGTATGATACTCCGAAGTCATCGTCGGAAGAATGCGGGAAAAAGCTTACCGACGCCGAATAGCGGACATGTCCTGCCTCGGAATCAACGGTCAGATTTACTATCGCCGCGCGTCTCTGCACGCCTGCGTAAGTCATTTCCGCGGCAAAATACTGTGAATATACGTCTGTCGTCATATTTTTCCTCCATTATTTTTTCATGATTATCAGCATGAGCAAGCACATTTTTCAGAACGATGCGGTCCTTTGCGCAAAATCATCCCGTATGGCAGCTTCTTTCGGGCGCGTGAGCGAAAAATACCCGGTCCGCCCGAAGAGATAATATCCTTTGCCAGTCGTTTTTCAGCATCTCGTTGTTTTCGTATGCCTCGACATATTCGAAAGGCTCGAGATCACCTGCGAAACAGTCGCCGCAGTCAAGAACGAGAGAAACGCTGTCACTGCTGTGGCTCTGGGTGTGGATTATCTCGCCCGATATACCGATTTTTTCAAGGAATTTTCTACTCTCACGGCATGAAACGATTTCCGATCTCTCTTTGTCTACCGGGACAAAATCGATTTTTTCTCTGATAAAAATACGGTCGGAAAAATGAACGTGGCTTTTCTGAACGTCAACGAGCAGAAGCTTCACGCCCATATTCATCAGTTCTCCGATAAGTCCCATATGGTCGGGATGATAATGCGTTGCCATAACGTATTTTATGTCTTTTATCGCAAGCCTGTTTTTTTTCAGTGCTCCGAAAAACGCAGGCAGCGTTCCCGCCCAGTCGGTATCTACAAGAAGCCCGTCAATAAAAAAAGTATTCGTATTTCCGTATTTCAGCTTTATCATTCAACGATCACACAAATAACAGTTTCAAATTTCGCCGTGGAAGAGCCTACCCGAAATAATATCCGTTTTCGGATGTTTTATCAAAGATCACGCTCATATACGGCACGCAGTTAAGAAGAAGCTCGCCGTTATCGTATACTACCACAGAATTATCTGCAGTTTGCGACTGATAGTAAGAGCAGTTTATTTCCGCAGTTCTGTCGGACGAAAAGACGGCAAGATATTCTCCGGCTCCGAGGGTTCCGAAGCTGACTGCGAGGCTTGAGCCGTCGCCGTAGTCCGAAAAAACGACGTCGGAAATCTTTTTGCCCGAAAGAGTAGTGAGGTAATCAGTATCAAACTCATAAAGAGATATTTCAAGTCTGCTTTGATCTCCCGAACGGCAGATGACGTCCATACCCGAAAAAGGCTGCAGCGCATTGAAATATACGGCGAGAGTTCTTTCTTTGTTTACCGCAACTATCGACGGTATCTGATCAGGTTCATAGATCTTTACGCTTTCATATGCGCGGTTTTCGGGCTCTTCATGACTTGAAAGCCACTTTACCGTAAAAACGATGCCTGCGGTCAGCAGGGCTGCCGCGATCAGAAAGACGAGAATAGTCAGTACCGTATCGGCAACTTTATATTTATTCATGGTTTTCTCCGTATCATATCTGAATGATAAAAGTATATCATAACGGGGCTGTATTGTCAAGCAAAGAAAACGTCCGTTTTGCATCCCGCACTGCAGTCAGAATGTTTTTTTCACTAAAACGGGAAAAATGGCAAAAAAAATCACAAATGTTTCCGTTTTTTTTCCGCTGGGGGATTGAAATTTTTATCAAAATATAGTATAATAGAAAAAAAGTATAGATAATCAGTTTTTTTGGAGGTTATATTAATGTATTCCGCAGGTGATTTCAGAAACGGTCTTACCTTCGAGATGGAGGGCACCGTATATTCGGTAGTCGAATTCCAGCACGTTAAGCCCGGTAAAGGAGCGGCTTTCGTAAGAACTAAAATAAGAAACGTAGTTACTGGAAGCGTTGTTGAGAGAACGTTCAGCCCCACAGAAAAATTCCCCGCAGCTTTCGTTGAAAGAAAAGATATGGAATATCTTTACAACGACGGCGAGCTTTATTATTTCATGGATACCGAAACCTACGAACAGATGCCCCTTAATGCGGATATCCTTCCCGACAACTTCAAATTTGTAAAAGAAAACACGATCGTTAAGATCCTTTCCGTAAAGGGCAACGTGTTCTCTGTTGAGCCTCCGTTCTTCATGGATCTCAAAGTAACCGAAACAGAGCCGGCAGTAAGAGGCGATACCTCTACAAACGCTCTTAAATATGCAACTCTCGAAACAGGCGCAGAGATCAGAGTTCCTCTCTTTATTGAAGAAGGAGAAGTTATCAGGATCGATACAAGAACAGGCGAATATCTGCAGCGCGCATAACGGACAGGGACTATGAGTAAAAGCGATCAGTTTATCGATTTTGAGAAACGCTGTCGTGAAATGAAAGAAAACGGCTCTCTCTCGGGAGACGCTCTTTCTCTCGTTTCGGCGCTTCTCGACGCATTCGGCAAAACGGAACAGCGGCTCGGCGAAATCGAAGACCGCCTTATGAAACTTGAAGATTTTTCGGACATAATCAGCATGGATATCTACGATATTCAGTCTCTGCTTCTAAAAAAAGCCGACGATATCGATCTTGCCGAGGATCATGAAGACGATCACCCGCACCACCATGAACATCACGACGGATGCGACTGCGGATGCGAAGATGAAGACGGCGACGAGGGTGACGATGAAAACGAAAAGTCGTTCGTGCGTTGTCCGTTCTGCAATACGCTTATTTTCATAAATTCCGACGACGAAGAGCTTGCTTGCCCGTTCTGCGGAGAAAAATTTATGAAAAGCGACGTTGAAGAATAAAATATCATAAAAAAACCGACCGCCAATAAAGCGGTCGTTTTTTTTATTCACCGAGTATGTTTTTGAAAAACGCTTCGTTCCCCTTATACGGCATTTCGAACATCAGGCACCCGTATTCCGGATAAGTGGCGATGCCGGGCTGCATAACGAAAACCATCGAGGTATCGGTAAGATAAAACTCCGTTTCCGACAGTGCGGAATTGATGATATCTTTATATCCTTCTTTGAATCTTTCGGGGAACTGTTCGGCAACGGAGGTATAACCGAGAAAGATAATCTGCATCGTGTCTTCGGCAGGTGCGGATATCACTTCGTTTGCATAAAGCGCTCTGGCGGCGTTCATATCATAAACGTCCGCATAAGTCTCTTCGCCCTTAAAGTCTTCATATTCTTCGGTATAGTCGCGTTTTATCGAAAGGTATCCGTTTTTGTTGAATGTTACCGAGCATTGCTGATGAAAAAGATATTCCTCAAAACCTTCCGGATCAGCCTTGTATGCTTCGTTGACCCTTTCGCCGAAATCGGTTATGACCGCATTTATATAGTCGTCTGCATTCTGACGGTAGAGTTCGTTCAGAGCGTCGATATCCTCGTTTTCGTCCTGATTATCTATTACCGGATATTCCGCGCTGATGTAGATAAGTTCCATGCCGTCTTCCGCGGTATACGATCGGTAAGCGGTTTCGATCTCAACAGAATAAGGTGCTGTTATCCTTTCTTCTCCGCTTTTCCCGTTCTCTTCGGCGCAGCCCGTCAAAAAAACAAGGGAAAAAACGGTTACAATTGCAAGAAGTTTTTTCATCGCGTCCTCCGTATTTCTTTTTCACACAGATTATATCATCTTTGCCGCCGTATGTCAAGCGAAAACGTGAAACGCGGTCTGCCGGAACGCCATCTTCTTTATTGTCTCCGTGATTTACGTGTTTTCCCTTAAAGCATGGCGGATACGCAGCGCCTGATATGATATACTGTTTGTAATTTAACTAAAGCCTGCGGCTGAGCTGTCGGAAAACGATCTGTTTATGCTTATATATTTCTTTTTTGGGAATCGCGCTTTTCCGGCGTCTGATATGCCGTTTGATTTTATGTCACATTTTTTTCAGATTTCAGATTATTAAAATTATGAAAAATACTTGACAATTATGTGCTTATAGTATATAATGATAGTGCAATTTAAATCCGGAATAATGTCGGATTATATTTTTAGGAGGAAAAAACATGAAAAAACTTTCACTGGTTCTTGCTCTTGTGTTTGTTCTTTCCATTGCTTTCTCTGCAGTTTCTTTCGCTCACGTTGACGGACAGAGAGAACAGTATGAATGGACGGTTCCCAAGATCAACCCCGAAAACCCCGCGATCAACTTTGATGGTTACGTTGACCTCGAAGGCGAATGGAACGGCGCTGTATGCGTCCCCATCGACTTCTCGGAAGACTCCAAAACCTATGAAGAAGTTACCCTTTGGCCTCAGGGCGTTTGGAACGGCTCCTTCAACTTCAACTCTTATGATGAATGTGACCCGATGTGGAACATGACCATCAACACATACTTCCTTTGGGATGACAACGGTCTTTACATCGCTACAAAATGCGATGACTGCAAAGTTTACCGTGGCGCTTACACCGCACAGGATTATCTTGACTACCTCATGGGCAGAAAAGATTCCTACGACGGTGCTCTCGGTTTCCATCTCGAACTTATGATTTGCTGCAACGACTCCGCAGATGCATACGTTAACGATCCCGACGGACATTGGCCGAACTTCTTTATGGGCACAATTCCCGAAAACACACCCTGCTGGTATGCAGACTATCCTGACATCACTTCTGCTGATCAGCCCCTCTCTGATCTTGCTAAACAGTTCAAACAGGGTCAGCGTCTCGCTGCTGAAGCTGATGAAAACGGTTACCATCCGTTCAGCCAGGAAATCTTTATTCCATGGGATTACATCAACGGTATCCGTGATGACGACGGCAATATAGAAATCAAAGGCGAAGTTGGCAAAGCAGGCACAACTTTCACCGCTGGTCTTATCTACTCCGTTCGTTCTTCTGATGACGAACAGCCCAGAATGAAGCTCACCAACGCTCAGGGTTGGAGAAACTACGACTTCTATTCTCTCTCTGCTACACCTGCAGAAAAATCTTCCAAGCAGGTAGAAGCTCCCGCAACTGAAGAACCCGCAGCTACTGAAGAACCCGCTGCTACAGAAGAACCTGCAGCTACTGAAGAACCCGCTGCTACAGAAGAACCGGCTGCTACCGAAACCGTAACTCCGGCTCCCACAACAACAACCAACACCAACCCGAAGACTGCTGACGTAAGCGTTCTCTTCTACGCTCTCGCTGCTGTTTCCGCTATCGGTGGTATCTCCGTATTCAAGAGAAAATAATCGGTTAAGATTATAAATTGAATATACAAAGAACGGTCCGAAACGGACCGTTCTTTTTTTATTTTAATCTTGACAAACGGGCGCTGAAAATGATATAATCAAAAAAAACAAAAACAGCAGGTATGGATATGGAAAAAATTATTTCTTCAAAAAGCGCCGAGAAGATCTATTCCGAAATCAAAGATCTTCCGATAATAGACTATCACTGTCATCTCAGTCCTAAAGAGATATATGAAAACAAAGTTTTCAGCTCTCTCGGTGAAATGTGGCTCGCGGGCGATCACTATAAATGGCGTCTTATGCGTTTTTACGGCATCGACGAGAAGTATATCACAGGCAAAGAAACTTCCATGAAGGAAAAATACGAAAAATTCGCCGAAACGGTTTCGACCGCATTCGGAAACCCGATTCAGGATTGGTGCGAGCTTGAGCTTGACCTTGTTTTCGGGATAAAAAAGAGGCTTTGCAAAGAAAACGCCGCGGAGATCTGGAACGAAGCAAATGAAAAAATAAGAAAAGACGGACTCTGCCCGAGAAAAATGTTTGAGATGTTCAACGTAGAGTATGTTGCAACGACAGACGACGTGTGCGACAGTCTTGAATATCACCGTCTGCTTCGCGAAGATAAATCGCTGAAAACCAGGGTCACACCGTCATTCAGGGTAGATAAACTGCTTGTTTTCGATGAAAACTACACCGAATACATTAAAAAGCTCGGCAGCGTCAGCGAAACGGATATAGATTCGCTCGATTCATTTGAAAGTGCGGTCAGAAAACGCATGGACTTTTTTGTCAGTAACGGATGCAAGTTTTCAGACGTCGGAATTCAGGGCTTTCCCGGTATCATTGCAGATAAGGATTCCGCCGCGCAGGCATTTTCAAAGCTGATAAACAAAAAACCCCTTTCCGCCGAAGAAGCAGAGGGGTTGCAGGGATATATGTTCGTTTTTCTGGGTGAAGAATATGCAAAGCGGAACATGATAATGCAGCTGCATCTCGGGGCAAAGAGAAACAGCAACACGAAAATGCTTGAAACGATCGGCAGAGACAGCGGATTTGACTGTGTTGGAAGCCCTCTCGATATAAACAGCGTAACAAATGTTCTTGACAAAATGTATTCCGACGGACTTATGCCCGCAACGGTCGTATATACGCTGAATCCGTCTATGTATTATGAGCTTATAACGATGTGCGGAGCATTCCCCGGCAGTGTTATAGGCGTGCCATGGTGGTTTTGTGACCATAAAAAGGGTATTTTCGATCTGTTTGAAAATTTCTCGGCTCTCGGTCATATTGGCGCCATGTTCGGTATGCTTACAGACAGCCGCAGCTTTCTTTCATACGTCCGTCACGATTATTTCCGTATGATTCTTTCGGAATATCTCGGCAGATTCGGAGACGGTAAAGACGTTATCGAAACGGCGAAAAAGCTTTCGTATTTCAACGCTGCCGGTCATATACGGCAGTAAGGACCGAAAGCGCGCAAAGCGGCGCAGTGACTGCGCGAAGGATTCTTTTACCCATAGAAACCGCAGGTATGCCGCAGTTTTCGGCGCTTTTAACTTCAGAATCGGTAAACCCTCCCTCGGGGCCTACGGCAAACGCCGCGCTTCGGGGGAGACTGTTTTTTTCTATAACGTCAAAAAACGGTGTTTGAGCTTTTTCGTGAAAAAAAAGCGGAAGATCGGTTTTTTTGAGTATATTCAGCATTTTCTCAAACGATACTCCGGTCAGTATATCCGGAACGACGTCTCTGCCTGACTGCATAGCCGCCTGGCGAGCCGTTTTCAGATATTTACCGTCTTTTTCTCTTTCCTTTGCTATGCAGTTTGCAGATGTAAAAACGACTATATGAGAAGCGCCGAGTTCAACGGACTGACGAATAACGTCTTCACATGCGCCGCCCTTGAGAAGAGCGATACAAACCGTTATATCGATATCAGGCTCGTTTTCAAACGATTTTTCATCAAGTATATCAAAAACGGCGGAGTCTTTGTGCATCTGTGAAAGCGCGGCTTCATAAACGGTTTTTTTGCCGTCGCTTATGCTCAAACGCTCCCCTTCACGAATACGTAGAGCGTGAAGATGCTCAACATCCGCTCCGGTAACGGTTATAAGACTGCCGTCAATACTTTCGGGAGGGACAAAAAGCTTATGCATTTTTCTTTCTCATTGCCTCCGTCATTTCAAGCCCGGTCGAGTAGTCAAGCTGACGCGGTTCGTAAAAAACGTCCTCCTCGCGCTGACGGGTCATGAGAGTATAATCCCACGACGGTTCCCTTGCGTCTTTTCGCCATGGTCTGTCTTCCCAATAGTATCCGCGGAACGGGTCACGGGTCCGGTTCATATTTTCGAGAAGCGCGTCGTGAAGTCTGTCTCTTACCGATGCATATCCGTCGTTGAGTATGAGATTTACGTTTTCCGCAGGGTCGTTATCAAGGTCGTAAAGCTCGTCTTCGGAAAGAAGATTTACAACGAGCTTATATCTGCCGTCAAAGACCGCGCGCATAGGCTGAAAACCGCCGAAGCCGTCATGGTCCGTCTCATAACGTCCGAATTCAATAAAGATCCTGTCGTTTACACGTTTTCCGGGGTTTATTATCGACGGGAGAAGGCTTTTGCCGTCGAATGCTTTCGGGATATCGAAGCCCATGATGTCCATTATCGTAGGCGCGATGTCGATGTGAGATACGGGGTTTGGATCTACAATGCCTTTGGGTATCCCGCCGCCCCTTATTATCAGAGGTATCCTCGTTATTTCATCGTATGCCGCAGGACCCTTAGCGAAAAGAGAGTGAGACGACAGCATATCGCCGTGGTCGGACGTATAGATGATAACGCAGTCAGGCGCATATTTATCCGCAGCAGCCACTACCCTGCCGATCTCTTTATCGATAAACGTGTTGCATCCGAAAAATCCCGGTGCTTTAAGACGTATATTCGATTTATCCTCTTTGTTTCTGCCGTTTGCCCAGACTTTCTGATGCGACGGTTTTGCTTCGAGATCGTCGTATATATTCTCGCTTTTGGGAAATTCAAAATCGTTATACATGCTTCTGTATGGTTCAGGACAGAGCGACGGATCATGAGGCTCATCGTAAGAAACAACAAGGAAGAAATCTTCGTTTGCGTGATTATAGAGAAAATCTATCGCTTTATCCGAGCACTGATGCCCGAACGTGAATTCCGCCGAAACGCCGTCCGCACCGTTTTTTCTCGATTTTACCCTGTCCTCTTCGGTCATATTTTCAAGGTAGTTGCGCATATCGAACCAGTATCGGCTGTCCCAACCGGCAGGAGCCCTGCCAAGCCCGAAATAGTCGCTTCCGTCAAGATGCCACTTACCGATATAAGCAGTATGAACGCCTTTATCCTGAAGTCTTTCGCCGAGAGTGTGAACGTTATCCGCCATTCCCTCAAGATTTGACCAGCAGCCTGTCGAGTGCGGATACTTTCCGGTAAAAATGCCTGCCCGGGCAGCCTGACAGACCGGCTGTGTGGTATAGGCGCGTTCGCACCGTATGCCGTTTTCGGCAAGGCTGTCGATATTAGGCGTTAAAAGTCCGGTATTGCGGTAGCAACCGACCATATCCCAGCGCTGAGAGTCGGTCATTATAAGAATTACCTTTCTGTTTTTCATCGGCGTATCCTTTCTTTATTGATCACTGCAACGTTTTTTCGTCTTTAAGAAGTTTGTATTCTATAGAATCGATAAGCGCCTCGTGAGACGCCTGAATGATATCTATCGAAACGCCTACCGTCGTCCACACGTCTTTGCCGTCGGTTGAATCGATAAGTACCTGAACGGTAGATCCGGTAGCGGAACGGTTATCCATTACGCGGACCTTGTAATCTATAAGCTGAACCTTGTCAAGCGACGGGAAAAACGGACGAAGAGCTTTTCTGAAGGCCTCGTCTAATGCGTGAACAGGTCCGTCGCTTTCGGTAGCGGCGATCTCCTGCTGATTCTCAACTCTAACTTCCGTAAACACATAGCTTTTGCATTCTTCGCCGAGCTTTGCCTCGTTTATAAGCTTATAAAGCTCCACCTCAAAATGCGGCGTATACATACCGAGCACTTTGCGGATAAGCAGCTCGAACGATGCCTGAGCCGCCTCATAGCGGTAGCCGTGCGCCTCTTTATCTTTCATTGCCGAAAGCAGCATATCTACCTTGTCCGAATTTTTGTCTATATCGGGAACAACGCGCCTGATCATAGGCAAGACGGCGCTTTTTCCGCTGATCTCGGAAAGAAGGATCGTGCGCTTATTGCCGACGAGCGAAGGATCGATATGTTCGAATGTCGCAGGGTTTTTAAGCACCGCGTCAGCATGCGTGCCCGCCTTGTGTGAAAATGCCGCGCGGCTTATATAAGGCAGCCCCTGAGTTGAAATATTAGTTATCTGGGCTATCGCCCTTGAAATTCCGGTAAGACTTCTTATCTTTCCCTCTGGAAGGACGTCGAAGCAGGATTTTATCTGCAGATTTGCTATCAGAGCCGAAAGATCGGCGTTGCCGCATCTCTCGCCTATTCCGTTTATCGTGCCCTGAACAAGCTCTGCACCCGCGCTGACCGCAGAAAGAGCGTTTGCCACTGCAAGCGCGCAGTCGTTATGAGTGTGAATACCGAGTCTGACGGAAACGTGCGTTTTAACGTCCATTACCGCGCGTTCTATGTCCGCCGGGAACGTTCCGCCGTTTGTATCGCAAAGAACTATCTCGTCTGCGCCTGCCAGCTGAGCCGTTTCAAGCACCGAAAGAGCGTACTGTCTGGAAGAAAGCCATCCGTCAAAAAAATGTTCGGCATCAAAAAACACGTATCTGCCTTTGCTTTTAAGAAATCTTATGCTTTCAGATATCATGCGCAGATTTTCTTCCATTGTTGTTTTAAGCACATCGGTAACATGAAGCGGAGACGCTTTGCCGAAAATAGCGCAGCATTCTGAGTAATCCGCAAGAAACGACAGAACGGGATCGTTTTCCGGATCAGCGCCGGCTTTAACGGTGCTGCCGAACGCAACGATCTTGGAATGAAGAAGATCCATTTTTTTCAGATCGTCGAAAAAACCATCGTCATAAGGATTATAAACGGGATTGTCAATTTCGATAAAATCTATACCGAGAGAGTCAAGCAGACGAATGATATTCAGCTTGTCGTTTTTGGAATAAAAAACGGTATCGGACTGTGCACCGTCACGCAGCGTGGTATCGTAAGTAGAAATTTTCATAATGTCACCTTTTGAATAATACCGAAAAACATATACCATGACAGCATTATACAATATTCATACGAAAATGTCAATATTAAACGAAACATTATGCGAACACTGAAAATGCGATATGACTATGCGGTACGCAGCCCGTTTCAAATTGCGGAATGAAGCAATTTATTATTGACTTTTATTTTTTTATATGTTAAAATGGTATAAAATATAAATAAAAAAGGAAAAGTGCTATGAAAGACATTGATTTTTCTGCCATCAGGGCATACGAAAAAACTCAGCAGCAGTTTCTTGAAGACATAAACAGCCTCGGCGTTGTCTTCCGTCATAAAAAAACAGGAGCACGCGTTTGCGTTATATCAAACGACGACCCCAACAAAACGTTCTGCGCCACTTTCAGGACCCCGCCAGAAAACAGCACGGGCGTTCCGCATATAATAGAGCATACCGTTCTTTGCGGTTCTGACGAATTCCCGGCAAGAGACCCGTTTATGCAGCTTGCAAAGGGCTCTCTGCACACATTCCTCAACGCAATGACGTATCCCGACAAAACGCTTTATCCCGTTGCGAGCTACAACGACAAAGATTTTCAGAATCTTATGCACGTATACCTTGACGCGGTTTTTTTCCCGAATCTGCATAAACGCAAAGAAATATTCATGCAGGAAGGCTGGCATTACCATCTCGAAAACGCAGAAGATCCCATCGAAATAAACGGCGTTGTTTACAGTGAGATGAAGGGCGCGATGTCGTCTCCCGACAGCACGGTTTTTGACGAACTTACAGCCGCGCTTTATCCCGACGGAACATACGGAGTCAACTCGGGCGGAGATCCTGACGTTATCCCGTCGCTTACATATGAATATTATACAGACTTTCACAGAAGATATTACCATCCCTCAAACAGTTATATTTTCCTTTACGGCGATATGGACGTTGCGGAAAAACTCAACTGGATAGACGAGCATTATCTTTCGCGTTTCGACCGGCTTGAGATAGATTCTTCGATAAAGATTTCAGAACCGTTCGAAAAAATGAGAGAGACCGTAAAAAAATACTCTATCGCCGAAAACGACGACGAAGAGGGCAAAACGTATCTCGCTTTCGCATCATCCTGCGACGCTTCTCTTGACAGAGAGGAACGCGAGGCATGGGAGCTGATAAGCGAAGTTCTGCTCGATATGCCCGGTGCGCCGCTCAAACAGGCGCTTCTTGACGCGGGACTCGGCCAGGATATTTACGGAGGATTTGAAAACAGTCTTCTCACACCCGCTTTCCTCGTTATCGCCAAAAATGCGAAAAAAGAGGACAAGCACCGCTTCAAAGACGTTATTTTCGAAACGCTCGAAAAGATCGCGAAAGAAGGGCTAAACGAAAAAGCGCTTCTCGGCGCGGTAAACAGCGCGGAATACCGCTGGAGAGAATCGGATTACGGCGGAACGTCAAAGGGCATATACTACGTTATAGACATGCTTCAGACCTGGCTTTACGATGACGAGAAGGTATTTGATTCACTCAATAAAAACAGCCGCTACAAGCATCTTCGCGAGCTTATAGGCACAAGCTACTATACAGATCTTATCAGAAAACGCATACTTGCAAACAATCATGCCGTTCTTCTTTCTCTCGAACCCGAAAAAGGTCTTACCGAAAAGAAGAATGCGGAGCTTGCGAAAAAGCTTGCAGACTACAAGGCAACGCTTTCAAAGGACGAGATCGATGCGATGGTCGAATCCACCAAAAAACTTATCGCATATCAGACAGCGGAAACAACGGAAGAAGAGCTTGCGTGCATTCCTTCGATAGAAAGAACGGACATTAAGCGTGAAGCGGAACCGTTCTCGAATATCGAATTCAATCTTGCAGGCTTCCATGCCGTCTGCCATAAATATGAAACGAACGGCATTACATACTTGAAGCTTCTCTTTGACATCGGTCCCGTTCCCACAGAAAAGCTGCCTTATATAAGCTTTCTTGCAGGTGTTCTCGGTCAGATAGATACCGCAAAGCACACGGCAACCGATCTTTCAAGCGAAATAAAGATACATACCGGCGACGTTTCGTTCGGCATCGCCAACTACAAGTTTTACGGCAAAAAGGATGATTCAAGGCTTGTATTCTGCGTCAATATCAAAGCTTTTGCAGACAAGATACCGTATGCGCTCGAGCTTGCTTCCGAAATAATCACTTCATCGAATTTTGACGATGCAAAACGTCTCAGAGAAATACTCGGCGAAGATATTTCCTCAAAGCAGAGACAGTTTATCGGCAGAGGCAACTCGGTGGGAATAGCAAGGATCAAGTCTTACTATACCCGCAGGGGCGTTATTGACGAGTATCTCGGCGGAATAGACAATTACAAATTCAAAAAGAATATTTTCGATAACTATGAAGAATGCAAGGCTGAGCTTTGCAGTAATCTGCGCGCCGCTGCGGGCTACATTTTCAATCCAGCGAATATGACCGTAAGCATCGCTGCCGATGAAGCGGGCGTAAAAGCGGCGGAAAAAGCTCTTCCCGTTTTTGCAAAAGAAGCCGACGCGCTCTGTCACAAAGATCTCGGCGAGCCCTCTGCGATAGTTCCCGAAAAGAAGAACGAAGCTTTCATGACCCCCGCCCTCATTCAGTTCCTCGTTCGTGGAGGAAACCTCTTTGATGCAGGATATGAATTTGACGGTGCTCTCTGCGTTGTAAGAACAGCGGCAAACTGCGATTATCTTTACAATATGATACGTCTTAAGGGCGGTGCATACGGCTGCGGCTGCGACTTTGCGGCGGATACCGGTGACGTTTTCTTCTATTCATACAGAGACCCCAAGCTTGCCGAAACTGACGACGTATATATCAAAACGCCTGACTTCGTTGAAAATCTCAACCCCGACGACGCTGAACTGACGAAGTATATCATCGGCACTTTCAGCGGCATAGATACGCCGAAATCGATAAGCGGCAAGATAGGCTATTCGCTTTCAGCGTATTTCACAGGCAGAAAGTATGAAGACGTTCAGAAAATACGTGAACAGATCCTTGACGTCACCGTTGAAAAGATGCATAGCATGTCAGGACTTATCAAAGACGTTCTCTCGCAGGACTACAAGTGCTGCGTGGGCAATGCACAGAAGATAAAAGACAATGCGGAAATGTTCGGAAGCATAGAAAACATAGGCTGATGCCCGCGATAATTTCCGAATAATATCTGAATATGAACCAGCTGATCCTCGGTACTTCCGACCTGAAGCGGAAGGAATTTGTTGAAAACAAGATCGCAGAGCTTCTGCGAAAGAACGACAACGGCAAAAAAATAACAGTCATAGTACCCGAACAGTATACGTTTGAAACGGAACGCCGCTTCCTGAAACTGTTCGGGGAAACGGCTATGCGCAGGATCTCTGTTTTTTCATTCAAAAGGCTTGCAAATTTCATTTTCGCAAAAAGCGGTCCGCTGCGTCACGATTTTATAGGAGACGGAGGCAAAAACGCCGTTATTCTGAAAGCGGTTTCGGAAGTGGCGCCGTTTCTTAAATACTATCCTGAAACCTCGCGTTCATATTCGTTTATCTCGCTTGTTTCCGCAGCGATCACGGAAATGGAGATAAGCGGACTCTCTCCCGAAGATCTTATGCGCGCGGCTCAGGCTGAAAACGACGACAAGCTGCACGATATATCGCTTTTTGTTTCGGCATATCGCGCGCTCCTTGAAAACGGGAGCTTTGAAGCGGAAAACAGACTCGGTGTTCTTGCAAAAGAGATCGCAAACAGTGATATTTTCAGGGATGCGGATATTATCTGCGATAAATTCTCCGTTTTTCTTTTTTCTGAAACCGAAGTTTTGCTTTCTCTCGCAAAAACAGGCGCAAACGTATGTGTTTCTTTCCCCGCTCCGACAGTAAACGAACCAAAATACTCGCTTTTTTCGGTCATTTCAAAAAATGCGGCGTCATTTCTTGCAAAAGCGAAAAAAATCGGCGTCGTGTTTGACTGCGTCACTCTTGATGATGAAAGCGGAAGACCGGACGATCTGAAAGCGGTTGAAAACTGTCTTTACCGTGAAAGAACTACGGACTGCGCTCCCGCAAACATTTTTGCATATAAAGCCTCGGATATTCTTGACGAGGCTGATATGGCTGCCGCGAAAATTGCCGCCCTCGTCCACGACGAAGGGTACAGATACGGCGATTTCACCGTTATAATGCGAGACAGCGATACATATTCCCCGGTCCTTGAACCGGCGTTTGAAAAATACGGCATCCCGCTTTTCTGTCACAGACGTGTTCCGCTCAGAGTAAAACCTTTGTGCGCGCTGACAGACGCGCTGTTTTCGGTCGTCTGCGACGGATACAGGCGCGAAAACGTTCTTGCCTTTCTGAAAACAGGCATAACCGGACCTGACGATGACGACGTGGCTGCATTTGAAAGCTATATAGAAAAATGGCGCATATCCTACGGCACTTTTCTTTCCGATTTCACGCTTCCGACCGATGATTCAAAGCCAGAAACGCTTGAAAGGATAAACGGCGTAAGGCAATACGTTGTATCACATATCGAAGCGTTCAGGGCGGCGGCAAAAGAAGGAACGGTAAAAACGACGGCGGAGGCGCTTTTTTCGTTTTTTGTTTCAATATCGCTCAAAGAAGCGCTTGATAACACCGCAAAAGAGTATGCTCAATACGGGCAGGACGCTCTTTTTGCGGAGCAGAAACAGGTTTATGATCTGATAATAAATGCACTTGACGAGCTTGTATCGGTTGCGGGAAACGATACCGTGTCTCCCGAAGAATTCCGTGAACTGCTTTTTGCGGTCGTTGAAGAAAACGATATAGGCATAATTCCAACTGCAGTCAATGAGGTAACTGCGGGCAGCATAGATTCAGTTCCTCTCAACCGCCCGAAAGTTGCCTTTGTGCTCGGTCTGTCGGACGGATCTTTTCCGCGGACGGACAGCGGTTTTTCGTTGTTTGACGACAGCGACAGAGCACTCCTTGAAAAATACGACATAGAGCTCGGCAAAACTGAAGAAGAAAAGCTCATTCATGAGCAGTATCTTGCTTATAAAGCTCTTACCGCCCCTACCGAAAAGCTTTTTATATCGTATCCGTCGTCAACTTCCGGTCAGACGCGTCCGTCGTCTGCGGTCACGGAGCTGATGAGAATATTCCCTTCTCTCGAAATATCTCAGCCGCTTTCTGAAAACGACCCCGATAAAATTGCCGAACGTATTCAGAACGTATCGTCGGCGTTCGACGTTTACGCGAGGTTCGGATCAGGACAGCTCAGAGAATTTCTCGAAACTACTGAATATGGAAAATACCTTCATTCATCTGAGAGCGCTTCTCTTGAAAAGGACACCGCCGAAAAGCTTTTCGGCAGAAACATGCGTCTTTCGGCCTCGCGCGTTGCGAAGTATTACGAATGCGGTTTTTCATATTTCTGCGAATACGGCCTCGGACTTAAAAAGAAGCGGGACAAGCTTCTCGGGGCCCTTGAAACGGGCAATTATATGCACTTCATTCTTCAGCACGCCATAGCTGAAGGGCTTGGAACGACCGAAGAAATCGGGCGCCTAACGGCAAGGCTTTCGTCTGAATATCTCCTTTCTCTGTTCGGAGACGCAACGCCTCCCGCAGGATTTATGACGTATTACGGCAGACTTGTAAGCAAGGCGGCGCGACTTCTTGAGATGTTCAGAGACGAGCTTGCGCAGTCAAAGTTCGTTCCCGTAGATTTTGAGGTGGAAATAAGCGGCAACGGCAAGATAAAGCCGGTGATCATACCGACCGAGAACGGTTCCGTCTGTCTTGTGGGTATAGCCGACAGGGTTGACGTTTATGAAAAAGACGGCAGGAAATATATCAGGGTAGTAGACTATAAGAGCGGAACGAAAACTTTCGATCTTCAATACGTCTATTACGGTCTTGACGTTCAGATGCTTATGTATCTTTATGCGCTCGGAGAAAACGGCGCGGCGGTTTACGGTGAGACGTCCCCGGCAGGATGTATGTACGTCGGAGCAAACCCGAAAATCGTGTCGGTAAAAAAAGGCGAAGGTTATACCGAAGCAGAAAAAGAGCTTTGGAAAAAGCATCCGCGCTCAGGCCTTTTCCTTAACGATACCGCCGTTCTCAACGCTATGGAAACAGGTCTGGGCGGGAAATATATACCGGTAAAAGCGGGTCAGGCAAAGGCTCCGCTTGTTTCGGAAGAGGAATTCGGAAAGCTTTTTTATCATATAAAGAAGCTGCTGAAGGATATGGCGACCTCGCTTCTTAACGGCAACACTGATAAAAATCCGATCAAAACAAGAAAAAAAGACGGTTGCGCTTATTGCGTTTACAACGCGTTCTGTTTTTACGGCGGCAGCGGCAGAAACATGGAAAAGATAGACACAGACAATATATTCGCCAGAATTGACGGCGAGCGGCAGGAACAGTAGGATTATGAGCTGGACAGAAGAACAAAACAGAGCTATACACCAGAGAGACGGCAGTCTGCTTGTCAGCGCTGCGGCAGGGTCGGGAAAGACAGCTGTGCTCACAAACAGAGTAGTGGAATATGCCACGGCGGGAGGAAGTCTTGACAGACTTCTCGTTGTAACGTTCACCCGTCTTGCCGCAAGTGAGATGCGCGAAAGAATAGGCAAACTTCTTTCCGAAGCCGATTTTGAGAATAAAGAAGCGCTCCGCAGGCAGAAACTGCTGCTTTACAAGGCTAAAATATCAACTATAGACAGCTTTTTCGGTGAGATCGTCCGCGAAAACTTCAAAACACTCGGTATTTCACCCGATTACCGTATGCTTGACGACGCGGAATACGGCTTTATAAAGTCCGACGTTCTGTCAGCAATACTTGAACAGAGATATAAAGACTACCCCGAAGGTTTTGCCGAGCTTCTGCGCCTTTTCGGCGGCGAAGGCGAAAACGAGGAGCTTTCAAAGCAGATAAACACACTCTACACCTTTTTGCAGTCGCTCCCCTTCCCGGAAGACTGGGCAGACGGACAGAAGGCGGCTTATCTTGATCCGGATAAATGGCTTTATGAAGCGTGTGCGGAAGTATTGCCTGATTTTAAGGAATACCTCGATATTTACGACGAGATTCTTGACGAGAGCGTTTTTTCTCTCAAAGAAACGGCAACGGTAGAAAGCGAAAGAGCTTTGATAGCGTCGGTCATAGCATCGCTTGAAAAAAACGACTGGGATGGCGCGCAGAGAAAGATATCCGGATTTACGTTCGAAAAAAGCCCGCCGTGTCCCGCAAACGACAGAACGAAACAGAAATACAAGGCTTTTCGCAATATGCTCAAGGAATATATCGCAAAACCGCTTTTCACTATGGACAGCGACTTTCTGCGGTCCGACCTTCACGAGGTAAAAGACGGCGTTTTTGCGCTCATTGACGTCACTCTTGAATATATTGCCGGCGTAAATGCCGAAATGAATAGAAAAAACGCCTATTCATTTGATGCAATAGCGCATTTTGCGCTTTCGCTCACGGTCGAAAGAGACGAAAACGGCGTTTCGCAGAAAACAGATTATGCAAGAAAGCTTGCAGAGTCTTTTGACGAAATACTTATAGACGAATACCAGGACGTTAACGATCTTCAGGAATGCTTTTTCTCGTCAGTTTCAAGAAACAACTGCTTTGCCGTGGGAGATATAAAGCAGAGCATATATATGTTCAGGCAGGCAAACCCGGATAATTTCTCTACAAAGCTCGCACTTTTTCCCGTAATATACCTCAATAAGAATTTCAGAAGCCGCAAGGGAATACTCGATTTCTGCAACTTTGTTTTCGAACGAGTTTTCTCCGCGCGCACGGGCGGAATGGAATACGGAGAGAGCGAAGCGCTCAATCCCGGCGCAGAATACCCGGAAAGAGAAGGTGCGGACGTTGAGCTTCACCTTCTGAAAGACAGCGACGATGAGGATAATTACGAAACTCAGGCGCGTTTCTGCGCAAGAAAGATAAAACGGATGATATCCGAAGGTTTTACCGTTTCTTCACCGCAAAGACCGGCAGCATTTTCCGACTTTGCAATCATAATACGCGACCGCAAAAATCTTGCCGACTATGAGCGCATATTTTTTGAAGAAGGCGTTCCGTGCTTCGGTTCAAGCGGAGGAACTTTTCTTGATTCACCCGAAACATCCACCGTTTTCGCGTTTATGAAGGCTATAGACAACCCCTACGACGATCTTTCGCTTTTTGCCTCAATGTTTTCTCCGATAGGCGGCTTTTCTGCGGACGAAACAGGCAGGATGCGCGCGCAGGACAAAAGCGTGTCTCTTTATGACAATCTGATTCTGGCGGCAGAGGAAAACGAACATGCAAAAGAGTTTTTAACGTTTTTCTCAAAAATGAGGCTGCTCGCAAAAAATCTTCCCGTTCACAGCCTTGTCCGTGAAATATATGAGCAGACCGGGTACCCGTCTTTTGTTTCTACCATGCCGCTGGGGTATCTTAAAAAGGAAAGGCTGAACGCCTTTTACGCTTTCAGCCGATCATTTTCCGACAACAGAGGCGGCTCTCTATATGAATTCATAAAATTCACGGAAAACGCTGCGGAAACCGGCAGCGTAAAAACGGGAGAGGGAATACCTTCGGGCAATTTTGTTAAAATAATGACTATTCATGCATCCAAGGGACTCGAATTTCCGATAGTCATTCTGCCTCAGCTGAACAAGAATTTCAATTACACGTCACTTCGCGATCCTCTTATCATCGATATTTCCGCGGGACTTGCCACAAAAATGCGTGACAGAGAGATGATTTTTGAGCAGACCACCTTCATGCGGGAGCTTGTTGCCGCGAAAAAGAAGCGAAAAGAGCTTTCCGAAACGCTGCGGCTTTTATACGTTGCGTTTACACGCGCAAAAGAAAAGCTCATACTTGTTTCGGGCGGAGCGAAATATGACGAAAACGCGTTTCTTGCCCATTCACTTTACTGTGAAAACGAAAAAGTGCACCCGATAAAAACTTATGCTACTTCTTCCGCGGAAGAACTGCTTCTAAACTGTCTTACGTGTCATCCGAAATGCGGAGAACTTATAACCGCTTTTTCGGACGTTTGTCAGACCGAAAGAGAGCCTGTGTCGGTTTTTGTCAATGAAGATATGCCCGATAACGATCTTGCGGCAAATGCGCAGGACGGATTTGAAATACCGATAACCGCCGCCGAACTGACGAGGAGATGTGCCGCTAACGAAAAGGCGGTAAGGATTCCCGCAAAGCTCAGCGTTACCGAGCTTGTGAAAAACAAGCTTGCATCGGAAGAAAGCGAAGAACTGATAAAACCTGTTTATGACGGCAAAGAAATGAGACAGCCGCTATTCATTTCAGGAGAAAGCGAGCTTCACGGATCGCAGGCAGGCACGGCGATACATCTTTTTGTTTCGGAAGCCGATCTTTCTCTTCCCGTTGAAAGCGAGATAAAAAGACTTACGGATGAAAAATATATAGCCGAAAACCAGGCGGACGTGATCAGAAAAAATGCAGGCAGGATCGCGGCGTTTACAAAGAGCGATCTTTACCGTAAAATGCTTTCCGCCGAAAAGATAAGGAAAGAAGAATACTTTGTAGCGAGAATTCCGGCAAAAGAGTTTTCTTTGCAGGCAGACGAAAATGAAGAAATAATCCTTCAGGGCGCGATAGACGTTTTGTGCGAATATGCCGACGGGCTTATGATAATAGATTATAAAACAGACAGAGCGTCAAAAGAAGAGCTTATTTCAAGATACGAAAAGCAGATTGCTTATTACGCATACGCCGCACAGAAAGTTTTTGCAAAGCCCGTAAAAGAGGCGTATATCTGGTCTTTCGGGCTTTCTGAGGCGATAAAAACAGATATTCACGGAAATACGAACGGAGGAAAATAAAATGATCAGATTTGAAAGAACTGCCGTAATGAATTTTGACAACGCCATAAGAGGCGCAAGAAATCCGATGAACAGCTGGGCGAAAAGCGACAGCTATTATGATGAGTCTGGAAAGTTTGTTCTCGGTCCGGCAGACCTTGCTTTTGCAGTCCGCCTTGCTTCAGCGGGAAGCACGCACAGAAAATTCATGCGTCAGATATTCGTTTCGGTAGATATAACCGCGCCTCTCTACTGGTGGAAGGAATTTGACACTTATAAAGTGGGAACCGTTGCAAATTCCACGAGCACCATGCACAAAATTCATTCAAAAGAGTTTTCGCGCGACGATTTTTCACATGATAAAATGACTCCCGAAACGCTTGAAATGCTTGACGGAAACATCGCTTATCTGGAAACTCTGCGTCTTAAATACCTCGAAAACAAGGATAAAAAATACTGGTATGACATCATACAGTTTTTGCCGTCGAGCTATAATCAGATGCGGACATGCACGATGAACTACGAAAACCTTATCGGAATGTATGCGCTGAGAAAAAACCATAAACTCGATGAGTGGCACCAATATGCCGAATGGATAGAAACGCTGCCGTATGCTAAAGACCTGATAATCGGCAAAATGCAGGAGGAATAGAAGGTATATATATGTTCAGAAGCGCGTTTCCCGTTGTTAAAACCGAAGAGATAGTTATGCGCAAAGTTAAACCGGAAGACGTTGTTTTTTACAACACTCTGTCCGACCCGCAGACGTCTTTATACGAATTCTGGGAGCCCCACAGAACGTATGAGGACACTCTTGAATTTCTGTCGCGCATATTCACGAAATACGAAAACGGCGTATACTGTGACTGGACCGTCACACGACGCTCGGACGGCGAGCCCCTCGGGATGATATCGTTTCATGATATTTTTCCGCTTCATGCGCGCGCCGACATCGGGTTTTGGATCGTAAAAAAATACAGGAACATGGGTTATGCCACCAAGGCGGCGAAGGCGATGATCGAATACGGTTTTTCTTCGCTCGGTTTTGAGCGCATCCAGGCCCTCTGCGCCACAGAAAACGCCGCGTCCGTAAAAGTGCTTGAAAAAGCAGGCATGAAAAGAGAAGCCCTGCTTGAAAAATACGCGCGTTTGAACGTTGATAAATCAAAGCTTTCTGACATATATATGTACACAATTTTCCCTTAAACCTGACACAGACGCGTCACCCGTCGAACAAAATAAAGAGGTATAATCATATCGTAAAATCGATAAGGAGGTTTTAGTTATGGAATACGAAGAAACCAATGAAATAAAAGAACCCGAAATCAACGCTTCAGCGGAAACCGCAGAACCGGCAGAAGCAGGACACACAGAAGAATTCGTTCCGGAAGAACCGAAAGAAGAAACCGTATATTCCGAACCCGTTGCAGAGCAGCCGGTGCCGAAGACAGCGGAGAACAACCCTCCCGTATATGAAAGTCCCTCTTTTTACTCGACTGTTCCCGTATATACTCAGGCTCCCGAAAAGAAAAAGAAGAAAGGTAAAAATTTCTGGATCGCCGCCACAGCCGTTCTTGCGGCTATATGCATAATGACGTCGTCATTCGCGATCGGCGCGGTATTCGGCAGAGCAAACGCTCCCGCAGCAGCCCCGACAGTAGCACAGACGGCAAAAACTGTGACCGTAAGCACGCCCGACTACGTTCCCACGTCTCAGAACACGGCGGAAGGCAGACTTGACGTTGCCGGAGTAGCCGAAAAAGTAAACCCGAGCGTCGTGGTTATCCTTACATCGTCAGATCAGGGCGGAAGCCTCGGTACGGGCGTTATTTTTACCGATGACGGATATATCATCACATGCGCGCACGTTATAGACGATGCCAACAAAGTATCCGTATATCTTTACGGAGACGACAAAACGGCATATGACGCCGAAGTTATAGGTTTTGATACTTACAGCGATATAGGCGTTATCAAAGTAAATCTTAATGGACTTCCCGCAGCGGAATTCGGAGAAAGCCATAAGCTCGTTCCGGGCGAACAGGTAGTAGCTATAGGCACACCCTATGAGAGAAACCTTGCATATACCGTAACTTCCGGTTATGTTTCTTCAAGAAGAGACAATTACAAGCTTGAAGACCTCAACCTGACGCTTGATCTTATTCAGCACTCCGCAACCATCAATCCCGGTAACTCGGGCGGTCCGCTCCTGAATATGTACGGTCAGGTAGTAGGCATCAATTCCGTAAAAATCATGATGGGTGAGTTTGAAACCTTTGAGGACATAGGTTTTGCAATTCAAACTGAGGCCGCTCTTCCGATAGTTGAGCAGATAATAAACGAAGGCTCTGTTCAGCGTCCGCAAATAGGCATAAAAGGCGCTACTGACGAAATGATAGGCGGCGTTTACGTTTCGGAAATACTTGAAGGCGGAGGAGCAGAGAAGGCAGACATTCAGGTTGGCGATATTATCACCAAGCTTAACGGTGAAAGAGTTAAATCTATTGACGAGCTTATCACGAAACTCGGAAAATTCAAAGCAGGCGACGAGGTAGAACTGACTCTGCTGAGAGACGTTGACGTTGTTATAACAAAAGTAATTCTTCAGGAACCCGCAAAAGGCTGATATATTAAACAATAAAAAAGACGGAGATTTGTCTCCGTCTTTTTTTGCTTTACAGTTCACTCATTATTTCGTCGCGCATCCTTATCGCTTCGGCTCTTGCCGCTTCTGCAAACCTCTCGGCGGGAAGACCCTGCTTTTTATATGCGCACATTATTCCTCTTGAAGAATTAACTATCGCTCCTGTTCCGTTTCTGAATGCGCCCGCAACATCCTTTGCAGCGCCGCCCTGAGCGCCGTAGCCGGGAACGAGGAAGAACGTATGCGGAAGTCTGTCTCTCAGCTGAGAAAGCTGTTCGGGATAGGTTGCCCCTACAACAGCCCCCACGTCGGAATAGCCGTATTTACCCACGGACTTTTCGCCCCATTCCGATACGAGGTCACCCATATGCTCATAAACTTTCTTTCCGTTTTGCAGCACGAGATCCTGCAGCTGGCCGCTGCCTTTGTTTGACGTTTTTACAAGCACGTAAATTGCTCTGCCTTCAACAAGAAACGGTTCTACGCCGTCAAAACCGAGATATGCGTTCACAGTCAGTGCGTCGGCGTCAATCACTCCGAAAAATCCCTTTGAATAAGCCGATGCGGTAGACCCTATATCGTTTCTTTTGCCGTCCGCGATAACGTAGAGGCCCTTTTTATGCGCATATGCGATCGTTTCGCAAAACGCTCTGTAGCCGTCAGCGCCGAGAAGCTCGTAATAGGCCGCCTGAGGTTTTACGGCGGGAACGATATCGCAAAGCGCGTCTATAAGCTCTTTATTGAATCTGAGTATGGCATCGGCTTTTGCCGCCGCCGACTCGCCCGTTATCATCGACTGCGGAAGATATTCGCAAAGCGGGTCGAGACCTGCAACGGTCGGATTTTTCTTTTCTTTTATTTTTTCGATCAGAATATCGGTTGACATCTGAAAAGTTCTCCCTCCAATATGTTATATACCGCCCTACCGGTCATTTCAGTTCCGTCAAACGGCGTGTTTTTTGATTTTGAAAGACTTTTTTCTTTTCTGAAAACGAACTGCGATGAAAGATCCGCGGCTATGAAGTTTGCCGGCTTTCCCTCTTCGATCCTGTTTATTGCTGTTCCCGCTCTTTTCGCCGGCGCTTCGCTCATAAGCCGCAAAAGAGCCTCAAGGGTAATGATCCCCTTTTTTACAAGATTTGTGTATGAAAGCGGGAACGACGTTTCAAGTCCAGTAATACCGAAAGGAGCGCGGGATTTTTCAACGGACTTCTCTTCTTCGGAATGAGGCGCGTGGTCTGTGGATATCATATCCACCGTTCCGTCGGTAAGTGCTTCGGTAACGGCATAAACGTCCTCTTCAAAGCGAAGAGGAGGATTCATCATGGCGTTTGCGCCGAATAATTCAACGGCATCTGACGTCAGTGTAAAGTAATGGGGACACGTTTCGGCGGTAACGTCCGCGCCGGACCTTTTCGCATCCCTTATCGCCGAAATGCTTTCTTTTGTGCTGACATGAGCTATATGCACTTTTGCCCCCGTTTTCAGGGCAGTGCCAAGCACTCTTATAACGTCTGAATATTCGGCTTCGGAAGGGATATTGAGTCTGTCCTTTATAACAGACTTGTTTTCACAGTGGCAGATAAACAGAAGCCCGTATTTTTTTGCGGAAAGCATCGCTTTTTCAAGGATATCATCATTCGGGACCGGCATACCGTCGTCTGAAACGGCAAGCACTCCCGCTTCGCTGTATGCGCCGAAATCGCAGATCTCTTCGCATTTCTGCCCTCTCGTTACCGCGCCTATCGGATGGACCTTTACGTTTGCCTGTCTGTTAAGAATATATTTCACCGTTTCTATGCTGTCGCATACCGGTTTTGTGTTCGGCATGCAAAAAACGTCTGAAAAACCGCCGTTTCTTGCGGCAAGAGTTCCCGTATATACGGTTTCTTTATGCTCAAAGCCCGGCTCGCGCAGATGGACGTGCAGATCAACGAACGCCGGAAGCGCGACAAGCCCCGTGCAATCGATCACCTCGTCGTTTTCGCCATTGCAGCCGATTTTTTTTATTATTCCGTCTCTGACAAGGATATCCGTCCGTTCGCCGTCAAGCAGAATGTTTCTGTAAATCATTTAATCACCGCTCTTTCGGGATATTTTAACATATGAAAAAGAATTTGTCAATATAAACGTTTTTTGTAGGAACAATTTGCCGATAATGCAGTCTTATTAATTGACAAATCGCTTCGGAGATGATATAATAAAAAAAATTATTACTGTTATCCGGAGATGTTATTATGAAAGTACTCGCTTTTGACCTCGGCGCTTCATCTGGTCGCGCAATACTCGGAATTTACGAAAACGGAAAACTCCAGATGGAGGAGATCCACCGTTTTTCAAACGATCCCGTTACGGTTAACGGAACGATATACTGGGATATTCTCCGCCTTTTTTTCGAGATAAAGACGGGGCTTTTAAAATGCGTAAACGCAGGACATAAAGATATAGAAAGCATCGCCATAGATACGTGGGGCGTTGATTTCGGACTTCTTGACGGCGACGGCAAGCTTCTTGAAAACCCTGTTCATTACCGTGACGCAAGATGCGACGGAATGATGGAAAAGGTTTTCTCAAAGATCCCGAAAGATGAGATATACGGTTCAACTGGCATACAGTTTGTAAAGCTGAACACGATTTTTCAGCTCGCCTCTCTTGTCGAAAGCAGAAAAGAGCTTCTTGAAAGAGCAAAAACACTGCTTTTCACGCCCGATCTGCTCGCATATTTCCTCACGGGAAAAATGAGCGTGGAATACACGATCGCCTCCACGTCTCAGCTTCTCAACGCCGAAAAACGTGACTGGGACTTTGATCTTATCGACAGGCTCGGTATTAAGAGATCGATCTTCCCGCAGATAAGAATGCCCGGCAGCGTAACGGGTCAGCTCCTTCCCGAAATTGCCGAAGAAGCGGGCTTTGAAAAGCCGGTAGACGTTATCGCCTGCGCTTCGCACGATACCGCTTCAGCAGTTGTTGCCGCTCCGATAGCAAAAAACGAAAAAAGCTGCTACATATCATGCGGAACGTGGTCGCTTTTAGGCGCTGAGCTTGACAGTCCGCTCATAAACAGCCAAAGCTTTGCCGAGAATTTCACGAACGAAGGCGGCTATGCGGAAAAAATAAGATTCCTTAAAAATATTTCCGGACTCTGGCTTTTGCAGGAGACCCGCCGTCAGTGGAACAGGGAAGGAAACGATATATCCTTTAAGGATATCGACAGAATGCTTGAGACCGAAGTTTCGGCAGGCGTCTATATAAACCCGGATAACGACTCTTTCTCTGCGCCGGGCAATATGCCTAAGAGAATAGAAGAGTATCTTACCGCCACAAACCAGCCCCTGCCCGCAACGAAGGGCCAGCAGGCGCTCTGCATTCTTGAAAGCCTTGCGCTCACCTACCGTTTTTATATCGAAAACCTTGAAAAACTTCTCGGTCACACGATAGACACGATACATCTTATCGGCGGCGGCACGAAGGACGAAAATCTCTGCCGTTTTACCGCCTGCGCTACGAAAAAGAGAGTTACCGCAGGTCCGATAGAGGCTACTGCCCTGGGCAACATCGCCGTTCAGCTTATCGCTAAGGGCGAGATAAAGGATCTGGATGAGGCAAGAACGCTTCTTGGCGACATAAAAGAATATCTGCCCGAAGACACTGATCTCTGGGAGAAAAAATACGCCGATTATATGAAAGTGAGATAAACAATGGATTTTATTCGTCAGCAAAAAGAAAACCTGATAAACGTTCTTTCCGCCTTAGTTGAAGTTCCGAGCGTAAGCGGCAAAGCCGACGATTACGGCATCTTCGGCAAACCCGTTGCGGACGCCTTCAGAGTTCTTTCTATCGCGGCGGCAGCGCTCAGGCTTGAAGTTGAAAACCTCGGTTATGCTCTCAGAATATCGATAGGCAGCGGAGAGGAAACGTTTCTTGTTGTTGCGCACGGAGACGTTGTTCCCGCAGGAGACGGTTGGACAAAACCCGCGTATAAACTTACGAGAGAAAAAGGCGTTCTTTACGGCAGAGGCGTTCTTGACGACAAAGGAGCCGCCGTTGCCGCATTGTATGCGCTGGCCGCCGTCAAGGCTTCCGGAAGAAAACCGAAAATGAAGGTTTCGCTCGTTGTTGGCGGTGACGAAGAAGTCGGAATGTCGGATATGCATATGTACGTAAAGCAGCACGGACTTCCCGATTACGCGCTCACGCCGGACGCAAGCTTCCCAATAACAAATGCCGAACTCGGATTTATCTTCGGCAAATTCGTTTTTGAAAACGTTTCGCAGAAAGGCTGCGTTTCACTCAAAACCGTAAACGGAGGAAAAGCCGTAAACTGCGTTGCAGAAAAATGCGAATGTTCTCTTACGGGATCACAGGAAGTATATGATTATATCTGCTCGCTTTCTTCATCCCTTCTTGAACCGGAGCTGAATTATGACGGAGAGACCGTCACCGTTTTGTGCCGCGGACTTTCAGCACACGGTTCCGTTCCCGAAAAAGGAAGGAGCGCCGTTCTTGATATGCTTTCCTTGCTTGAAAAAACATTCAAGCATTTCGGAGCGGAAAACAGCTTTCTCGCTTTTACGGAAAAATATATCAAGGGAACAGACGGATCTGCTCTCGGCATAAACTGCAGCGATGAATTTTCCGGACATCTTTCAGTAAACTTCGGAATGTGCTCATATAAAGACGGATACGCGGAAGTGACGGTCGACAGCAGAGTTCCGATCTCTTTCAGCGCTTTCGAGATTTCCGACAGACTTGAAAAGACCGCAGAAGAAAACGGCGCAAAATACGTTCCCGACAGAAACGGAAACGGCATACGCATTCCCGAAGACAGTCCTTTCATGAGATCGGTATCTTCAAGCTACGAAAAAGTAACGGGTAAACCCTGCGGATTTGTCTGCGAGCGAGGCTCAACTTATGCGAAAGCTTTTGAAGGTAGATGCGTGGCGTTCGGTCCCGCAGACGAAAGCGACAAGACCGTTTGCGGCAATATGCACGGTCCCGATGAATTTATTACCGAAGACGCGCTGCTCACTCTTTCGGAGGTTTACGCGCAGGTTATACTGGATTTCTGCTGCTGAATGCGAAAAAGAAGCATAAAAAGCGCTTAAAATAACGTTTTTTCTCATTTTCGGTATAAAAAGACACACTTTTGTAATATTTGCATACTATAATCAAAATGGTTTATAATCCGCTTTGAAAAATAACACAACAAAACAGATAGGAGTGTAGAACATGAAAAAAACAATTGCATTAGTCCTGACGGTCGTCATGGTCATGGCGCTCGCTGTTCCGGCTTTTGCTGACGTCATCGGAAACTACGCTTTACCCGAGATCGTTATCATAAACGGTAACGTAGACGGATACAACGTACCCGGTGCAGCAATAGAGTATGAGCTTACTCTTCACGGTCCCAACGCAAGCATAATAAAGATCGGCAACAAGTCTCTTTCTATTTCCGATTTTAAAAAGCTTGACTCGGATACCTATATTTACAGAGGTATCTATCCTCTCGGACTGACAGATTCAAACCTCAGATTCTATGTATACGACCTTTATCATCAGGGAAAAGCCGAATTTGAAAAAGTACTCAAATTCAAAACAGACCCGACACGTCCCGTATTGAGCGTTTCAGGCGCAAAACTTGCCAACGGCTTCAATATCGGCATTATCTCCATCGCCGCTTCCGACAATTACGGTATCGACAAGATCGCCGTTAACGGAAAGACGATTGCAGACAGCTCGAAGATCAACGGCAAAAAGATTTACGCAATCAATCACGAAGTTCTCGCAGTCGGCACATATATGGTAGTTGTTACCGATATCGCCGGCAATATGAGCGTAGCGAACATCACGTTCAACGCTGACGGAAACATCACCGTTGACAGTCTCACGGCTCCCGCAGGCGGAAGTATCTGGGCAGGCGACTACACCACCGGCATCGCTTCTCTTTACAAATACAATCCCCAGCTTTATTACTACATGAGGCTTTACGGCAAAGAGAATCTTGATGACACATGGCTTCTGTGGTATCTTCTCAATCAGAACAACACCGCAACCGAAACCGCTCTTCCCTCGATCCTCGGAAATCCGAACTGGTTCTATTTCTACAACAACGTAACCGGCAACGAGAATATGACTTCCGCCGAAAAATTCCTTTACTACTCGCTTTTCTCCGGCAAACTCGGCGAAGTTGACGGAACAAGCTATCTGTGGTATCTGCTCAGAGATAAAAATCTCGAAATGAACCCGATGCTTTTCTACTATATTCTCAACGGCGGCAAGAACCCCATCGCTGAAACTAATATCAACGAAAACTTCCTTGCTTATCAGTATTTCTTCGGCGATATTCTCAAATTCGTCTATGGTTCTGAGATATCCCACGTAACGAAGGACGGCGTTCTTACACTCATCGCTCCCACAGTAAAAGAGAAATCCGTTTCTTACCACTGGCAGAAATACGTCAACTACGGCTGGCAGAACACAGGCTCTGATTCGGCTACTCTCAACGTAACTCCCTCTGCAGGAGATAAATACAGAGTAATCGTTTCAAGCGACTATTTCTACAGACCCGTAAGCTCTGACGTTCTTACGGTCACCGACGATATGCTTGCAGACACTGCAACAGTTCCCGATCCCACACCGGCGCCCACACCCGCACCCGTTCCCTCTCCCGCTGATGAAAACAACGACGGCTCGTTCACATCCGATGATATTATCTTCAACGGTGTAAAGAAAGCCACATATTACATCCGCGTAAAGACCGGCGAAAAACTTATTCTTGTTCCTAACGTAAACGGTTTCTGGACATTCGATACATCGGTATTCACCGGCTCCTGCAACACTCTCGCGGTTCTCACCGCTCAGAAAGCAGGCTCCACAGTTCTCCTCTTCACAGGAACAGACGGCAAGGGCAATACCGCAACAAAATCAATAATAGTTGACGTTGTTGACTGAAACTGAATAAACATACAATAACGGCAGGGGTAAAATCCCCTGCCGTATTATTATGTGTTTTTTGTCTTTATTCGATTACCGCATTGTCCGTAACGAAAGCGGGAATCGTGATCGTTTGCATTACGTACTGTTTCAGATACGGCATACCGTAAGTTTCAACGTAATCGGAAAGTCCTGCGTCTGAAACATTCATATCAGTCACTTTGATATTTTCTTTTTCGGCTATTGCCTGAACTGCGAGAAACGCCTTTGCGGTTGTTTCATAAGCCTGCTTGTTATTCTCGATATAAACATCAACGTTTTCGTAGCCGGCGTAGTTATACATAAATTCATCGAGAGAAACACCGTACATATCAGCGTAATACTGATAGTCCGAAAGGTCGGAGCGGATGACGAAATCCATTACCTGTTTCGGAATTTCGCCCTTGATCTCGCTCTGAGTGATAAGCTCTGTGAAGAAATCTGATTTCTGCTGGTTTATAAGCCACGTGCGGATATCCTCTTTGAGAGCGTCTACACTGTCAAAACCGTAGTCTTTCGCAATATCATCGTTAAGCTCGATATCCAGCTCTTCGCCGTTTATGTGGTTTATTGTAACGTCAAATACCGCATCCTTGCCGTTGAGAGAATCTACGCCGTAAGTTGCGGGGAAGGTTACCTCCACATCGAATCTGTCACCGGGGAAATGGCCGATAAGCTGCTCAAGAAAATCGTCTATATAGTTTGTTACGCCGATGGTAACGTCTGTTCCCATACCGCCGGTAGAACCGCCTTCAAATTCAACACCGTCTACCCTGCCCACATAATCGATGTTTACGCTGTCGCCGTCTTCAACCGCTCTGTCGGTAATTTCTTCATACGTCGTGTATTCTGCAAGTATCGACTCGATCTGAGAATTCAGGTCGTCTTCTGAAGCTTCGAAAACCGAGGCGGATATCTTCACGCCTTTGTATTCAGGAAGTTCTACGTAGTCTGACGCCGTCAAACCGTTGAAAAATCCGTCTGTGTCAAGTCCGTCGCTTGCAAAGTAGTTTGAAAGATCGTAATCCTGTTCTTTTTTTCCGCCCAATGTGCTTAAATTACAACCCGAAAGGACAAATGCTGAAATAAGAAGCAGAATAAGGATTGCTGATAGTTTTTTATTCACTTTTTTTCCTCCGATTTATTATTTATTTATGTTTTATTTTTCAGTCGCAGCATGGGCTATTCCGTTTCAAACTGGCTTTCATAAAGCTGCCTGTAAAATCCGCCTGCTTCAAGAAGCTGTTTATGCGTGCCCCTTTCGATGATCTTGCCGTCCTTCATAACAAGCACAAGATCTGCCTTTGTGATAGTGGAAAGTCTGTGCGCCACAACAAAGCTTGTGCGCCCCTCGGTCATCTCGTCAAACGCTTTTCTGATCCGAAGCTCCGTCATGGTATCTATAGACGACGTAGCCTCGTCAAGAATGAGCATTGGCGGCAGCGCAAGCATTACGCGGCTTATGCAAAGCATCTGCTTCTGACCCTGAGAAAGATTGTCCCCGTCCTCATTGATAAGAGTATCATAACCGTTTTCAAGGCTTGAAATAAAGGTGTCTGCATGAGCGCGGACAGCTGCGGCGACTATCTGTTCACGGGATACGTTCTTTCTTCCGTAAGCGATATTTTCCGCAACGGTTCCGTTTTTCAGCCACGTTTCCTGCAGCACCATGCCGAACCCGGAGCGCAGAGAGTCAACGTCAAGCTCTTTTACTGGAACGCCGCCGAGCCGTATTTCGCCTGATCTGACGTCGTAAAACCGAAGCAAGAGGTTTATAAGCGTTGTTTTTCCGCAGCCTGTAGGTCCGACAATTGCGATCATTTTCCCGTAAGGGACAGCAAGATCGAAGTTTTCAATGAGCGGTTTTTCGGGCGCGTATGAGAAGGAGACCGAAGAAAACTCTATCTCTCCGCCTACCTGCGCGGTTTTTTCTCCCGAAATATCAGACTCTGTAGGTTTTTCGTTAAGCACCGCAAAGATCCTTTCGGCGGAAGCCTTTGCGCCAACGAATTCCGCTATGACGCCGGATATCTCGTTGAAGGGTTTTGTATACTGATTGGCATACATCAGAAAAGATGAAAGCTGACCGACGGAAACCGCGCCTTCTATAGCGTAGAAAGCGCCGAGAATACCTACCGCGGCATATACAGCGTTGTTTACAAAGCGTGTTGCGGGGTTTGTTATCGATGAAAAGAAGAGTGCGCGAACGCCGCATTTTCGAAGTTCCTCACCTGTCGTCGCGATCTTTTTTTCCATTTCGTCCTTCATTCCGAAAACGTTTACTGTTTTTGCTCCTCCTACGGACTCTTCAATAAGAGACGTCATATCGCCGCGGATCTCGGACTGTTTTTTAAACATCGAGTAAGTGTTTTTTGCTATAAACGACGCAACGAAAAGAGAAAGCGGCGTAAAAAGAACGACGACAAGCGCAATGGGTATATTTATCGAAAACATAAACCCTATCGTGGCAAAAATGGTCAGAAGCCCGGTAAAAAGCTGTGAAAAGCCCATGAGAAGTCCGTCAGAGAGCTGCTCGACATCGTTTATCACTCTTGAAATAATATCTCCGTGAGCATGCGAGTCTATATACCCAACGGGAAGGTCTGTTATTTTATAAAAAAGATCTTTTCTGAGTTTCAATACGGTTTTGTATGTGATGATATTGGTCAGATGCGTCATCAGCCACTGACATACCGATGCGCCGATAACTACTGCGGAATAAATAAGAACGAGAGAAAGAACGGTGTTGAAATCCACATCGTCTTTTTTAACCATTGCATCTACCGCTCTGCCTGAAATTATCGGAGCAAAAAGCGATAGCGCAACGTATGCGGCGGCAAAAACAAGAGAGAAGATCAGGTGGATCCGATACGGAAAAACAAGAGAAATAATTCTTTTTATTACGCCGTCGGATTTTACGGTTTTATTTTTCATTGTGCACCTCCGACGTCTGTGACGCGCATATCTCAGCGTATACGGGGCACGTTTCAAGCAGAATGTCGTGCGTTCCCGCCCCCGCAAGCTTTCCTTCGTGAAGGACAAGGATCACGTCCGCACGTTTTACCGCAAAAATACGCTGTGAAATAATAAAGACCGTTTTTTTGTCCGGCAGCGCCGCTATTGATCTGCGAAGCGCCGAATCGGTGGCATAATCGAGCGCCGAAGCGCTGTCGTCAAGGATAAGAACGTCGGAACGTCCCACAAGAGCGCGGGCGATGGTAAGTCTCTGCCTTTGTCCACCCGAAAAATTGGTTCCCGCTTTCGCGACCGGTCTGTCGAGATCTTTTCCGATAAAATCAGAAGCCATTGCCGTATCAAGCGCAGAAAAAAGCTCCTCATCGGATGCGTTTTTATCGCGCCATAAAAGATTTTCACGAACCGTTCCCGAAAAAAGCGAAGCCTTCTGCGGAACGGAGGCAAACGCTTTGCGAAGTGATGAAAAAGTATATTCTTTAACGGGTCTGCCGTTGATAGCGACCGTTCCTTCCGTCGGATCGGCTTCACGCAGAAGAAGCGACGCAACGGTGGATTTACCCGAACCGGTGCTTCCCACTATGCCTACGGTCATTCCCTTTTCTATGCTGAAGGAAACATTTTTTACCGAAAGACCCGAAGCGCCGGGGTATTTATACGAAACGTTTCTGAATTCTATTTTATCTACGCCTTCAAGCTCCTCTGTCCCGTCTGCAAGTGACGGTGAAACCGCAAATACCTCGTTTATTCTTGAAGCTGAAGACGATGATTTCGTTATCATTACTATAAGATTCGCAAGAGCAAGAAGCGCGATAAGGATCTGCGTCATATAATTGAGAAGTGCGATGACCTGTCCCTGCGTGATATCTCCTGCGTTTACCGAAAAAGCGCCGAACCACATAAGCACGGCTGCCGCGATATTTATCAGCGAATATGAAAGCGGATTCAGAAGCGCAGAGATCTTGCCCGAAAGGATCTGCGAGGCGTAAAGGCCGTTTGCGGCAACGTCGAACTCGCTTTTCTCGTCATCCTGAGCGGCAAAGGAGCGGACGACGCGCGCACCGGTTAGGTTTTCGCGTGTTTTTACGGTTATTCTGTCAAGATTTTTCCGCGTTCCTGTATAAAGCGGCAGGAGTTTTTTCATTATCAGCCATACTGTAACGGAAAGGACCGTTACCGCCACGGCAAAAATAAGGGCAAGACGTATATTTATCATAAAAGATGCCGCTACCGCGCCTATTATTATAAACGGTGAGCGCAAAAGAAGACGAAGGATCAGATTTATTCCCGACTGCGTCTGAATAACGTCCGCGCCGAGACGTGTTATGAGCGACGACGTGCCGAATCTGTCAAGCTCGGCAGAAGAAAAAGAAGCGATATGCCGATAAAGATCGTTTCTCAGCTCGGTCCCGAAAGCCATTGACGCCTTTGCGGCAAAATACTGAGCGGTTATCGAGCATACGAAGCCGAGCAGTCCCATAAAAACAACGATAAACCCGCAAAGCAGCACGTGATCGGTATCTTTGTTTCTGATACCTGTATCGATCATATCTGCCATTATTACGGGCACGGTAAGCTCAAAGCACGCTTCAAGAAATTTGAACAGCGGGCCGAGTATGCTCTCAAGGCGGTGATTTTTCAGATAGCGTAAAAGTTTTATCATCGGCGTTGATCTTCTCTTCGGTAATGGGTGATGTAATATTTTGTTAATTATATCATAAACGAACGGAAATATCAACAACAAAACAGTGGCATGTTTAGTCTTTCTTCGCTTTTTGCGATATTTGACAAAAATAACTGTTGAATTATTGGTTTTGATATGTTATAATATATCTCAGTTAGAAAGGAACGGAGATAGAAATAGATGCTTTCTGCAATTCATTCTGTCCTGCCGATCGCAATGTCGTTTTTTCAGGTTTTCGGACTTGTTATTCTGATATCGGCTTCAACAGTTGCGCTGCTTTGTTTTGTTATAATACCGCTCACAAGATACCTTGTATTACGGATAATCCTGTTTTTCAGGTGTTTGTTTTGCGGTGCAAAGTTTGCCAGGGTAGGCATTCCGGGATTTATTATCCCGCATTTCTGGAATCATAAGCCGGATTATATGCTGCTTTCAGGCAACAAGCTTTATCTGATAAAGCTTCGCAGCTACCGCAAGCTTAAATCGACCGTCAGGTTTTCCGACCCAGACTATTGGGAAATATCGAGCCACCGCGGTCTTGCTCCGACGGAAAACGAAGGCGTTATAGGCTCTATGACGATGGCTTTTCACAATTTCACCGTTCACAAACGCAAAAGAAAGTCGCCCGTAGGTCTTGTTAAATATGCAGCGTCGGTAAACTACGCTATTCAGGATAAACCCGTTTCCTGCGTCCCGGTAGTGCTGATCAATCCGTCGGTAAAGGACGTCCGAACAAAAAGCAATATCGAGCTTATAGACGGCGACACGATTTTTTACGGAATAGTTATCGCAAACAGCTTTTTCCCGTCAAAACCGGAAAAATGCGCCGTTTCGGGCAAAGAAGCCCGCGCGATATTCAAAGCTGCGCGCCGTGCGATGAGAAAAAAACATTACGTAGAGATGAAGAAAGGATTTTGATAGATGAAACTGTTTTTCGATCCGATAAAAGCCCAGCCGGATGTAAAACCGCTCGACTACTGCGTTGCGATTGACATGCAGCTTGAAGAGCTTCTGAATGCGTTTCTTTCATCAAAACATCAGGAGGAAGCGACGCTTGAAATAATCAACCAGTTCTGCAGCGATCCCGAGATCATCTCATACCGCGCAGATATCGTAGACGACATGATAAACAGCGACGCGTTTTTCTCGCTTTTCTGCGATCTGAGGGCAGACCTTTGGGACCTGAACCTGCTGTACGAGCTTAAAATGTTTAAAAACGTTCCTGAAATGGCAACGATGAAAACATTTCTGATAATAGAAAAATTCACGGAAGTATATAAAAAATTCATGGACGGCGCAGAGGCGATAGATAAAACAGGGCTCTCCGCAACCGTAAAGGATATACTTTCGCAGACGTATTCAGACAGCATGAAAAAGCAGCTTGACGCCATTCTCAAGGATATGAGCGGACTTCGCGAAAGCCTTGAAACGATAGGCGAGATTCGTTTGAACAGATATTTTTCACGCGGTCAGAACATCGAAAACAGCATAATTCCGAAAACGGAAGAGCCTTCTCTCACCATGCAGCTTGCAGGCATTTCGGAACGTCTCGGTCTTGACGCGGCAGAAGCGTATGCCCCCGCGGTTCATCAGCCGAGAGAATTTACGCGTCCCGTTTTCAAAGCTCTTTATACGCTTTATTATGATATTTTCAAGAATATCGATGCTTTCCACGAAAAATACAAGGACGTTTTCGACACGTCGTGGCTTGACCTTATCAGAAAACTTGACGCCGTTATCGGATTTGCGAGAATATTCCGTGAGATAAAGGAAAAAGGCTTCGACTGCGTTAAGGCAACGGCCTCCGACACTACCGATATACTTGATTTTTACAGTCTTTTCCTTGTCAAAAGAGGACTTGCGCCGGATCAGGTGGTCTATAACGATTATATTTACGATAAAAGCTCGTTCTTCTTTATTACCGGCCCGAATGCTGGCGGTAAGACGATATATCTTTCCGCCGTCGGTCTTTGCCAGCTGTTTTTCCAGGCATGCGGCCACGTTCCCGCAAAAAAGGCAAAGATAAAGATCATGAAGAGAATGTTCACGCATTTCCCGGTAGAGGAATACAACGATAACTCGGGAAGACTCGTAGAAGAGCAGGGAAGAGTTGAAAGGATACTCAAAGATGCGCCCGACGGATGCAGTCTTGCTCTTTTCAATGAGACATATTCTTCAACAAAAGCTGATATCGCATATAAGCTTTCTACCGAACTTGTTGACAAAGTGCTGGAGCACGATATTTCCGGACTTTTCGTTACGCATCTTCACAGTCTTAAGGACTATGCCGCGGAAACCTACGAAAGACCGCACCCCGCAGGCGTGCTTACCGCTCTTAACGATGAAAAGACTGGCAAGAGACTTTATAAGATCGTCCCGCTCAGCACACAGAACTCATCGTTTGCGCGCGATATTCTTTTGAAATACGATATGACGGTAGAGCAGATGCTCGAACGCATACAGAAGAAGAGGGAGGAAAACTGAAATGTATCCCGAATTTGATCTTCTTTATAAAAACCCTTCAAAGACTGAATCGTCAAAACAGCTCGAAATGTCCATGAAAAGTCTGCTTCTTGACGAAGTAGTGAACGGCGTTACGGTAGACATAATTCTTCAGAAAAAGATGTTTGCCCTGCTCAGCCATCCCGAACAGGACCTCGAAAACCTTATCTGGAGAAAAGAGATACTCGATGATTTCAGGCGTAACGCTTCCCTTCTTCATGAATTCGAGCTTATCGAGAGGCTAAATCTCAAACTTGAAGACGCGCTGAAAATAGTAAAGACATCCGCGGCGTCCATAATAACTACAACCGGCGGAAGAGCCACCACGTCGGACAGAGAATCTTCGATCTTCACCGTTCAGACGCTCGCCGACTGTATTCTTAAAATACAGGAAATTTACGAGCAATACGGAAAAACGCTTGCGAAAAAAGATCTGCGTTCAGAGCTGATGGTATCCATGCGTGAATTTGTAAAGACTCAGGTCGAAAATCCCGCTTTCGGCGAGCTGAAAGCGCTTGCCTCGGAGCTTGCCGAATCGCTCAACCTCAACACTTCTTTCGTTATTCTCACAAAGCTTGACAAATATATCCGCATTCTTGACTGCGAAATGTTCGCGCTCACGTCAGATCCGTATAATTACGGTCAGGGAACGCCCGTTTTGAAAGACAAGGATAAAACGGTCATTTCCATCGGCTTTGACGTTGATTCGGACCAGCAGCTTCAGTTCCTTGCCGAAAGAAGCATGATAAAGCTTGTTTCGTTTATGGAATCGATTACGTATCAGCTCAAAAAACCGTTTGACAAAATACGAGACGGCTTTTATTTCTATGATTTTGCGGCGATCCTCGAACGCACATACGAACGTCTCGGACTGCCTATGTGCATTCCGGAATTCTGCACTGAAGGCAACAGATTTGAGTGCAAAAACATTTACGACCTGTGGTTCGCGCTCAAGCAGTATCAGAAGAACAGAAACGAACGTCCGGGAGACGTACTTGTTCCCAACGACGCGATCTTCGGCAAAGACTGCGCGGCGTATGTCATCACCGGTAAAAACAATGCGGGAAAAACCGTATTTTTACGCGCCGTAGGTATAATCCAGCTTCTTGGTCAGGCTGCGCTCCCCGTTCCCTGCACCGAAGCGGTCATCACCCCCGTTGCCGGCGTATACGCCTACTTCACTGCTCTTGATATCGGTCAGGGCAGATTTGAAGAAGAGGTCGAAACCGTATCGGGATTTCTTGATATGCTCAAACCGAACGACATGCTTCTTTTCAACGAGGTATATCAGTCAACGTCGTTTGACGAAGCTGCCGTTGCGCTCAGCGAATTCATTGCGGTAGCGGCGCTTTATAAGGCAAGAGTTATCTCTGTTACGCATCTGCCGGACATGAAAAAGCACCTTTCGCAGCTGAAAGAAAAGCTTCGTTTTGACGGCGACGTGGTTTATGCGAAAGCGGAAGAAAAAGACGGAGTATCAACCCACAGATTTGTTATAGAAAAATAATAATACAGATGGAGGATATAAAAATGGAACTCAAAGGCAGTAAAACAGAAAAAAACCTTGCAACCGCTTTTGCGGGCGAATCTCAGGCATGTGTAAAATATCAGTATTATTCTTCACAGGCAAAAAAGGACGGCTACGTTCAGATAAGCAATATCTTTGCAGAAACTTCCGCAAACGAGAAGGAACATGCAAAGCTCTGGTATAAGCTTCTTCACGGCGGCGTTGCCTCCACAGATAAAAACCTTCTTGCAGCCGCTCAGGGTGAAAACTTTGAATGGACGGAAATGTATGCGGAATTTGCCAAAACAGCAAGAGAAGAGGGCTTTGAAGATATTGCTAAGCTCTTTGACGGTGTTGCGGCAATAGAAAAAGAGCATGAGGCAAGATATCTCAAGCTTCTTGAAAATATCAACTCCGGCAAAGCATTCAAAAAACCCGTTATGACCGTTTGGAAATGCGCAAACTGCGGACATATCCATTACGGTGAAGCAGCTCCCGAAGTATGCCCCGTATGCAATCATCCGCAGGCTTACTTTGAAGTAAAAGCCGAAAACTATTGATAACTGAAAAAAAATAACACTCTCCGGCAGATATCGGTGATCTGCCGGAGATTTTTTCGGTATGCGGTCAAAAATATTTCATAATTCTTTCGGCTGCGATTATTGACAAACCGCAACGATTATTGTATAATATATATCGCCGAAGCTGATCGGCATATATATGCAGGAATATCGAAGCGGTCATAACGAGGCGGTCTTGAAAACCGTTTGGCCAAAAGCCACGGGGGTTCGAATCCCTCTTCCTGCGCCAATACAAAAGAGACAGTTTTCTGTCTCTTTTTTTGTTATTCGGGATTCGAACCCGAGAGGGTTTCGGCGAAAGCAAACAATTCAGAGAATAG
>JAEEJO010000042.1 GCA_016281915.1 Clostridiales bacterium
ATTCCCGGGTTTTCTTGATTTCGTATCTATTAAGACCGTAAATCATGTGGCATATGTACCATTTAGATGCAATTCCAAACCCTGGCGCCTGTTTTTTGCCTTTCACAAGGCTTTTTTATTGTTTTTGACCGTTTTATTGCATCTTTTTTGACCATTTACGCTATTCACGGGAACCGGAAAATGCTGTTTCTATATGGACTAAAAAGATGCAATTCCCGAAGTCGAATCAAAAAAGGCTGTTCTGCAGAAGCGGCGTGCACTGTTTCCCAAGCTGTAACAAGGGCAAATCCGGGAAATCAATTATTCCATGAAAAACTCGCCGTGAATTATACATAAGAATTGTGAATAGTTCAAATAGTAACAGATAATCAGCAGCCAAATTCGACACATTATAAATACTACGGAGGATCTCATAATGAGCAGATACAAAAGCGAACAAGTTGCATATAGCCCACTGAAAAAGAAAAATGTGCCGATATGGAAAATCGACACAAATTCAATGACAGTCACACACTTCAACACCGATACGCAGACCGAGGAGAGCAAGACCTACCATACCGACTTCATCAGGTATCATCTTCATTTCTCTGACAGTCATTGTCCTGACAGGCTTCGCAGGCTCGTCAACGAGGGCAGGATCGTGCAATACCTTGATGATCTGGAACGGAAAGTCAGTGAAGCTATCTCACGCCAGGTGGAGCTTTGGAAGCAGATCGACAGTTGCTATCAGAAAGCTGTCCTCAGCGGTGATGCTGAGAAGATGCTTGGTCTTGAGAACTGCTTCGTCTATATGGCAAGAGAAGCGGTGTTTGAGTGTATGGTTTATATTTAATCGTTTACGGCTGTGCCTTCAGATGCTGCCGTTATTTGTGTGCATACATTCTTTTTATAATCATTTGAACTTTATTACTTGAAAAAATAGAAGAAACCAACTCCTTTAATTCATCATCGCTGTTGATTTTTTCTATTGTTGACAACTTGAGTTCGTCTCTAATCCCCTCATCAACTTCAATTTCAATAGGAAATACTGGACGATATTCTAATATGAATACTCTGAATCTATATGTGTCATTAAAAATCTCAAATTTATATTTTGTGTAAGTATATATTCTGTTCAAATCCTCTTTTCCCTCTAGTTCGGATTCGACGATTTCTTCTTTTGTACCAGCAAATGATAATAATGTTTGTCCTATAACCTCTGAGGTTGACTTCTTGTACTCAACTTTTGAAAAAGTTGCTTTAATCATTCCGTTAGTTTTCTTATCTAAAAGACGAGCTTGTTCTCTTAGTATTTCAATTGCCTTACTATCAGAAAACTTTTCCTCTTCAAGTTGGATATTCCCCCATAGATCAGTCATTTATAACTCTCCTTTCAAATTCAACTATTAACGGCAGATGATCGCTTATATCTGAGTTAGGTTTTACGGCTTTGATTAGCTTTTGATTATTTATTACTTTGATAATACGAATATCGGATAATCTATCTACCAGTGACTTCCTAATAATCACTTGATCAAGAAAATACCAATAAATAGACTTGATTCCTGAATCGTAATAATGCGACCCATATGTTGAATCGTCTTCTGATATACAATTCAGCATCGGATTATAAAAACGCCGATATTGTACACCGTCAACTTTTACTAATTCAGTCTTAAATATTAGGTCTTTAAATAAAACTGCATTAAACGCATCCTTTTGAACAAGTTCTTCATCAAACGGGCTGGCATTGAAATCACCAATAACAATTGTATTATCATGTTTCAGTTTGTTTTCTTGCTCCTTGATGTCTTGAACAATTTTTCTTATTGTATTCTTTCGGGTTTCTGCATCAGCGTTTAATCTATCTTGTAAATGAATCCCTGTAATGATATATTTTTCTGTATTATCATATACAGAATAAATTGTATAGCGGTTTTGCTCTCTTCGGATTTCTACATCATAACCACTACGAGCAATTAGCGTTATTTTATCGCACCCACCCATACCATCGAAGAGGGTATAACTATTATTTAATCCTGATAATACTATTTCAAAGTTAATGCTATTGTATTCTGCGAAAACGCATATATCAATATCATTTTCATTTATGATATCTGCTATGTATTTTTCAATGCTATTTCGTGCGAGATTCCAAAAAAGTAGTTTAATTGTAATCACTTCTTTCAGCAGGAGATAGGCTTCTAAAATTCATGAAAACCTAAATTAAATGATACTTTATTATCTCATCCAGTTGCTTTGATATAATATCATACTTTCCTCGATGATTTTTTCTTTCTGCTGCTTCTGAGCCTCGATTCGCTCGGCAGCGTGACAGCATACCTCGCCTTCCGTTCCGAGGAACAGCTTGTGGCAGAATCTGCACTCGCAGACTGTCCACTTGTTCTTGTGAACGAGCTGCCCGATCTCAGCAAGGACAGTCAGCAGGCAGTTATCACATTCATGAAACACATTGAATGTGTAATCATCAACAGCGATAACCGTTCTTCTTGACTGTGCCATAAAAAGCTCCATAGTAGGTATCTTATTCTATTATAACATATAATACGCAGCCTGTCAAATGTATCATATCTGTATATCTCTCCCTTATACATCATAAAGCAGTGATATCCGTCTTTTACGTAGAAGAGTTCAAGATTGGGATTTTCCTCCAGTATTGCTTGAGGAGTGATGTTGAAGATACCAGTTATGTTGTCAGTGTTGTAGTTTTTGTCTATTTCATCACCACGGTGATATCCGTCTTTTTTCAGTTTCTCTAGGAATACATCTGAATGGAGCGTGCTGGTTGAATTGTAGTCCGGAGTATAACTCGGCTCATCCCAAACGATACCGTTGCGGAGCAAGAACCTGTCTCCGTCTGTAACGTCAACATACATGAACTTGCTGGAGCCCTCGGCGATATAGATCAATCCTTCCTCGGTAAGTTTGAATCTGAACACATTGTCGTAACCGCTGCTCTCAGTCATTACGATGATGCCGTCCTCGTTGGTCCATGTTCCTATGCTATCATAACAGCTATGTAAACTGCCGCCATAACATTGATATGTATGATCATCGTTCAGAGCAATTACAAAGTCTCCGACAAAAACCTTTTTCTCCCACACATATTGATTGCCGTTCATTGAGCTACTGTCGGTTTTGCTTGACTGATTGTCGTTCTTCTGAACAAAAAGATTCCACTGACCATTATATTTGACCGCGATACCGTCTTCTGTTTTTGCATAAGGAAGACCGAGTGTTCGTGAAAAGTTTGTTTCTCCGTCTTTTGAGGGTTCATTATCAGTATAGGAGGACGTATAACCGATAATTGCATCATTGTCGATCGACTCAACAACTGTATACGCTTTGTAATACAATGTGCCGTCGACCATAATCATTGCAGGCCAGTCGCCGGCCGATTCACGGCCTTCGATAATACTACCAGTATGTGGTTCGATAATACTACCAGTATGTGGTTCGATAATACTACCAGTATGTGGTTTGTTAGCGCATCCCGACAGGATAGAAACAATAAGAAGCGTCGCAAATAAACAATAAACGGCTATCCGTCTGTTTTTCTTCATCTCAGCCATCACACCTTCCTCTACTCGTTCATTTATTTATCATTATACCACCAATTTGTGAATAATTCAAGATTTACTGATACTCGTCTCCCGGAAACCGGCAATTCTTCCAACCGTAACATATTATCAAAAAACCTGTAGTATAATAATAGCCATTTCTTTTATTACAGGAGGTTCAAAATGAACACAACAATCAAATCAAAAGCAAAAGTGAACTGCTTCAAAGATTATAAAAACGGTGGTTCCGTTGACAAGCTTACCGAAAAATACGGCATCTCCAGATCCACTTTTTACCGCTGGATGCACGAAATGGAAACTCCGGACAAACCGGTAATACCGGGCAGGCAGGACAAAAAACTTATGGCAGAGATCGAACGTCAGAAACAGGTTATTGAGATCTTTCAGAAAACCGGTCTCGGCATTTCAAGTCCGTTCGATCAGCGGATCGCTGCTATTCAGAGCCTTAACGGCGAATACTCGCTGAATTTGCTGTGCAGTACCCTTGATATTGCGAAGGCGACTTATTATCGGGCAATCGAGGTTCGGGAAACTCAGTATTCAAGAAAACGTAAAGAATACACACCTTTGATCGAAAAAATCTTCGAAGAAAGCCGTCAGACATACGGGGCAAGAAAAATCTCATCGATTCTGAGTGATATGGGATATCATATGGCTCCGAAGACAGTTGCGGAAATAATGCATAATAACGGGTGGTTCAGCGTGCGTTCCGGGGCAAAAAAGCTTTACGAGCAGGGGCTGAAAAGATTCACAAATCATGTGTGCCAGCAATTTGACGCATCAGAGCCGGATACTCTTTGGGCGAGTGACATGACCGAAATCAAATACAACGGCTTCAAGTACAATATCTGTGCCGTCCTGGATCTGTTTTCCAGAAAGGTAATAGCTTACTCGATTTCAATGAAGCCAAGTACTCAACTCGTTAACCGGACCATCAAATCCGCATTCAGAGAGCGACAGCCGAGAGGACCTCTGACTCTTCATACCGACAGAGGAACGGTATATGCCTCAAAAGCGTTCAATCAAACCCTGAAAGAATTGGGAATAACCCATTCATATTCGGCCGTCTCGAATCCGTATGATAACGCGGTTTGTGAAGCGTTCTTCAAGACGCTTAAGGAAGAAGGACTGTATCGATCGAACTATCATTCCGAAGCGGAAATGAAAAAATCTATAGCTGCCTATATCGAAAGATACAATGCCGAGCGTCCGCACGCTTATCTGAACAATACCTCTCCCGAAAAGTTCGAAAAAAAGTATTTTGAAAAAATGAGACAGCCCGGTACGGAAGTGGGTGCAGAAAATCTTTTCTGATCGATTTTTGGCACTTTTCGTGTTGGCTGTCTCACAACGGTTCTCGTAAAAACCTACATATATTATAGTCAGAGCCCCGAAAATGAAACACTGTGGTTCATTTTTCGGGGCC
>JAEEJO010000043.1 GCA_016281915.1 Clostridiales bacterium
AGAACCTGCTGCTGAAGAGCCCGCTGCTGAAACAGTAACTCCGGCTCCCACAACAACAACCAACACCAACCCGAAGACTGCTGACGTAAGCGTTCTCTTCTACGCTCTCGCTGCTGTTTCCGCTATCGGTGGTATCTCTGTTTTCAAGAGAAAATAATTAGTGTTTAACGGCGCAAGCCTTAAAACATACAGCCCCGAACCGAAAGGTCCGGGGCTGTTTCTGTGTTCAATTATTGATTCGTAACAGGGGATGATACCGCTCAGATAAGATATTGCATAATCAAACCGTCTTCCTCAGGCTTTAAATAAAGATTTTTTCTCTCGCCAACCTGATGAAATCCTATTGAGGTATACAATGCTATTGCAGCATCGTTTGATTTTCTTACTTCAAGGAATACTTCTTTACATCCGTTTTCTTTTGCACGCTCTATAACGCTGTATACAAGATCTCTTCCGTACCCCATTCGTCTCTTTTCGGGTGTGACGGCAAGAGATATTATCTCTGCATTGTCAGGTACAAAGAAATATATACAGTGTCCGGCTACTTCTCCATTGTCTTCTATAACGTCAACAAAAAAAGTTTTGCTTTTTAAAAAAGAATATATGCTTTCTTCCGTTTCCGGCGTTGAAAAACAGGCGTTTTCTCTTTTCACAATGCCTTTGACGTCTCTTTTTTCAGCTTTTCTTACAGTATACATGGTCATTTCTCCGTGATAATATATTATTTCAGTTCCGAAACATATTTTTTTATTTCTTCTGCGCATTTCAGATATGTTTCTTCATCGCATCCGAACGGGTCGGGAATTCCTTTTCCCAAAACAGTTATTTTATCTTTCAAACTCGGAAATGCTTCTCTCAGAAGCATCGCATGCCCGTCTGTCATCGTGTAAATATGCTCGGCTCCGATCACTTCTTCCGGCGTAAGCTGCGCGGCCCTGTGTGAAGTTATATCAATTCCGTACTGCTTCATCGCCTTAACTGCATTCTCAGTCGGAAGAGCTCCGTTTTCTGCATAAATTCCTGCGCTTCGTGCGCCTTCCCCATGGATTTTATTGTAAAACGCTTCAGCCATCGGGCTTCTGCAGGTATTTCCGGTGCAAACAAATAATACTTTCATTTTCATATCCTTTGCCGTTGTTGACAAATCATATCTTATGTGATATAATTCAAATTAATGTTTCGGATCATTTCAGCCTATTATACAACTTTTGAGCCGTTTCGTCAAGTGTATTCTTTAAACGGATTCGAATTATACTAAATTATTTTTGATATGGGATCATAATATGATAGTTTTGGGCATTGAATCGTCATGCGACGAAACAGCAGCTTCTGTTGTTGAGGACGGACGTAAAATAATATCAAATATAGTCAGAACTCAGATAAGCACTCACGAGCTTTACGGCGGCGTTGTCCCTGAAATTGCGTCAAGAGCACATCTTGAAGCTGTTTCGGGCGTTGTTCGCCTTGCGCTTGAACCCGTAGGCGGAATAGGAAATGTTGATGCCGTTGCCGTCACAAACGCACCGGGACTTATCGGAGCTCTTCTTGTCGGAGTAGGGTTTGCTAAGGGACTTGCTTTTTCTGCAGGCAAACCTCTTGTTCCTGTACATCATATCAGAGGACATGTAGCTGCGGCTTATCTTTCGCATACCGATCTTGAGCCTCCCTTTATTGCGCTTATAGTCTCGGGCGGGCACAGCCATCTTGTTCATGTTTCAGATTTTACGACATACAGAATCTTAGGCGGAACACGCGATGATGCTGCGGGCGAATCGTTTGACAAGGCTGCAAGAGTCCTCGGTCTTGGCTATCCCGGCGGTCCTAAAATGGATGCTCTCGCTAAAAACGGCGATCCCGACGCCATACATTTCCCCCGTGTGCATTTTGCTGACGCACCGTTCGATTTCAGCTTCAGCGGAGTAAAAACTTCAATAATCAATTATGCTCACAATGCTGAACAAACAAAAAAAGAACTCAACAAACCGGACATAGCCGCTTCATTTTCAAAAGCTGTATGCGAAATACTTACGGAAAAGGCGATCCTTGCCGTTAACACTGTTGCGTTGCCTTCAAAACGCCTTGTTGTTGCAGGCGGAGTTGCGGCAAATTCAATGCTGAGATCAATGATTTCTAAAGCAGCTCATGAAAACGGCATATCTCTTTATATACCTGAAATACCTCTCTGCGGTGACAACGGCGCTATGATAGCTTCTCAGGGCTATTATGAATATTTGTCCGGAAAGCGTGCAGACTCATCGTTAAACGCGTTCGCTACCGAAAGTATAGAACTATAGAATAGTCTCAATCATAAATAATCCACCCGTAATCGGGTGGATTATTATTATAAGCTTATTCCTGACTTTGTAAAACTGCCTGATAGCCGTCCTGATGTCCTCCGGTGATTGTAACGTAGTAAGTTTCGCCGAATTTTGCGGTAAAAGCAATCTCATTCATCGGTTTTTTATATTCATCAGGATAATCGAAATCGTAATTCGGATCGAAATATTCTGTTACAACAATAAATTTTAATTTCACTTCATAAGTATTTGCCGGTTTTTCAAGCATTACTCTGTCAAATTCCCACTCGTTTGAACTGTCACGTTTCAGCATTGATCTATCTGCGTTACACGCTCCGCTCCCTCCTGTTTGTCCGTTTATATCCCATTCCGTTAGAAGGAGTCCGATGTCTTCATCCAGATCAAGCTGAATATTGACAACTATTTTGTCCTCCGGCGGTATATCGTTTTCCGTAAAAACGCATCCGGAAAAAACTGATAGGATCGTCAGAGCAAGCGAAAGAATAAATATATAGATTTTTATATTTTTCATGATCTCCTCCAATGTTAAGATTTATGACTTACAGGTGTTTTACTGAGAGACCAGTGAATTTACTCTTCTTATCAGTTCGTCTTTGGTTATTCCCGAATCGATAAGCTCTTTTGCGAGTTTTTCAAACTCCGGTATTTTTTTCTCTGCTGCTGTTTTTAAAACATCACTTATGTTTTTTGCTATAAAACATCCTTTACCGGTTACCGAAACCGTTAATCCACGCCGCTCAAGTTCTCCGTATGCCTTGGAAATGGTGTTCGGGTTTACTCCGATCATTGCTGTCAGCTCTCTTACGGAAGGAAGCTTGTCCCCCGGATTAAGAATTCCGGCGCGGATAAATTCTTCAGTTTGTATAACGATCTGCTCAAAAACGGGTATTCTGCTTTGCATATCAATAGTGAACATTCTATTCTTCGCCCGCTTTCTTTTTCAATATTTCGTTTACATGGTCAGTATTCAGTATTTCTGCACTTTCTACTGTTCCGTCATTGTAAACGTAATCAATGTTAACGAAACCGTAGTGATAAAAAGCAAAGTCGGGGGCGCCTGAATATGTGTAATATTCGCCGTACTGATCAAACATACCTGATACTGTGTTTCTGAAATAGCTATCTTTTAACAGTAATACCAGATATTCTATATCTTTTCTGTCAGTAATATCAGAGTAGTATTCGGGATCACATACAGCCTTTTGTACTTTGTTGGAATCAAACAACTCTGCCTTGCTGTCAAGATACTCAAACTCACTGTATATCGTTGAAAGCATTTCTTTTGATACAGGTATTACCGCCGGATACATTCTTCCGTTAAAGTCATTGAAATTCGTTAAAACAGAAATAAAGAAATATTCATCAGACAATGTATCTTTCGTATATTTCCTTGTTAATATGCTGTTTATATAATCTTTTTCGGATTTTATAAGTTCAGACAGATCTTTGCAGTTAATGCCAAATGCTTTTGCATCAAAATATGCACTTGATTCACTTATTTCGCCTGCAAACATAGCGTTGACAGCCAGATATGCTCCTACACCTTTTGTATACATACCATCCACATAGTAATACTGCGATATTTCGGCTGAATCTGCTTTTTCATATTCATCGGCGCGTTTGTCAAGCATTTCTGTTAACCGCTCAAGATATATGTCGATAAGAGGCTTGATATCTCTTTCAACATCCATAAATACAAGGGCAGTTTCTCTCTCTGTAGAGATTGCTACTGCAACGATGTTTTCAGTAACTACCGGTTCCTTCAGAGCTTTTTTTACCGCATCCGAGAAGTCGTCTGGCATTACGGAGGGGAGAGAAGGAATGATTTCATCAAGAAGTAAATACTGTTCCTTGGCAAGATCAAATGCCCCTGCTACGCTTACGATTGTTGAACTGTCGATTTTTTTGACGATTTTTACCGCTCGTTCATGTGATTCTTTTGCGAACCCAAAAAAGAACTGCGAAGAGTTATCAATAAAATAATTAGAAGCGTAATACTGTCCGTTATAATTTCTCAGCGCTGCTAAAGAGAAGTTTATGCTGTCAGTATTAATAAATCCGTACTTCAGCATATCTTCTTCGTGGTAGGTGATATAATCGTATCGTGTTACTGTATTTCTGTTCTGATACAATTTTGATATGGGAATATCAAGGTATTCCATTTCTCTTTCGGTAATTATTTTTTTTGCTTCACCATTCTTTTCAAATGAAGAAGAGTATGTCGAATAACCGTTAGACGTTTTGATACCCAGTGACGTGCAGACTACGTGATCGGCTCCGGGCAGGAAAAGGAGCGTCTTTTTAACATCAACGTTCTCATCTATATACTTGTAAAGAGCCTCGACAAACTCCTCCGTCAATCTTGAAACTACAGTTACCTGTTTGCCGTTGGGCAGAGTAATTTCGCAATAATAATCTGTGCCGGTGTCATATCCGTTTGAAAGCATGTCCAGCATATCCTGATCATCGATTTTTACCTTAATGTAGTTTTTGCTGATATATGAGTCCGTTATCGGCTGGGTGTTGACAGGCTTCATATAAACGGAAACAGATTTGATTTCATCCGTTCTGAAATCGATGGTTTTTATGCTGCGCTCTGCGGTAACGTTGATAATACCGGAAATAACGGATGTGGAAATAATAAGAACAAGATAAAGAACAAGATGTTTTCCGAATCCGGCAAAGCCTTTGTTGAATATGAGCGTTGCTATTATAAATGCAATGAAAGAAACAATTATAAATAGATAGAAAAGCGGGCTGTCGAACATATCCGTATAGTCGGCATGCGCAAAGATAAGGAATATAAGGGCCATTACAGGTCCGAAAGAGCCTGCATATGCGAATATTCCGACGCCTTTGTTAACAAATGATTTGCCTGCATTTTCAGCTTTATATTTTTTGAACAGAAGCATTCCCGCTATCACATATAAAATAGCCACAAGCAAAGTGTAGCAGATAGATTTTGCCTCAAAAAAGTAGTGGATTCCGTAAAATTCAGCGTATTCATATCCGCTTGCCTCGAGCATGGCCATCGTTATCGGCATTGCGGGAATATTCGGGATAAGAAATATCTGATTCAGCGGGATAGTATACTGTGAAGTCATAAATGACGTATAAGGCTGTATCAGAAACGGGAGCTGAACGTATGCGGCAATAAAGGCGGGAAGGAGCAGTATAATGAAGGTCATATATGCTTGAGTAATGGCTGTTCCGGTAAGGATGGCAGCAAAAGATGATACTGCAAAAACAAGCATATAGCCTGCAAGGTTGTAAAAAAACGAAAGGATGTAATCGCTCGCCGAAACATATGCCTGATAGTTTTCTCCTGCAGAGATCACAAGCGCGATAAACAGTAGGTTTACAGCAAGCATTACGGATATCATTACAAAACCGGAAACAATATTCGTAAAATATACGGAAGATCTCTTTACGGGAGACGAAAGAATGAAATCCGTATAATTTTTCTTGTGAATGAAACCGAACATCCCGATACAAAGTGCGATCGGAATGATATACATAAATGCCATTGATGTGCAGCCGATAAGCTCTACGCCGATATATCTTATTTTTCCGATTGCAAGTGTCGAAACCTCGTCGGTTATACCGAAAACAAGAAAGCTTGATAAAACCAGGATGAGAAGCATAACAAGCGAGTAGGGGAGCATTCTTCGGAGCGTATAGCGGAAATATCCGAAATCAAACAGAGATTTTTTCATAAGCATATCCAAGCAACTCCATTTCGTAAATAAATATTTCTTCAAGCGTTAACGGAAGGATATCGAGTAAAATGGGATTGAGCGCTTCGAGCTTTTTCCTGCATTCTTCTCTGTCGCCTTTTATGATCAGCTCCGCTACCGATCCACGCTTCTTTGAGCTTATTATATTCATTCCTATAAAGTTCTTCTCGCTGAAATCTTCCTTAAAGGCGATCTGGACTTTGAATACGTTCGACGTGATGTTTGCAACGTCTCCTTCAAACAGTATGCCGCCCTGATAAAGAACTCCCAGACAGTCGCAGATATCCTCAAGTTCACGAAGGTTGTGTGAGGTCATAATAACGGTGATATTGCGCTCCGCGACTTCATCGTATATGATGTTTTTCATCAGATTTCTTACCACCGGATCAAGTCCGTCGAACGTTTCGTCAAAAAGGACAAGTTTGCATCTGCATGCAAGGGCGCAAAGCATAACAAGCTGTCTTTTCATACCTTTTGAAAATGTCGCAACCTTGCCTTTAAGAGGAAGTCCTACCTTCTCGATCTTGTCCCAGAAAAAGGAATAATCAAAAGAATCATAAAACACAGAGTATATCTGTGCATACTGTTCAACAGTGCATCCTGTCGGAAAGTAAAACTCATCTGCCACAAATACGATATCTTTTTTCTTAATTACATTATCAAAAATCTCTTCATCGTCTACTTTAAGACTTCCGGAATCAGGATAGTATATTCCGGCAATAAGTCTTAGTAACGTGCTTTTGCCTGAACCGTTTGCGCCGATAAGTCCGTATATTGATCCGTCACGGATTTCACAGGAAAGGTTTCGCAGCACGGCTGTCGTTCCGAACGATTTTGTGAGCTTTTCCGCCTTCACCATATAAATCACCTCGTAAAAAAAATAAACTGTACTATCTGTCATAGTACAGTTATGATACCACGGTATCCCAAGTTTGTCAAGCATATTTTTGCCGTTCACAGAAATGTTACATATTCGTGTAGTTGAAAGATACAACGTGATCGGCGATAATGTGGCCCGTTTCTATTCCGCACGCCTCATTAAGTGCGCTGAACAGCGCGTTGGAATTCACTTCGCAGATAAGCGGACCGTTGGGAGTAAACAGCAGATCTATACCGCAGAAGTCAAGCCCCAGAATACCGGCGGCGTTAATGCAAAGAGTTGAAATTTCATCTGAAATATCTGCTTTAACAGCATGTCCTCCGATAGCAACGTTTGAGCGGAAGTCGTTGGCGTTCTCTCGAATAACTGATCCGACAGCCTTTTTGCCTACCACGTACACTCTCTGATCGCGTCCTTTGCTTGATGCAATAAACTTCTGATAAAGATGGGGAGTTCGATAATACTTATTTTGGAAATCATAAACTTCCTCTTTGGATTCCAACAGAAAAACTTCTCTTCCCTGTGAACCGGAGGCGAGTTTTGCTACTACAGGCAGACCTAATTCGTCGCAGACTTTTTCGGTAAATTCTCTGAAAAAAACTTCGTTCGGAAAATAAGTAAGCGGATAGTCGATAGTTTCGGGAAGCGGAAAATCCGCTTTAAGCAGCTCATTTACCATTCTTTTGTCAGAACAGAGTTCAATTGACCCGATGTTGTTGAAAAGTCTTGTCCCTGAAATTTCCATTTTAATGCCAAGCGGAAAATCTTTATCCAGAAAAACCGCTTTCTGAAAAAGTTCGCTGTCTGTTCTGGCTCTTGCTTCGATATTATTCAGTATCAGCGGTGTATTGCCTGACTTTTTGATTCCTTCCGAAATGTTTTCGGCGCTGCTTCTGAAATAGGGGATCGAATGGTTTATGATTATTGGTATTTTCATTTTTTTTCACCGATATATTTTAACGCGGTGTCTACGGCATATTTGCCGCTTTCAAACGTGAGGCCTCCCTGCATATATGCGGTGTATGGAGGCTTGACAGGCGCATCTGCGGATATCTCTATTGATGCTCCTGAAATGAATCCTCCGGCAGCCATCACAACATCGCAGTCATAACCCGGCATAGCCCACGGTTCCGGTGTAACAAACGAATCTACGGGTGAACCGTGCTGTATTCCTTTGCAAAAAGCAAGAAGATCGTCCGGATTTCCGAAAGTGACGGTCTGAATGATATCTTCCCTGTCTTCGTCTTCACGAGGCGACACGTTAAACCCTGCCGCCGACATCTTTTCTGCGGCATAAACGGCAGTCTTCAACGCCTGTGCAACGGTATGAGGCGCCATAAAGAAGCCCTGAAACATGTTTCTGAGTTCATCAAGCGTAGCTCCGCATTCCTTTCCAATTCCAACGGCAGTAAGCCTGTATGCGCAAAGCTCAACAAGATCTTTTTTCCCGCATATATATCCGCCGGTCCGCGCAATTCCGCCACCGGGGTTTTTGATCAGCGACCCTGCCATGAGGTCTGCGCCAACCGCAGTAGGTTCTTTTTCCCTTACAAATTCGCCGTAACAGTTGTCCACAAACACAATTACGTCTCTTACGCTTTTGGCGGCAACAGAGACGGCATTGATATCTTCAAGGCTCAGCGTCTTTCTGTTTGTGTAACCGCGCGATCTCTGCATAAATACAAGTTTTACAGACGGATCTTCAGCAATCATATTTTTGAGCGTTTCCGTCTGAGGATGTCCGTCAGAATCGAGTTCGATTTCCTTATAACTGATCCCGAAATCCTTAAGAGATCCGTTGCCCGCTTCTCCTGTAATGCCGAATGTTTCGCAAAGCGTATCATAAGGCCTTCCTGTCACCGAAAGAATTGTATCACCGGGGCGCATTACCCCGAAAATCGCAGTGGCAAGAGTATGCGTTCCTGAAACGAACGTGTGTCTTACAAGGGCGTCTTCCGCTCCGAATACGTCGGCAAACACTCTGTCAAGGATATCTCTTCCTCTGTCGTCGTATCCGTATCCCGTCGTTCCGTGCAGCATTGCTTCGGAAACCCTGTTTTCTCTGAATGCTTTAAGCACTCTTTCCGTATTGATCTGACATATATTGTCAATTTTTTCAAAAACACTGTTCATACGTTAATTCCTGCTTTATTTATGTTCAAGTGCAGCGTCAATCATTGCACAAAGATTTTCATACGGCACGTCTGCCTGTATTTCCTGCGATGAAGAAGTGATATATCCGCCGTTTTTGCTCATAAGCTCTATCGTTGCGTGTGTTTCTGCAGCAACCTCCTGAGGAGTTCCGTAGGGGAGCGTTCTCTGTGTTGAAATTCCTCCCCAGAAAGTAAGTTTGCTGCCGTATTCGGATTTAAGAAATTCAATGTCCATGCATTCAGGCTGAACAGGATTCAATACGTCTAGGCCCATTTCAACAAGGTCCGGAATAATCACGTCGATACATCCGCATGAATGGACCCATACGTCTTTTCCTGCATCATGAATAAGGTCGTATTCTTTCTTTTCGCCGGGAGCGATCATATCTCTCCATGATTCGGGGGACATAAGCAGTGATCTCTGTGATCCCCAGTCGCTGCCGAGCAGAACGCCGTCCGGTTCGGGAAGATAGATTATGTTTTCTATCATAACCATATTCTTGTCTATTATTTTATCCAGCAGCGCCTGTGCGTATTCCGGTTCTCCGGCCATATCAGCAAGAAAATTTTCTATTCCTCTTGAAAAATACGCTTTTTCAAAATGACTTCCGAAAATCTGAACTAGAATATAGCATCCGGTTTCCTCTTTTATCATTTTCATTCTGTCCGAAAACTGCTGAACGCTCGGACCGCATCCGACTGTTCTGGGAAGACGCTTTGGGATGTCGAAACCGAAATCCGAATCAATAAGCCCGTACCATGTCCACCACGGTGGTTCTATCGGAAATACGTCGTTTCCGATAGCGAGACGGACTGCGTCATATTTGCCGAGCTTTCCGCTTTCATATAATTTTTTTGCAACAGGCGTTTTATACCGCTCATAAAGCGGATCCGTATATTTTTCTATCCCGTCCCCCGCAAGATGTATGCAGGACGGAACTTTTCCTGTATTTTCATGGCAGATTGCGCTTTTTACAAGCTCTCTTTTGGTCATTTTGAATTTACTCCGTAAGGCGGTAATAATATTTATCAAATTATACCACACGTATGGAATTTTGTCAACAAACATGATCAAAATCATTGATAATATTCCCTGAATCGCTTGACAAACAATTAATCATATGATAAAATCTTAAACAGCATACATATGAAGGAGGCATCGTAAATGCTTTATACAGATCCGAGAAAATCATATTCGATCGTTAAGACCGAACGAGTAAATGACAGCCTTATTTTAACGTCAGAGAGGGGTATTTTGCGGATTTCACCGCAGAACGCAAACATAATACGAATAAATTACAGTGAAAACGGCGCTTTGTCCGAAGAATACGGACTGGGAATTGTTTTCCGCGGTTCATATTCCGACTGGAAGTTTTCGGAAACGCCTATGGACGTTACCGTTACAACCTCTGAAATCAGTTTGACGGTCAATAAAAAAACTTCCTCGATATCATACTTTGACATATCCGGCAATCTTCTGTTGAAAGAAGCGGATTTCCAGAGCAAGTATATCTGTTATTACGACACAACGCAGACGGTAGCTGATGAGAATACCGTTGTTGAAGAGATCGAGACACCAGACGGAATCAAAAAAACGATAAAGCAGGCCACTAAAGTGTTTGACAGAAGACTCTGCAATACAAAGCTCAGCCTTCAGTTCAAGGATGACGAAAAAATATATGGGCTTGGTCAGTCTCCTGACGGCGCTCTGAATCTTCGCGGAACAACACAGTATATCCACCAGGCTAATATGAAAATCGCTATTCCGTTCTTCCTTTCAACAGAAGGATACGGTATACTTTCGGGAACCGACGGAACTGCAATATTCAATGATAACGCAGATGGCGCATACCTGTTTACCGACGCTGATACAGAAATGGATTTTTATTTCATTTACGGTCCTGAATTTGATGATATTATAAAGGGCTACCGTTTCCTTACGGGAAAAGCCGTTATGCTTCCCAAATGGGCTTTCGGATATATTCAATCTCAGGAACGGTATGAATCTCAGAAGGAAATTATCGACACTGTAGAGAAATTTGAATCTCTCGGTCTCGGTCTCGACTGCATAGTTCAGGACTGGTCGTCATGGATACCGGGACACTGGGGCGAAAAACGCCTTGACCCTGAAGCATTTCCCGATGTGCCGGAAATGATCAGAACACTTGATGAAAAGAACGTTCACTTTATGCTGTCCATATGGGCAAATCCTGCAGCATGTACTGATGACTACAAGGAGTTTGCTGAAAAAGGAATGTTCTTCCCTGCTTCAAACACTTATAATGCATTTGACCCCAAGGCGCGCGCAACATATTGGAAACAGCTTAAAGCCGGCGTCTGGGATAAAGGCATCAAAGCATTCTGGTGCGATTCATCAGAGCCGTTTACTCCCGAATGGACCCTTGATGAACCTATTGCCCCGTATATGTATCAGAATTTCCTCAGAGATGCATCTCAGTTTATGCCGAGAGATCTTGCAAATGCGTACGGGCTTGCACACAGCATGACTATATATGACGGACAGCGTTCCGTAACCGATAAATACAGAGTCTGCAACCTGACAAGAAGCACGTTTACCGGAGGACAGAGATACGGCGTTATTTTATGGTCGGGAGATATTTCTGCAAGGTGGGAAGTATTGAGAAAACAGATCCCGGCAGGTCTTAACTTCTGTGCCAGCGGTCTCCCGTACTGGACGCTAGATATCGGTGCATTCTTTGTCAGAAGAGGTCCGAACTGGTTCTGGAACGGAGATTATGATAAAACAACGGACGATCTCGGCTACAGGGAACTCTTTACACGCTGGTTCCAGCTTGGTTCTTTCCTTCCCATATTCAGAGCTCACGGCACAGAGGCACGCAGAGAACCGTGGAACTACGGAAAAGAGGGAGAGATGTTCTATGATGCGATAAAAGCAGCAACAGAACTGCGTTATTCTCTTTTGCCGTATATTTATTCCTGTGCTGCAGACGTTTATTTCAATGATGCAACGATCCTTCGTATGCTTGCTTTTGACTTCAGAAACGATGCTGAGGCATGTGAAATCAAAGATCAGTTTATGTTCGGCAAGAGCATAATGGTCTGCCCTGTTACGCATCCGATGTATTACAGTATAAACTCGGAAAAAATAGAGAATCCCGATTTTACACGCAAAGTATATCTTCCCGCAGGAACCGACTGGTACGACTTCCGTACAAGACAGAAATACGCCGGAGGAACGTGGATAACCGTAAAAGCTGAGATCGACACGATACCATTGTTTGTAAAAGCCGGCAGCATAATACCCATGATAGCACCTGTCCGCAATACAGCACAGGCAAAGAATTCCGAGATCGAATACCGTATCTACCCCGGTAAAGATGCCGATTTCACACTTTATGACGACCTCGGAGACGGATATTCCTATGAAAAGGGCGATTACCGTATCAGCAAACTTCATTGGAACGATTCGGAAAGCAAGCTTGAAATAATCAAATAACAGATATGAAACAGGATAACTCTTTTATCCTGTTTCTTTTTATCTTTTTCATACCGCATCTTGTTGACAAATCACCTGCATTATGTTATACTTTCATAAATTATCAAAGTATGATTACGAGGTGTCAAATATGAAATTACGTCCTCCCGCATATCCGCTTATATCCGTTGATCCGTATTTCTCGGTATGGGCTATGACCGATAAACTCACAGACGACTGCACAAAACATTGGACAGGCACTCCTAACTCGATATTGGGAACGGTCTCTGTTGACGGAGAATCTTTCGGCTTTATGGGCAAAACGGGCTTTGAGCCTCTTACTCAGGTAGCATGCGACGTCGAGGCAATGTCGACGAGATATGTTTTCGAATCACCTAAAATACGTCTTTTCGCTACATTTTTTTCTCCCCGAATTCTTGACGATCCTGAAATATTATCAAGACCGATTTCATATCTGTTCCTTCAATATGCTTCTCTTGACGGCGAAGAACATGAAGTCAAAGCTACTGTATCCGTTTCAGAGGAACTTTGTCTTGACAAAAAAGGCCAGTCACCTGTAGATGTAGAAACGTTCGAACTTGAAGACGGCATAGTCTGCGCTAAAATGGGCAATTCCGTTCAGAACGTTCTGAACAGGAGCGGTGATAATATACGCATTGACTGGGGCTTCGTCTATCTCGCTTCAAACGGAGAAAATGCCGTATCTTCATCTCTGACTGCTGACGATGGAATGACGTATATCAGTATTTCAAGCGATATTTGCGACTGTTGCGGCGCAATGTTCGTTTTCGCTTACGATGACGTTTATTCAATAGAATATTTAGGGAAAAAACTTAAATCTGTATGGAATAAGGAGGGAAAAACGATCACACAGCTTCTCCCCGAGGCTTTTGATGATTATCCCGGACTTTACGCCGATGCAAAGGTAATATCCGATGAACTCTTTGCCGATGCTGTCATGGCTGGCGGGGAAAAATATGCGGAGCTTCTTTTGCTTGCTTACAGACAGTCCGTTTCCGCGCATAAATTAGTGGAAGACGATAACGGAGAGCTGTTGTTTATATCAAAAGAATGCTTTTCAAACGGCTGCGCGGCAACGGTAGACGTCAGCTATCCGTCAATACCTCTTTATCTCCTTTACAATCCCGAGCTTGTCAAAGCAATGATGCGTCCGATCATACGGTTTGCAAATAGCGATAAGTGGCGTTTTGACTTTGCACCTCATGACTGCGGACAGTATCCGCTTGTCAACGGACAGGTTTATGGAGATAACGCTTCGGAGGTTAACCAGATGCCTGTTGAAGAGTGCGGAAATATGCTGATAATGCTTGCAAATATTTGCATTGCCGAAAAGGATGCTTCTTTTGCGGAAGAAAATATCGATCTTTACAGAAAATGGGCAAAATACCTTCTCAAATACGGCAGGGATCCTCAGAATCAGCTTTGCACCGATGATTTTGCAGGACATCTTGCACACAACTGCAACCTTTCAATCAAGGCGATAATGGGTATCGCGGGTTTATCGGTTGTAATGGATATGCTCGGTCAGGAAGAAGAGAGCGACTATTACTTCGAACAGGCTTCCGATATGGCGATCGAATGGGCTGAAACTGCTGCGGACAGAAACGGAGGTTATCGCCTCGCATTCGACCGCCCCGATACGTTCAGCATGAAGTATAATATGATATGGGATAAACTTTGGGGCACCGGTATGTTCCCGAGGCAGGTAATAGATGCTGAGCTTATGTCAAATCTGACTCATATGCGTCCATACGGTCTTCCTCTTGATTCAAGAAAAGAGTATACAAAGTCTGACTGGCTTGTTTGGACTGCTGCTCTTGCTTCCGACAGAAAAGTTTTTGAAACATTTACCGATCCGCTCTGGTATGCATACAACTTTTCAAAGAGCCGCGTCCCTCTTACCGACTGGTATGATACCGTTACCGCAACACAGGTAGGTTTTCAGAACAGAACCGTAATAGGCGGACTTTTTATCCGTCTTCTCGATTTCAGGGGAAACGTTAACCTGTATTCGTGATAATTACTCTTATTTCCAATAATAATTATGAAAGAATCTGCTCCCGGCATAATTCAGATGCTTTATTCTGAATATGTATGCCGCAGCTGATAAGTATGCACTATGTTCGATACACACGCTCATCTTGACGATATAAAGTTTGACGAAGATCGCGATTCGGTTATTGATTCGTATATCCTCCACGGCGGAAGATACCTCGTAAATGCTTCCTCTGATATTTCCTCTTCTCATGCAAGCATCGCACTTGCTGAAAAATATGATTTTATTTATGCTGCTGTCGGTGTTCATCCGCATGAAACCGAAAAAATGACAAACGATATGCTTGACGAGATAGTCAGGATTTGGAATCATAAAAAATGCGTTGCAATAGGGGAGATCGGGCTGGACTACTATTACGATTTTTCCGATCGTGACACTCAGCGTAAATGGTTTTATAATCAGCTTGAACTTGCCTCAGATCTTGATGCGCCGGTCGTTATTCATGACAGAGAAGCGCATTCGGAATGTTTTGAGGCTGTAAAGAGAACAGGCGTCAGAGGCGTTTTTCATTGCTACAGCGGCTCATGGGAGATGGCAAAAGAGCTTCTCAAAATCGGGTTTTATGTTTCATTTACGGGATCCGTTACTTTTAAGAATGCGAAAAAAACGGTCGAAGTTGCTGCTAACGCACCGATTGACAGGATTATGATTGAAACGGATAGCCCGTATCTTGCGCCTGTTCCTCTACGCGGAACAAGAAACAAACCGGAAAACGTTTATCTTGTAGCAGATACGATCGCACGGATAAGAGGCGTAACAACCGAATATATAATAGAGAAAACAGAGGAAAACGGAAAACGTCTGTTTGGTATTGACTGATTAATGTTTAAATTGGTAAAACGAACTCTTTATATCTCGTAACGTCTGCTTTTGTCAAAAAAAAGTTTCTTTTACCTATTGCTTTTTTTTGATATATATGATATAATCTAAATTAGATAAGAGCGGCAACAACCGCTCTTAACAGTTTATTAAGGAGATTTTCTTTCGAATGTCGATAGTGGAAACCGTCAGAGAGGCAGCAGAGCCGATCGTGAACAGCCTCGGTCTCGAACTTTGGGATGTTGAATATAAAAAGGAAGGTTCCGAGTATTATTTGCGTGTCTTTATAGACCGTCCCGAGGGTGTTTGGATCAGTGACTGCGAAGCTGTTTCAAGAGAGCTTGATCCCATAATAGACAAACTTGATATGATAGATCACTCCTTTAATTTTGAGGTTTATTCCGCAGGCCTCGTAAGAGAGCTGAAAAAAACGGAACATCTCAAGCGTTTTCTAGGAAAAACCGTGACTGTCTGCCTGTTCAAATCGGTTCCGGAACTTGCTGGAACGAATAAAAAATTCACCGCCGTTCTTGTGGATGCGTATGATGACTCGGTTGATCTTGAAATCGCTGGTGCGATTAAAAAGGTTGACAGAAAAATTGTCTCTAAAATAACGATAGATCTTGTTTGACATATACTCAAAGCAGTAATAATTACACGGAGGATAAAATGAAATCTGAATTTTACGACGCACTCGAACTTATACAGAAAGAAAAAGGCATACCGAAATCTTATATGCTTGAAAAAATCAAAGCAGGTATCGTTTCGTCCATACGCAGGGATAAGCAAATACCTCCGGATAACGTCGATGTCGTATTTGATGAAAACGCTAAAACAGTGCGTGTATTTACGAAAAAAACCGTTGTTGAAGACGTTGTTTATCCTTCGATCGAAATATCTCTCGATCAGGCTCAGCAGATCGATCCTTCATATTCGGTAGGTGATACCGTAGAGTTCGATTGCGATACGTCATCCGTCGGTCGTATAGCCGCAAAAGTCGGTAAAAACGTAATCATCCAGGCTATAAACGAAGCCGTAAACGGTTCTCTTCTTCAGGAATTTGAAGAAATGAAGGGAACAATCGTTACCGGCGTAGTTTCACGTGTTGACGAGCGCGGAAAATGCATCTACATTGAGATAAAGGATTATGAAATGCAGATGTTTGAAAAAGATCTTATTCCCGGCGAAAAACCGAAAGACGGAGACAGGATAAAAGTTTGCGTTTCCGATGTCAAACGTGGAGCAAAAAGCCAGGAAATCGTTCTTTCCAGATCAAATGCAGAATTCCTTCGTTGCCTTTTTGAAATAGAAGTTCCCGAAATTGCAGACGGAACAGTAGAGATCAAAGCTATTTCAAGAGAAGCAGGTTCTCGTTCCAAAGTTGCTGTCTTGTCCCATGATGTCAACGTTGATGCCGTCGGTTCATGCATAGGACCCAAGCAAGCAAGAATCAATGCAATCGTATCAAATCTGAACGGCGAACGCATCGATCTTATAAAATACAGTGATGATCCCGAAGAATTCGTTGCAGCAGCTCTTTCCCCAGCTAACGTTCGCATACATGAGCTGAATCCCGAATCCAAGTCGTGCAAGGTTATCGTTCCTGCGGATCAGCTTTCTTTGGCGATCGGCAAAACAGGACAAAACGTCCGTCTTGCAGCTCGTCTGACAGGATACAGGATCGATATCGTAGCTGAATAAAATGAAAAAAAACAAAGAAAAGGGCGCATTTTTAAGACAGTGTGTCGGCTGCGGAAGACAGGGACTTAAAAACGAATTCATCCGTATAGCAAAAACACCTTCAGGAGAAATCGTCATTGACGGAACTCCTTCTGTCGGCGGGCGCGGAGCATATATATGCAATAATTCAGAATGTTTGAAAAAAGCGCTGAAAAACGGCAGACTATCAAAAAATCTCCGTTCGGAAATCCCTGAAACCATTCTGAAATCACTTAAAACAGCATCCGAAGATAACAAAGATGAATAAACATAAAAACGATGAACAGGATCCGTTTCTTACGGCTCTCGGACTTGCAAAACACGCAGGCAAGCTTATAATAGGACAAGACAGGATCGATGACTGGTCCGGTGGTCTTCAGGTTATTTTTGTCTCGTCTGACGCATCGGCAAGAACGAAGAAGAATGCCGGTATGAAGACAGATGCTGTATTGACAAAATACACCATGGCAGAGCTCGGTCACGCTGTCGGTATAACTAAGGCCGCGGTAATAGCTGTTACAGATACCGGGTTTGTATCACTTCTTAAAAGAAAACTGACTGAATATCAGTCTTGAAATACTGAATCTTTACGTAATTACAGATACAGGGAGTAATTTGATGGGTTTACACAATAAGTACAGAGTTCATGAAGTAAGCAAGGACTTTAATCTTAAAAGCAATGATATTCTTGCGCTCTTAACGGAAAAGTTCGGCGAAAGCGCCAATTCGCATATGACTGCGCTTACCGACAAAGAACTTGATTACATTTTCGATTACTATACGCAGAACGACAAGATAAAAGATTTTGCGCTCTATTTTTCGGAAATGGACAGACTTGCCGCCGAAAGAAAAGCAGAGGCAGCCAGACTTGTTTCCGAAAAGGAAAAACAGCTTAAAGATCTTGAAGAGAAAAAACGTAAAGATGCTGAAGCAAAGAAAGCAGCTGAAGAGAAGGCGGCGGCTGAAAAAGCAGCAAGAGAGAAGGCGGCAGCAGAAAAGGCAGTTGCCGAAAAAGCTGCAAAAGAAAAGGCTGCAAAAGAGAGAGCAGAAGCTGAAAAGGCTGCAAAAGACAGGGCTGTAGCAAGAGACGACCGTAATAAAGATAAAAAATCAAGATTCGAGCGTTTTTCCGTTGAAGATGCTAAAAACCAGCAGAAAAAGGATAACAAAGACAATAAAAAGGCAAAAGAACGCTCAGAAAAGCAGAATACTATCGTTCCTCGCAGAGTAAACAGCAACGATTCTGATGAAAAGATTACCGTAATTGATAAGGATATCACAAGCGATAACGTTAAAGTCGTTGATACTCGTAAGTCCGCAAATATAAATCTTTCAAAATACGATGAAAGACTGAACGATATAGTCGGTGAAAGAGCAAACAAGGATTACGATAAGAGTAAGCAGAAAATTAAAAACAAGAATAAATCCAAATCGCAGTATGATACTAAACGCGAGGATGAGTCCGCGAAGCTCAAGCGTCTTGAACAGTACGAAAAAGACAGGAAGAAGCACCTCTCAAATATCGTTCTCCCCGAACAGCTTTCAGTTTCCGAACTTGCTGCTGCGTTGAGAATGACAAACGCGGAAGTTGTAAAGAAACTCATGCTGCTTGGCATAATGGCATCTGCTGCACAGATAATTGATTACGATACAGCCGCTCTTGTTGCCGAAGAATTCGGCGCAAAGGTTTCAAAACAGGTAGTCGTTACTATTGAGGATAAACTTATAGACGATACAGAAGATACTGATGAGCAGCTTGAGCCGAGAAGCCCGGTCGTTGTCGTTATGGGACACGTTGACCATGGTAAAACATCATTGCTTGATGCCATTCGTCATACAAACGTCACCAAGGGTGAGGCAGGCGGAATTACTCAGCATATCGGTGCTTATTCGGTATCGATAAACGGCAGAAGCATCACATTCCTTGACACTCCCGGTCATGCGGCATTCACATCCATGCGTGCACGCGGTGCACAGGTCACCGATATCGTAATTCTCGTTGTTGCCGCTGATGACGGAATTATGCCTCAGACTGTTGAAGCTATCAACCACTCGAAGGCCGCAGGCGTTCCCATTATAGTAGCGGTAAATAAAATGGATAAACCCGAAGCAAATTACGATAGGGTGCTTCAGAGCCTTACCGAATACGAGCTTGTTCCCGAACAGTGGGGCGGTGATACTATCTGTGTTCCCGTTTCGGCAGTTACAGGCAAAGGTATCGAAGAGCTACTTGAAATGGTTCAGCTCGTTGCAGACGTAAGAGAGCTTAAAGCTAATCCAAACAGAAAAGCAAAAGGCACTGTCATAGAAGCCAAGCTTGACAAGGGTCGTGGACCTGTCGCAACCGTTCTCGTTCAAAACGGAACTCTTCACACGAGCGACGTGGTTGTTGCAGGAACCTCTGTTGGTCGTATTCGTAATATGCTTGACGATAAAGGAAGACGGATTACAGCTGCAACACCCTCAACTCCCGTAGAAGTTACGGGCTTTTCGGATGTTCCTTCAGCAGGTGATCTTTTCTATGTTGTTGACGACGAAAGAATGGCGCGCGAACTTGTAGAAGAGAGAAAACACGAAAAGAAGGAAGAATCAACAAAAGCAAATACCGCTGTTTCCCTTGACGACCTGTTCTCACAGATTAAGGAAGGCAGCATCAAAGATCTTAACATCATTGTAAAGGCAGACGTTCAGGGCTCTGCAGAGGCTGTAAAAGCATCTCTTGAAAAACTGTCAAACGATGAGGTACGTGTACGCGTAATACACAGCGCAGTAGGCGGAATAACCGAAAGCGACGTAATGCTTGCTACGGCTTCAAATGCCATCATTGTCGGCTTTAATGTCCGTCCCGATCCCAATGCAAAAGTCAATGCGGAAAGAGACGGCGTAGACCTCCGTCTTTACAGGGTAATATATGACTGCATAAACGAGATAGAAGCTGCAATGAAAGGTATGCTTGCTCCTAAATTCAAAGAGGTATCCCTCGGTATGGCAGAAGTCAGACAGACGTTCCGTGTCTCCGGTGTCGGAACTATCGCCGGCTGCTACGTTAAGGAAGGTCGTATTACAAGATCGGCAGAGATACGTCTTATCAGAGACGGCATAGTTGTTCATGAAGGTAAAATCGACTCTCTTAAACGTTTCAAGGATGACGCTTCAGAAGTAAAACAAGGTTATGAATGCGGTATCGGAATAGAACGCTTCGGCGACGTCAAAGAGGGCGATATAATTGAAGCATTCGTAAACGAAGAAATCAAACAATAAGGTATACTATGGCAAATTATAAACGAGACAGAATAAACGAAGGAATAAAACGCGAAATATCCGATATTCTTTCAACCGTAAAAGATCCCCGAATCCCTCCGATGCCAACAGTTGTTGCAGCGGATGTAACGGGGGATCTTGAAGAGGCGCGTGTTTATATAAGCTTTTTCTCAGATTATGATGAAAAGGAAGTAAAGCAGGGACTTAAAGCGGCGTCAGGCTATGTCAGAAAGAAGCTGGCGGAGAGGCTGAATCTGCGGGCAGTTCCCAAAATCATTTTTATTCTCGATCATTCAATAGAAAACGGCGCGAAAATAAACAACATCCTGAAAGGTCTGAATCTGGATAAAGATGTTGACTGATAATCAAATTTCCGATTTTTCCGAGCTGCTCGGGAAAGATAATATTTGTATAGTAATGCATAAATCGCCGGACGGAGACACCATTGGTTCTTCGTTCGCGCTTTTCTACGCACTTAAACATATGGAAAAGAACGTTGAGCTGGTATGCAGCGATGAAATCCCGGAGCATTTCAGATTTATCAGCGACGGACAAAAAGACTTCGATATGTTATTTGAACCGGATACGGTCGTTTCGGTCGATATTGCCTCCGAAACGCTATTCGGCAATAAATACGGCTACCTTGCATCACGCGTGGATTATGCGATAGATCATCATTTTTCAAATACTTTTTATGCAAAGAAAACTATTCTTTCCAGCAGTATCTCATCTGCGGGAGAATTGATTTTCGAGCTTTTTTCGGCAGCAAACATCGAAATTGATTCGTATATCGCAGAAAAGCTTTATATAGCAATATCATTCGACTCAGGGTGCTTCAGATTTTCAAATACGTCGCCTGATACGCATCGCGCAGCTGCTGAACTTCTAAAGTTCGGTTTCGACGCATCTTCAATCAATGTTAAACTTTTTGACAGCACGTCTCTTGCACAACTGAAACTTGAAAGCGAAGTACTCAATTCCGTAAAGCAGTTTAAAAATAATCAGATTTCCATGGTTACTGTCCGCTATTCTCAAATAGAACGCCTGGGTGTAAATGAAAATGAACTTGGCGGGCTTACGTCTATTACGCGAAGAATAGCCGGAACGGTAGTAGGAATAACCGTCCGTGAAAAAAGCGACGGTGAAATAAAAATTTCGCTTCGCTCTCAGCAGGAATCTCCGTTGCCTGATTTCGACGTTTCAAAAGTTGCAGGCAAATTTGGGGGCGGGGGACATATCCGTGCCGCAGGTCTTTCAATGAGATGTTCTGTTGAAGAGGCGGAAAGAAAAATAATCGAGGCTGTTTTGGAGGAGTGGGAAAGACTGTATGATAATCCCGGTGAATAAGCCTTCGGGCTATACTTCCCATGATATCGTTGCCGGAATCCGGCGTGCTATCGGTAATAAAACAAAAATCGGACATACGGGAACTCTTGATCCAATGTGTACCGGCGTTTTACCTGTTCTTACCGATAACTATACAAAACTTTCCGACTATTTCCCCTCAAACAAGGCATATATCTGTAAGATCTGTCTCGGAATAGCCACAGATACAGAAGATATAACAGGTACTGTTTTGATGGAATGCAGTTCAATTATATCTGAGGATGAATTCAAAGATGTTCTCGCAGGTTTTGTCGGAACAATAGAACAGATTCCGCCGATGTATTCTTCAGTTAAGAAAAACGGTGTCCCTCTTTACAAATTGGCACGCAAAGGTGTTGAAATAGAGAGAGAACCGCGCACGGTGACTGTATATGATATAAAGTATAACGGACCAGCCGATGCGAAAAACTCTTACTTTTTTACTGTTTACTGCTCTGCTGGAACGTATATCCGTACCATCTGTGCTGATATCGGAAAGAAACTCGGCTGCGGCGCATGTATGGGATCTCTTGAAAGAATCATTTCCAATGGCATTGCAATTGAGAAATGTTATGATTACGAATCTGTCTTAGTCCTTGCCGAAAACGGAATGCTTGATCGGGTTGCTATACCTTTCGAAAAAGCGTTCGCTCACCTTGACAGGATCATAATTCCGGATAACGGAAAAAAATATTATCTCAACGGCGGCATTATATCCTCCGACAGAATAATCGGCGTCGAAATCACTCCGGAAAGAGACTATCTGGCGTATGCTGAGGACGGAACGGTTCTTGGTCTTGCGCGTGCAAATGAGGAGTTATTTGTTAAGTCTTTATGGAACAAATAAGTAGTAATGAAAAAATCCGTTCTGTTGTTGCTATAGGCAACTTTGACGGGGTTCATAAGGGGCATGCCCTTGTTTTTTCAAAAACAACAGATATTGCGGCAACGGAGAAATTATCTTCCGTTGCCTTGACCTTTACCCCGCATCCCAGAAACTATTTTGATGACGCTCATCCTGTCGGTATTATTACGGAGGACAGTTATAAGGAACAGCTTATAAAGTCTCTCGGCATAGAAAAGGTTTTTTTTCAGCGTTTTGATGCCTTCTTCGCATCAATGGATGCTGAAAAGTTCGTATCTTTTCTGCAAAACACTCTCTCATGCAAAGAAATAGTTTGCGGTAAAGATTTCAGATTCGGAAACAAGGCTGCCTACGGCATCGACAGCCTTCGAGTTGAATGCGAAAAAAGAGGGATGAAACTAAATACAGTAGAAATAGACAAATTATACAGTTCATCTCTTGTCAGACAGGCGATCGTCAATGGCGATATGAAATTGGCGGAAAACCTGATGGGCCGTCCGTTTTCATTTTCTTCCGAAGTGTTTGGCGGAAAAAAAATCGGTTCAAAAATAGGCTTTCCCACTATTAATCAGAAGCTTCGCCCTGATTCTGTTATTCCGAGATTCGGTGTGTATTCCGGGTTAGTTTCAATTGAAGGAAAACAATATAAATGTGTTGTGAATATCGGTATACGCCCAACTGTAAACAATGATATAAATGATATAGATTGCGAATCTTTTATTATAGATTTCTCAGGCAATTTATACGGTAAGGTTCTTCGCGTATTTTTAAAAGATTTTATACGAGATGAAAAAAAATTCCGTAATATCAAAGAATTGACCGAGCAAATAAAGAATGATTGCATTTTTGTTACGGAAAAGAGCATTTAAGAGATAAAAACTATGCAAAATAGACAATAATTTCTGAAAAAAGTGTGGCATTCAAGGGGTTCCCTATTGCAATTTGCACAAAAAAGATGTATAATATAAATATATTTTTGAATTCGGATTTTATGCTTAACCTCAATTAATAAAGATAGGGTGTAATTATGTCAAGCAGGTTATTTCAAAGCGTAGTTTTACAGATGAAGGATTGTACCGACAGAACCATAGGCGTCGTTGATGACCAGGCAAATATTATTGCCTGCACCGATCTGAGTCTTATTGGCCAGTCTGTAGGTTCAAACATCAATGATCTGATGTCGATGTCCGACGTTAACGTCATCAATGGATATACTTATCGTGTCGTTGGTTCAAGGATCAAAATGGAAAACGTATGTTTTGTAAAGGGAACTGATGACGTTGCTGAGTCTGTTTCAGGTATTCTTGCCGTATCTTTAGGCGCACTTAAAGAATATAATGATGAGAAATACAATAAGATAAATTTCGTTAAAAACGTTATGCTTGAGAATATTCTCCAATCTGATATTTACGTCAAGAGCAAAGAGATCCGTTTTGCTGACGGAGTTCCCCGCGTCGTAATTCTCATACGTCTTCTCGACAGAACAGAAATATTCGCGTATGATATCATCCAGAGCCTATTCCCCGAAAAGGCAAAAGATTTTATTATTAACGTAGGCGAAAACGATATCGCGCTTGTAAAAGAGGTAAAGCCTTCAATTGAGGTCCGTGACCTTGAAAAGCTTGCTCACTCGATCGTGGATACGCTGAACAGTGAGTTCTACACACGCGCCGTTGTCGGCATAGGATCTGTGGTTGAATCAATCAAAGACCTTTCGCGTTCATATAAAGAGGCTCAGGTGGCTATAGAGGTCGGAAAAGTTTTCGACGTAGAAAAGGTGATAATGAGTTATAACAATCTCGGTATCGGCAGACTCATCTACTACCTTCCCACAACTCTCTGCAAAGACTTCCTTGATGAAGTTTTCAAAAAAGGCTCGATAGATTCTCTTGACCATGAAACACTGTTTACGATACAGAAGTTTTTTGAAAACAACCTTAACGTTTCCGAAACTTCCAGAAAACTGTTTGTTCACAGAAACACGCTTGTATACCGTCTCGAAAAAATCAGACGTCTTACAGGACTTGACCTTAAAGAATTCGATCACGCAATAGTATTTAAAGTAGCTCTTATGGTCAGAAAGTATTTGTCTTCAGACCCGATGAAACTTTGATGGTTAGCAAACACGGTAACCCGAAAATCGCACAGCAAACAAACCGTATCATTGAAAGCGAGTATCTGATTTGATTGTTTTTAAGAATATAAAAAAGGTTTATTCCAACGGAACCGTTGCACTCGACGGAATCAACCTTAAAATAGATGACGGTGAGTTCGTGTTCATTACCGGACCTTCGGGCGCAGGAAAAAGCACGATGATCCACCTTCTTACATGCGAAGATTTTGCAACGGAAGGAAAACTTACAGTTGCCGGAACAAGTCTTAAGAGACTTTCACACAGGCAAATACCCAAATATCGCCGTAAAATCGGCGTTGTATTTCAGGATTTCCGTCTTATAAAGTCGATGAACGTCTACGATAATGTCGCATTTGCCATGAGGGTCGTAGGCAGGGGAGGAAGAGAAGTTAAATCAAGGGTAATGACCGTTCTTGAAATTGTCGGTCTGACTCATAAGATATCTGTTCTTCCCGATCAGCTATCAGGCGGCGAACAGCAAAGAGTGGCTCTTGCCCGTGCGATCGTCAACAGTCCTGAAATAATTATCGCCGATGAGCCTACCGGCAATGTCGACCCCGAAATGTCGATCGAAATAATGAAGCTTCTCAGCTCCATAAACAAAAACGGCATAACCGTAGTTGTCGTAACGCATGAACAAAGACTTGTCAAGGCGTTCAAAAAAAGAGAAATACGTCTCAGCAAAGGACATATAGAATTCGATACTGGCGCACAGGAGCAAGTGGGGGCTCAGGCAGAAGAAAACAATAGAGAAGCTTCTTCAGATGTTCCGAAACGCAGACGTTCCGCTCGCCACGTAACGGAGGAAGACGAAGATGATTGACAGTTTTCTTTTCCTGATTAAAAGCGCATTCAAAAGCATTTTTAAGAACTGGCTTCTTACCATCGGATCAGTCACCGTTTTAACTATTTGTCTTCTTACCCTCGGTTCTTCCATACTTCTGTTTGAAAATGTAAATCTTTTTATCAATAAGGTCGGCGATGAAAGTCAGGTAGTTATTTTTCTTGACGAAAGTCTTTCTGTTGATGATATAAACAGCATTCATAATCAGCTTGTTCAGATACAGAATATTAAGAACATCAGCTTCGAATCCAAAGAAATGGCAATGAAGAATTACCTTGAATCTATGGGTGAGAATGCAGAGCTTTTTTCGGATATAACGTCTGATGTGCTCAGAAATTCCTTTATTTTCAATATCAAAGACCTCTCGAAGTTTGAACAGACCATGTTTGAGATAAATAAGATCGAAGGTATTGCACGAGTAAGAGAACGCAGGGAAGTAATCGAGCGTATACGCGATATCAGCCGTATCGTTCTGATGCTTGCAGCTGCAATTATCGTTATTTTTATTATTATTTCTATTCTGATTATCACAAATACAGTTAAAACGTCTGTCTCTTCAAGAAAAGACGAGATCGGTATTATGAAATATGTTGGCGCGACCGATTTCTTCGTTCAGATGCCTTATTTTATCGAAGGAATTATAATCGGTATCGTATCAGGTCTTATCGCTCTTGTTTTAACATTTTTTGCTTATAACGAAATATTTTCTCCCATCCTTTTTGATTTCGGACTTTTTACTCCGATATCTATCAGAAGCAGATTATTCACATTCGCTCTTTTCTATATTATCTCAGGCGGAATTATCGGAATGTTAGGTTCAGTTTTCCCTGTAAAGAAATATCTTAACGTCTGAGAAGTATCCTAAACACAACACATTACACTAAGGAAAGGATGCTTTTCCTCGTGAAAAGCTGCAGAAGACCATGAAAAAGGTATTTTCTTTTACGCTCGCTCTCCTGATCGCTTTCTCTGTGATTACGATTGTTATTTCCAATCCAATGCTTGCCGACAGTGAGGAATTTACGCAGGAAGATGCAGCCTCGCTGGAAGAAGCCAAAGAACAGCTTGAAAAGATCAATGAAAAACGAGCCGAACTTTCTTCGAGTCTGAAAAAATATTCCTCGCAAAAAAATTCAGAAGTAAAAGCTAAGCAGACTCTTGAACAGCAGATGATCGAAACAGACAACAAGATCGAGACCATCGAATGGATAATTGACAATCTTGAAACACGCCTTGAAGAAAAAAACACGGAGCTTGAACGTGCTCAGGCGGACTATGAGGATTATCACGATAAATACGTGTCAAGGATTCGTGAAAACTATGAGATGGGAACTACAACGTATCTTGAGGTTCTTATCATGTCCGAGAATTTCTCCGATATGCTGACCCGATATGATTATATTCGGGATATGATGGATTATGATAAACAAATTCTAGATACGATGTGCGAAAATATTGAGTTTATCGAATCGATCCGTGCTGAAATAGAGACGGACTATAATGATCAGCAGGAAATGCTTGCACTCCTTTCTGAAGAAAAAAACAATCAGGCGGCACAGGTTATTGATCTTAAATCGCGTATCAGCTATATAGAAAAGAATATCGAGCAATTACAGGCAGAACAGGAAGAGTTTGAAAGACTTGAAGCCGAGTTTGAAAAACAGATCAATGAATTGCTTGATAAAAAGAAAAAATATGCCGGCGGAACATTTATGTGGCCTCTTGAATCAAAATACAGTAGGATTACTTCAGGCTTCGGATGGCGAAAACTATATGGTAAAGATGACTATCATTACGCAATCGATATCCCTGCCGATAAAGGCGCACCGATATACGCTGCTGCCGACGGAACTATCATCTATTACGGCTGGACAAATACCGGCGGCGGTAATAAATGCGTAATCGATCACGGCTCCAAGCTGATGACTCACTACAATCACATGTCTGCATACGTTCCGGAGCTTCAGAAACAGTTTAAAGAAAACGGATCTGTAGATGTTAAAAAGGGTGATATCATCGGTTACGTAGGCTCAACAGGCAATTCAACGGGCAACCACCTCGATTTTAAGATCCTTTACGACGGAACCGCATATAATCCCGCTCTTTATGTTACTCCCGACGGATCTACCCCCGAAAAGGATATTATGGATTTACTCAAGTGATTTAAAAGAGGTTATTAATGAAGTCAAAAAAAGGTGTAAGACTCGGAACTGTTTTCTTTCTCATCGTAGTTACTGCGTTCGTATCGGCTGTTGCAACATATTTTTATGTCAGTTCGCTGGTTAACGACCTTGAAAGAAACCAGACCATGTATAGAAAACTGGATATCATCAACCAGGTAATTTCACGAAATTATATCCTTTCAATAGATGCCGTAGACGGATACGACAATATTATCGACGGTATTGCCGCCGGTTATATCAAAGGACTTGGGGATTCCTCGTCATATTACCTCAATCAGAAGAACTATAAGTCCGCATCTATTACTCAGGATGCTTCTCATATAGGAATCGGAATCGTATATTCCTACGATATGGCTACAGGCGGTATTGCAGTTGATTTTGCAAAATACGGTTCTCCTGCGAGACTTGCCGGACTTCAGAAAGGTGATGTAATAATCGGCATAAACGGCGTAAACGTTACTGAAGACGGATATAAAAAGGCCGTTGCAAGACTTTCCGGTGAAGAGGGAACAGTCGTTTCTCTTACTGTAATTCGTGCCGGAGAAAGCGATTTTCTTACTTTTGATGTTACAAGAAATTCTTTTGCCCCGGAAACCATTCAATACAGACTTATTGAAAACAATATTGGTTATATTTTCATTAACGAGTTTGACAGAACTACTCTTACAAGCTTCAACGTAGCTTATGAAGACCTGATAAATAAAGGTGCAAAAGGTCTGATAATTGACGTCCGTTTCAATGCATCAGGCAATTTCGATTCTGTCACTGAAGTTCTTGACAGAATAATGCCGTCAGGCATAATGGTTTCTATCAGAGAAAAGTCTTCAGATGGTCTTTCTCTTTATTTCTCGGACGATAAGAATATTTCTCTTCCGATGGTCGTTATTCAAAACGAGTATACGTCTGACGTTGCAGAGGTTTTCACTGCGGCATTGCGCGATACCGAAAAAGCAGTTATCGTCGGAACACTTACCAAAGGTGTAGGCGTCGGTCAGAGAGATATACCTCTTTCGGACGGTACTGCGCTCCATCTTTCGACTTATGAGTATGTTACTCCCGGAGGAGAACGTTTTAACGGAGTTGGAGTCGCGCCAAACTATGTAATTACAATGGACAGCTCCAAGGCAGACCGTTTTGAAACTCTTTCGTTGGAAGAAGATGATCAGCTTCAGTTCGCGCTTACAATGCTCAAAGAACTTATGGGCGCACAGTAAATATAATAATCATTGAAGGTCAATATGAAAAACAACAGAAGAAATATCATAATTGCGGTTACTGTTACTTTCGTTGTTACCGCATTGCTTTTTACTCTCGCATCATGCAGTCTTCTGAATTTCAGAATATCCGGCAATGCTGAACCGGTGGAGATCAACGAAAAGCTTACGGAAATATCTGCATATATAGATAAATACGGCATTATGCCGTTTGATAAAGAAAAAGCGTTGTCAAACGCAATTTTCTTTTACGTTGCTTCAATGGAAGATCCTTATTGTTCTTATATGGATGCAAAAGAATATTCGGACTATCTTGACGAACTCTCAGGATCGTTTACAGGTATTGGTATAAATGTAATTACAAAAGATGAAGTACTCAAAGACGGACTTCTTGTTTACCGTGTAATTGGTAATTCTCCCGCTGAAACAGCAGGCATACAAAACGGTGACGTGATTATTGAGGCAAACGGTACGTCATTTATAGATTTCCCGTATGAAGACGCTATAGATATACTTCTTGACGAAATCGGAACAACCGTTGATCTTGTTATAGACAGACAAGGGGAACGTCTTGATTTTCACGTTGTCAGACAGAACTTTACCAAACGCCTCATTGATTATGAAATAATCGGCAATCTCGGATATATTATCATTTACCAGTTTGAATCCGCAGCGCTTGAACAGTTTGAAACTGCATTGAAAGAACTTGAAAAAGCCGGCGTTTCCGGTTATATCTTTGATGTTCGCAACAATCCCGGCGGCGAGCTTAATACCGTTAAGAATATGGTTGACTTTCTCGTTCCGAAAGACGAGATAGTTGTCCTTCAGTATAAGGATTACGAATCTTCATTGTATTCTTCCGATAACAGAATAACAAACAAACCTTACGTTGTTCTTATCAACGGTGAATCAGCTTCCGCATCCGAACTGTTCTCGTCATCGTTACGCGATATATGCGGATCAAAACTTATCGGCGAGCAGTCTTACGGTAAGGGAGTAGGACAGACGACTTTTTCATTGAGTGACGGATCTGCTTTGAAGTTCACGACATTCCGCTATGTCACAAAAAGCCGTTATAACTATGACGGTATAGGTCTCGAGCCAGACTACAGCGTATCCCTGCCCATTGAAGATAATATGTATTATTACAGTATGTCGAGAGAGGACGATACTCAGCTTCAAAAAGCAGTTCAGGTACTCGGAGAATTAGTAGAATAAGAATATTTTAATCTTTTATATTTCAGAGGAGTAAAAATAATGGCAGATATTATTTTGACCGAAGAGGGCGTACAGAAACTTGAAGAGGAGCTTCATTACCTTAAATCTACAAAAAGGCCAGAAGTTGCCGAAAAGATCAAGGTAGCACGTGACTTTGGCGACCTTTCGGAAAACAGTGAATACGATGCTGCTCAGAATGAGCTTGCTATAATGGAAGCAAGGATCAAAGACATCGAAGAAACGCTTAAAAATGTAAAGATCCTCGATCAGTCCCAGCTTTCAAAAGATGTTGTTTCAATCGGTTCTAAAGTAACGATCCGTGATCTTGATTTTCCCGATGAAGAGCCGGAAAGTTATATTTTAGTCGGTATGACAGAATCTAACCCGTCCGAAAACAAAATATCAGACCAGAGCCCTGTCGGAAAAGCGCTGCTTGGCAGAAAGAAAGGCGAAAAAGTGCTTGTTGAAGCTCCCGGCGGAGAATTTGAATATGAAATACTCAATATAGAGTTCGGAGAAATGTAATATGTCTGAGCAAATAGATAACACAGTTATTTCAAGCGAAGAAATCGCAAAAGAACTCAGTGAACAGAGCCGTATCCGCCGTGAAAAGCTCAAGGCTTTGCAGGATGCGGGGCAGGACCCTTTTCAGATAACAAAATATAATGTTACCAACCATAGTCTTGAGATCAGGAACTGTTTTGATGCTTTTGAAGGTAAAGAAGTATCGATTGCAGGCAGAATGATGTTCAAAAGAATCATGGGTAAAGCGTCTTTTTGTAATATCCAGGATCTTCAGGGCACAATTCAGGTTTATGTAGCTCGTGATTCAATAGGTGAAGAACCTTATGCCGGATTTAAAAAAATGGATATAGGTGATATCATCGGAATTAAAGGAACAGTTTTTAAAACAAAAACAGGCGAAATATCTGTTCACGCTTCTGAATTATGCCTCCTTTCAAAAAATCTTCAGCCTCTTCCCGAAAAATTTCACGGTCTAACCAACGTAGATATGCGTTACAGACAGCGTTATATCGACCTGATTACAAATACGGAAAGCAAGGATACGTTTATTAAACGTTCCAGAATTATTTCATCTATCCGCAGATTCCTTGACGGAAAGGGATTTATGGAGGTTGAAACCCCCATACTTGTTCCCAATCCCGGCGGAGCCGCCGCTCGTCCGTTTGAAACTCATTTCAATGCTCTTAACGAAGATGTTAAAATGCGCATTTCACTTGAGCTTTATCTCAAACGTCTGATTGTCGGTGGTCTTGAAAAGGTATATGAAATAGGCAGAGTTTTTCGAAATGAGGGTGTAGACACCAGACATAATCCCGAATTTACGCTTATGGAGCTTTATCAGGCATATACGGATTATCATGGTATGATGGACCTTACCGAGGAGCTCTTCCGCTATATTGCCAATGAAGTTAACGGTTCAACCGTTATTACATACAATGGAATTGCAATGGACCTCGGAAAGCCCTTTGAGCGCATAACAATGGTTGATGCCGTCAAAAAGTATTCAGGTGTTGACTTCAACGAGATCAATACTCTTGAAGATGCGCGTAAAGAGGCTGACAAGCACAACGTTCAGTATGAGCCGAGACATAAAAAAGGTGAAATTCTGAATTTGTTTTTTGAACAGTTTGTTGAGGAACATCTTATTCAGCCTACTTTTGTTATGGATCACCCCGTAGATATTTCTCCTCTTACAAAAAGAAAGCCGGATAATCCCGATTATGTTGAACGTTTCGAGTTTTTCATGAACGGATGGGAAATGGCAAATGCTTATTCGGAGCTGAACGACCCCATAGACCAGCGCGCTCGCTTTGCAGCACAGGAAGAACAGTTTGCTGCGGGAGACGAAGAGGCAGAGCATACTGATGAAGATTTTCTTAACGCTCTTGAAATAGGTATGCCTCCTACAGGCGGTATTGGTTACGGAATAGACCGTTTGTGCATGCTTTTTACCGATTCGCCTGCAATACGCGACGTCCTTTTGTTTCCGACCATGAAATCGGTTGACGGAAAAAAGAATGAAAAATCAGCGGAAGGCGATTCTGCCGATAATACCGAAAACATTGCCACACAGATCGAAGGAGCACCGATTATTTCGTCTGAAAAACCTGATTTTTCAAACGTTCGTATCGAACCTCTTTTTGCTGATTTCGTTGATTTTGAGACCTTCTCAAAGAGCGATTTTCGCGCTGTAAAGGTGCTTGAATGTGAACCTGTTCCCAAGTCCAAAAAGCTTTTGAAGTTCGTTCTTGATGACGGTACAGGCACAAACCGCGTTATTCTGAGCGGAATTCATGCGTATTACGAGCCTGAGCAGCTTATAGGCAAAACGTGTATCGCCATTTTAAACCTGCCTCCAAGACCGATGATGGGTATTGAATCCTGCGGAATGCTTATCAGTGCAGTTCACCATGAAGGAGATACCGAGAAACTTCATCTCCTTCAGGTCGATCCTCATATTCCCGCAGGTGCAAAACTGTACTGATAAAGTACACCAAGGCATGTGCTGTTTTGCCGAAAAAACAGGATGTTCTTCTCTGTCGGTTTGAGGCAAAAACATACACAAATACACCACAAGTACACCAAAGTGGTTAAAAACCGCTAAACCGGCCTAAAAATCGCACATTTTTACTAAGAGCCCCGATTCGATATCTGGGCTCTTACTGAACCATCAGCCTTGTGGCAGTACTGGGATAGAGGCAATATCATGGAATTGATTTGACACCTGTAGATGAAAACACGCCTCTTCGTGAGATGCTGAAATGCTTTGAGGTAGGCACATTGATTGTAGATGTTCCGGAAGATCCCGCAAGGATTGGATTCCAGTTGAGCGGGAATTGCGACTGGGAAGAAGAGCATGGGATAGAGATCGATATCCTGGATGGCAA
>JAEEJO010000044.1 GCA_016281915.1 Clostridiales bacterium
AATTATAGACATTGAAAGAACTCCCGAAAAGACTGTCTTTCGGACGAAAACAGGGAAGATAATTGTTGACCCTGAAGACCTTAAAAAAGTGCAGGAAATCGCTATGCAGTCGGTTGAAAACAGATTGGAAAAACGCAGGCGGTATGCAAAGGAACTCCGTGAACTGCGTGAATTAAAGGCAGAAACGTCCAAACAGTTGGTAGCGTTAGAAAAACAGGCTAAAAGACAGGCAGAAAAGGCTGACAGGCTGACAAAACAAGCGGTCGAACAGTCAGCAGAATCTAAAAGGTTGGAAGAGTATAAACGGGCATTACAGGCCCAGGACGATGACCTGGCGTTACAGCGGTTGCTTCATGATACAAGAAAACAAGCCGAAGCGCTGTCCAAACGGGAAGCGGAATTACAGGCGGAACGGGAACGGAACGAAGAGACAATCCGTAAAGGCATAGAGGTCGGATTGCATAATGCAATCGAAAAGATTGCTCTGAAATCCTACGAAGGAAACTATATGCAGGAATGGAAAGAACGGGACCCTGATGGATACGCAGCTGCCATGCAGGAACAAAAGCGCAAAGCGTTCGAACAAGCCAATAACGAAGCCGTAAGGACTGTTGAGATTACTAAAAAGAGGTAACGGTGGGGTAGCACCGTTACCTCTTTTAAATACCCTCTTCTTCCCCTCCGAACAGTCCGATTTCCTCTTCCTTATCGTCTGTCTTTTCGGGGGTCTCTTCCGCCAATCCTTTGTTGTATTTCAAACGGGATTCAAGGATACGGATTTCGCTCTGCACCAGTTCCAGTTCGAACAGAAGTCTATCTTTCTTTTTCTTTTTGGCTTCCAGCTTGCGAGTGTCGATTTCGATACGCTCTGCCAGAGATACGTTACTCATGGTATTCACCTCCTTTCAAGGATATCGTAGCAAAATATTATAGATTAGCACAATACCCTCTCAAAGCCTTAAAAAAAAGCCGTCCAAAAGGACGGCGAGGCGTTAGCATTTAATTTTTACTTTTGGCGGTCAATGGTAATTTCTGCTGGCGTGATTTTACGCCGTTTTTGTCTTTCCGTACAGGCTCCTCTTCGGGAGTCTCTTCGGGGGTCTTTAAGACTTGTTTACGGCTCATAACTGTATCGTTGTCAGTCCACGTAGTAGTGGTTTCTACAGTACCCTGACGGAAATTAAAAATGGCAATCAGGTCTTTGATTCCGCCCTGTTTGTATTTAGGGTTGTAGTTCCATGAACCTTTGCCAGCGTAGCTGGGATTGATTTGATACCAGCCTCTTGCGATACGCTTAATTGCTTTACAATCGGTAAGCACTTTAAGTCCCTTATATACTGGGTCAGCGGTAGTCCAACCGCACTCCCGTTGTATAGCCGTAGTTACGGGTCCACCGGTTGCCACGACCTGACTGTTTTCAAGGTCGTCTTTGTTACAGTATGTCATGCGCATGACCAGTGACAGAAACAATGTCCTCCATTTTATCGGGATTTGATTGAACTCGCACCACATATTAGTGTACAGCTTGATATAGTCAGGCTCTTCGTTTTTGATGTAATCACTGATTTGTTCCTTTTCTGTGATGGAGATACCATCTACAGTTTCCGTAGTTTCTTTTTCATAATTTCTATAAGTTCCCATAAAAAACCTCCTGTAATATATTATATATAAAAAGAGAACATAATAAGTGAGTAGTACCTGTAAACCGCATGGTTGACACAATCTTTTACTAACTTACTGGTCTGGGAGACCAGTTAACTGGTCTGTGAGACCTAACTAACTGGTCTGTGAGACCAGTTAAACTATTTTTGTCACCAGTGATTAACAAGTTAAACTATTCCCGTGGGAATAGTTTAACATAAAAACATGTGTCAACGCAAGTGGTTTGTAGAAAATAGATTAACTGGTCTGTGAGAATAGTTAAAATATGCTAACGCCTCGCCTTCCTGACGGAAGGCAGAAAGGCGGAATCAGAAAAAGGAAAGGTTACCCATGCACTGCTTCTGAACGTCTTAAATCGGGCGCAGGCAAGCTGGGAGCAGGCTGCAGGTATCGAAGTATGGGTTCAGTGATTTAAACGTGCCTGTGGCGATTTTGGAGCGGTTCTTGACATTCTTATTGTAGCTTGCTACAATAAGAATGCGAATTATACTTCGGGACGAAGTATAATGAGCTATACTTCGTAGTGACGAAATTAACAAAAGTAAAAAGGAGATGATGGTATGGAAAACTTCGTTGTGGCGCACGTGCAGAAATTTAAGGCTGCGGACATTCGTGGAATCGAAATCCATTACGAACGCTCAAGTGCAAATCTTTCGAACAAAGATATTGATTCCAAGCGGACCGCAGATAATTACAATCTGATGGGTAACGGCACTCCGTTCCGTAGGCGTGTAAAGGAACTGGTGGATAGCAGGTACAATCCTAAAGGAACAGCGCTCCGCAAGGACGCTGTGCAGGCGTGTAGCGTGCTTGTATCTGCTTCACCTGACATATTTAAGAACATGAGCAGTGATGGGGTACGTAGGTACTTCCAGTCTGCTGTGGACTGGCTTTGTGATGAGTTTGGACGGGAAAATGTTGTAGGTGCGTACGTTCACATGGATGAAGAGACTCCCCATTTGCACTTTGTGTTTGTTCCCTTAACGGCTGACAACCGGTTATCGGCAAAAGAAATCATTGACCGCAACCGCCTGCAGCGGTTGCAGAGTGCATTACCGAAGTATCTGCAGGAAGTTGGATTCGCCGTTAGGCGCGGACTGGAGAACTCTCCTAACACGCATATCGACACGAAGGATTGGAAACGGGAAGAACATCTCAAATCTATGATGGAGGCAGAACTGCTCAAAATTATAGACATTGAAAGAACTCCCGAAAAGACTGTCTTTCGGACGAAAACAGGGAAGATAATTGTTGACCCTGAAGACCTTAAAAAAGTGCAGGAAATCGCTATGCAGTCGGTTGAAAACAGATTGGAAAAACGCAGGCG
>JAEEJO010000004.1 GCA_016281915.1 Clostridiales bacterium
AGACGCCTCGCAAGAAACCTTCTTCGTGACGTTGTCGGAAATTATATCGGTAATGAACCCGATACGGTATATGCTCTCAACGAAATACAGAAAACCGCAGCTCTTATGCGCTTTGAGCTTGAAAGAGGGCATGTTGATGATTTCGCCGCTCTTTTAACAAGACACTGGGAACTTTCGAAGATGATAGACAAAGGCACGTCCAACACTCTGATAGAGCAGATATTTGACAGTATAGACGATCTTATCGACGGTAAAATGGTCTGCGGAGCGGGTGGAGGAGGCTTTTTGCAGGTAATACTCAAAAAAGACAAAACAAAAAAACAGCTTCAGTCCAGGCTCAGCGAGATTTTCGCGGATACAGATATCCGGGCGTGGGAGTGTAGAATACAGTAACACATATTTGTTGATTTTATGGGGCTTGACGAACAGTTATGCGAATAGTTGCGATCAACAGCACCAATTATGGCAGCACGGGCAATATTATGCTGCAAATTGCAGATGCAGCGAGAAAAGAAGGGCATACAGTATTAACATGCTGCCCTTCTTCCCGTTCAAACAGAAAAAAGCAAATACGGGACAATATTTATATAGGCAGCATAATTGAACGGAATATTCATATTCATCTGAATAAATGGACAGGATTACACGGATGCTTTTCGATTTTTTCAACGTGGCGTTTTCTGAAAAAGATCGATAAATTCAAACCCGACATTTTTCACCTTCATAATCTTCATAATTGCTATATCAATCTTCCGATGCTGTTTAAATATATAAAGAAACACAGCATTAAAACTGTGTGGACTCTTCACGACTGCTGGTCGTTTACAGGGCAATGTCCGTATTTCTCATCCATCAACTGCGATAAGTGGAAAACCGGCTGCTTTGATTGTCCGCAGATCAATATATACCCTGTCTCAAAAGTCGATCAGACCCGTAAAATGTGGAAGCGTAAACGCGGATGGTTCAGCGGAGTTGAAAACCTTACCGTTGTTACTCCCTCGGAATGGCTGGCGTCGCTTGTCAAACAGTCTTTTCTTAAAGATTATCCCGTTAAAGTAATAAATAACGGGATAGATCTTGATGTATTTAAACCTACGGAAAGCGGTTTTCGTAAAGAACACCATCTTGAAAACAGGTTTATCCTTTTGGGCGTTGCGTTTGCATGGGGCTATCGCAAAGGTATTGATGTATTTGTCGAACTTTCAAAACGTCTTGATGATCATTATAGCATAGTCCTTGTCGGAACGAATGATGAAACCGATGATCAATTACCGGATGATATACTGACGATTCATACAACAGACAATCAATATGAGCTTGCTAAAATATACAGCGCAGCCGATTTGTTCGTCAATCCCACCAGAGAAGATAACTATCCTACAGTTAATATGGAGTCCATCGCCTGCGGCACCCCGGTTTTAACGTTCAGAACAGGCGGAAGTCCGGAAATACCTGATGACAAAACCGGATGTGTTGTATCTGCGGACGATGTTGACGGTCTTACAAAACAGATCATAAGGATTTCAACCGAAAAACCATACAATCAGGAAAACTGCAAAAACAGAGCATTGGCATTTGATAAAACAGAAAAATATAGAGAATATCTGCGTTTGTATTTACATCAGTAAACGGAAATCCCAATTTGTGAGACAAGAAATCAATGACAGAGAGTAGAATAAAAAAATCATCCAGAAATGTTTTAGTCGGGTTTATAGGCAAAATCATAACAATGCTCTTTGCTTTTGCAACTAAAACATTATTTATTAAGATCCTTGGCGTTGAATATAACGGCGTCAGCGGTCTTTATACCAATATTCTGGCTGTATTGGCAATCTCAGAACTGGGCGTAGGCAATGTCCTGAATTATACGCTCTATTCTTCGCTTAGAAGAGGCGACGATGAACGAGTAAAGGCCCTTGTATGCTATTTCAGAAAGATATACCTTGGAATCGCCGTTTCTGTAGGCGTTATCGGAGTCGCACTGGTTCCGTTTTTGCGTTTTATCATCAAAAGCGATCTCCCTCTCAATGAACTGATAATATATTACCTTCTATATCTTCTCAACTCAGTCGTTTCATATTTTTTTGTTTATAAAACTACCGTTATAACAGCAGATCAGAATAACTATTTAAGCAACGTTTGCGAGATAATTGCAACGATCATAATGTATGTTGCGCAGATCATCTATTTGTTGATGTCAGGCAACTTTTTAGGATATCTGATCATTCAGATTTCATGCATGGTGCTGAAAAACCTGCTGCTTAACTATACCGCAAACAGAAAGTATCCGTATTTAAAGCATCTTAACCCAAAAAAGAGTATTCTTCCTTCCGACGAAAAAGCAATAATAGTCGCAAATGTAAAAGCTACGTTTGTATATAAAGCGGCACACGTTCTTTTGAATAATACAGATAACATTCTCATCTCCGTTCTTGTAGGGACGGTTTATGTGGGTTATTATTCAAATTACTATATGATAGTTACGTTTGTCACGGCATTTATAAGCATTTTCATAACCGGGATAACTGCAAGCTTAGGTAACCTAAATGCCGAACAAAACGCTGATGAATCATATAAGATGTTTAATATTCTGTGCCTTATCTTCAGCTTTATCGGCACGGTAGTCACATGCTGCATGCTCAACTGTTATCAGCCGTTTATCAATTTCTGGATCGGCGCAGATAATGTAATGCATTTCAGTTGGGTGATAGCAATCATATCCAATTTTTATGTCAATGCAATTATGAACCCTGTCTGGATGTTCAGAGAAACCATGGGGCTTTTCAGGCAGGTCAGATTTTTGATCCTTATCACAGCAGGACTGAATATCGTTTTTTCTGTTATCCTGGGCATATTTTTTGGCGTTCCCGGAGTCCTTATCGCCACTTTACTGTCAAAACTTGTCAGTCAGTACTGGTATGAACCGAGGATCATCTTTAAATATTTCAACAAACCCGTTAAACCGTTCTTTTTAAATCAGATAAAACAACTCGTGATAACGTTGGCGGCTGCTGTGCTGTCGTTTGTCATATGCTCATTTTTGGGCAATACACTTTTGTGGATAATACTGCGGGCTGTCGTTTCAGGAATTATCGCGGTTGCTTTTGTATGGCTTTTCAATATGAAAAGCGAATCAATGGAACAACTGCTGAAAAGAATTATCATTCCGCTCAGTAATAGAATACTCCATCGTTTTAAAAATTAACATACGGCATGATTTGATTTACATTTCTCAGATAATGTAACGCAGAGGTAATAAAGATGTTTTTCGATCACAAAACCGTGTCAGTTATAATTCCTTCATACAATGCCACAAAACGTCTTTCGGATGCCGTTAACTCTGCGCTCGAGCAGACATATCGTGATATCGAGATAATTGTTGTGGACGACAACGATCCTTTATCAGACGGAAGAAGAAACACGGAAAAGATCATGTCCCAATATGTCGATAATCCCGCCGTTCGTTATATTAAGCACGACAAAAACAGAAACGGAGCTGCCGCGAGAAATACGGGTATAAAAAACGCCAAAGGTTATTATATCTGTTTTCTTGATGACGATGATATTTTTTACGATTCCAGAGTCGAAAAATGTGTCGAGTTCATGGAATCAACCGAAGCGGACGCCGTATATACCGATGTGGATATCTTTAAAAATGATATATTTACGGAAAATCGAAAAGCTTCTGCAAGCGGACATCCGTGGAAGGATATACTGCTCAACGAAGGGCTTTTAGGGACGGGCAGCAATTTGTTTTTAAAAAAAGATTTCACAGAGGATATAGGCTGCTTTGACGAAGACTTCATCCGTTATCAGGATCTGGAGTTTATGATCAGATACACCCGTAAATATACTCTTTTTGCTTTGAATCAGACGCTTGTCAGGAAAAACATTACCGACAACAACATTCCGCCATATAGAAAATATAAAGAAAACAAGCAGATATTGTTCTCGAAGTTTTCTGAATTAATTTCAGAATTGAATGAAGAAGAAAGAGACCGTTTCTATATTCATCATTACACAGTTTTGCTGAACGCCGCGATAAAGTCGAAAAATCGTGAATATATTGACGAAGCGGTTGCAGATCTTAAGGATATCAACTATCATTTCAGAATGAAAGATTATCTTAAAATACGGTTTCCGGGACCCTATATCGCTTACACCGGTCTCGGGAAATAATATCATGAAGAAAAGTTTGCTTAAAAAGCACCGACTTGTCTGGATGCTAAGTCGGTGCTTTTTTATCTTTGCTATCATTTATTTTTAACGAGAGTGAATTTGCTTTCAGTTCCGTTGAATAGTCTTTTAATGTTTTCTTTATGCCGTATTATCATAAAAACAACGCAAATTGAGTAGATTATCGCTGCATACAGATCGCAGCCCGTCAAAAACAGTACCGTCGCGCCTGCGGCAAGCGCACACATGGTGGCAAGGGACATATATTTTACAGTCAGAAGCAGTATCGCCATTACTGCAAACGCCGTCAGTCCTGCAGGCAGATCAATAATAAACAGTACGGAAAGCAAAACAAGAAAACCTTTTCCGCCTTTGAATACGTATTGAATAGGGAAAGAGTGTCCCAGCATTACAAACAACCCGGTAAACGCTGCGCCGAGCTGAAAGTTGAATCCGAAATACGATATCAGCCATCCGAAAAGCAAGCACGGTAAAGCGCCCTTCAACAGGTCGAGAACGAAAACGAACCATGCATATTTATTTCCGTAAACACGTCGGAAATTTGTAAATCCCGGGTTTTTGCTTCCCGAATCGCGAATATCTTCATGATAGATTGCTTTTGAAAGCGCTATTGCCGGATTGAACCCTCCGATTATCCAGCCGCAGACGGCAGCAATCAGCCACATCGCGATCTTCACTTTACCACTTCCTATTCAACAATAATTATATAGCTGTAAATATCCTGTCCGCCTTCAATAACGAATACTTCGCATCCTTCATGCGATTTTCGTACGTGAGACGCGATCTCCTCGGCTTCTTTCTCTTCCGAATCAGACCCTCTTACTATTATGCATATCTCATGTCCCGCAAAATCAATGCGGTCTGCAAGCATACATGCCGTATCTCTTCTGTCATTGTCTGCCGATACTATTTCTTTTCCCTCAAAGCCTATGTATTCTCCGTCACGAAGAAGGTATCCGTCCATTTCGGCGTTTCGGACACATTTTGAAACGCACGCAGTTATAACTCCTCTCATGGAATCCGCCATTTCGCGTTCGATCGCGTCTGCATCGTCCGAGCCTGTGTCAAGCATAGTCAGGATCGCGTAGCAATCGCCGATCGTTCTGCTCTCGATCACCCTTACGTCAGAATCTTTATACATTTTTCCAGCCTGCTTTGCGGCAAGAATAATATTTCCGTTGTTCGGTAAAACGAAGATCACATCTGCATTTACACGCTCAAACGCTTCTATAAAATCGTCTGTTGACGGATTCATGCTTTGTCCTCCGTCTACTATATAGTCCGCGCCCATTTCCCTGAACGTCTTTTTTATTCCTTCTCCCGAAGCGACTGCAACAACCGCATACCTTTTTCTTTCAGTCTTTTCCGCAAGCTTACTGTCAGACGGAAGACTGTTGTGCTGCAATGACATGTTTTCGATCTTGACCGTCAGGTATTCGCCGTATTTCTGGCAGAATTCAAGTACTTTATACGGAGCTTTTGTGTGAACGTGAATTTTTACTATACTTCCTGTCTGAAAGCAGACGATCGAATCGCCGACGGACTGCAGATAATCTTTTATAATATCGACGTTGAATGCTTCAATATCTGTTTTTGATCTCTGCAGCCTCAGCAGCAGCTCCGTGCAGTAACCGTATATCAGTTCGCTGTTTTCGTCAAATCTGTCAAGATCGACACCGTGATGTTCATTTCCGATATTCTCAAAACCGTGCTCCTGTATATCTTCACCGTTCAGGACTTTCGCGGCTCCCTCAATAATATAGATAAGTCCTGCTCCGCCTGAATCCACAACTCCTGCTTTTTTCAGCACAGGAAGCATTTCCGGAGTTTCGCTGAGCGTTTCTTCTGCCTGACTCAGAAAATCCTCCAGATATTCCGTAACGTCTTCATGCTCCCGCGTTGCCGCATAATCCGCCGCTTCGCGGGCTACCGTGAGGATCGTTCCTTCCACAGGCTCCATAACAGCCGCGTATGCGTGCTTTACTCCTTGTCTGAACGCAAATGCTGTGTCTTTTGCGTCGGCTGTAACCTTTCCCTTCAGTCCTTCGGCGATCCCGTCAAAAAATTGCGACAGTATAACGCCCGAATTCCCTCTGGCGGAAAGAAGCATACCGTCTGCAATTCGGCGCGATATATCGCCTATACCGTCGTTTCCCGAGGGAATTATATCCGTTCCGCCCTTTATCGTCAGCAACATGTTGCTGCCTGTGTCTCCGTCCGGAATGGGAAATACGTTCAGTCCGTTAACATCTTCAGCGTGAATATTCAGGTTGTCTGCCCCTCCGCGAATAAGTTTTGTGAAAAGCAAACTGTCTATCTGACGGCATTCCATCTGTTAATTTTCTCCGATCCTGAAAGTCTGTTCATCCCCGAATGCAAAAATCGCTACTGCTTCGGGACCGATCGATGCGCCTATTATCGGACCGATGGTCGTTACGTAAATGTCTTTGCACGGGATCTCTCTTCTGATCATTTCTTTTATTTCTTCTATCTCTTCTCTCCTGCAGTCTGCATGCGCAAGATATACTGTCTGATTTTCTGTGTCCGTTATATGGCTCTTCAGAAGCGAGACAAGCTCGGAAAGAGACGAGGCGCGTCCCTTCACTTTTTTGAAGGCTGCCTGTTCCCCGGCGGCATCTGCTATGATGATCGGCTTTACTCCAAGCAGATTTCCGAAAAACGCTGAAGATGCCTTTACTCGTCCAGCCCGTTTAAGGTAGTCAAGAGTATGTGCGGTGCAGAACTGATGAAGGTGATTGCGCTGTTCGTTTATATAATCGGCTGTTTCATCAGCTGTTTTTCCGCTTCTGGCATATTCTGCCGCTTTTATCGCAAGCAGTCCCTCACCGACAGATGCACGAAGAGAGTTTATACATCTTATCTTTGCTTCTGGATATTCTTCCGCAAGTTTCTTTGCAAGGACAGAGGCAGTATTTACCGATCCTGACTGCTTGGAGGAACATCCTATATACACGATATCGTATCCGTCATCGAGGTATTTCACGAATACTCTGTTGAATTCCTCAACGGGAACCTGAGTTGTCGTGATCCTTCCTCCGTTACGCATTATATCGTAGAATTTTTTGACGTCTTCTTCTTTCCACGCAAGATCGGCAGGGGACGTCTGTCCGTTGAATACGGTGTTCATCTGTGCATAATCAATATCATATCGATCCATCAGTTCGGGCGTAAGATCTGAACATGAATCTGTAATAATCTTAACTTTTCTCATTTTTTTACCTCTTTGTATATCTGAAATGCCGCTATTATGCTCAGGTGTTTTTTATTTCATCGTCCGAGTCCTGTATCGTCTGAACGTCAGGCTTATATCCGTCGTATTTGCGCCAGAACCCCTTAACAGTCTCTTCGTATTTTCCCTGCTCGATAAAGTAACTGAGCCCGTGCTCAGCTCCAGGAACGATCAGAAGCTCTTTGGGAGCGAGGCACGCCTTGTAATTGTCGTACGTCATCGTAACAGGAACAAAAGTATCGTCAGACCCGTGAATGAACAACACCGGACGCGTATTGCTCCGAAGCGCCGTCAGCGTGGAGTATTCATCCGCACGGTATTGTATCTTCTGACTGCAAAGATCGTCTATAACTTTCTGTCTGACCGCATATGAAAGGTGCATGTTGTCCTCACATACGTGCTTCCATATCGCCTTAGCGGAAGTAAACCCGCAATCCGCTATTATACCGTGGACGTTTTCGGGTAGCTCAAGTCCCGAGGCCATCAGCACTGTCGTTGCTCCCATAGAAACGCCTATAAGATAGATCGGCAGAGAAGAGCCGTTCTTTTTATTCGCCCATTCTGCCCAGTCTGCGCAGTCATAGCGCTCCGTCATGCCAAAGCCCATATAGCCTCCGCCGCTTTCACCCTGACCGCGCTGTTCTGCAAACAGGACGCTGCACTTGTTGTCAAAAAGAAAATCCGCTACTGCGCCGAAATCCCACGACCACGTCGAACGCCAGCCGTGCATCGCTATTACTATGCGTTCACTGTCACTTCGTTCAAACCAGTGACCGACAAGTTTTGTGCCGTCTTTTCCTTCGATCTCCACACGCTCATGCTCTTTCGACTCCAGAAGTTGCGCCGCCTCAAGCGCTTTCGCATATTCCGGCGTTTCCTTGAATGTTCCCGTTATGCGAGTCTTTGCCTTTTTCATTACTTCAGGCTCATTGCGGTCAAGCGCTTCCTGAACAAGAGTCGTTGTGATCACGTATGATATCCCCGCAGTCACCGCGGCGGCAACAGCGAGAAACCCTGTGCCGACTATAATGTTTTTCGTTTTTCCTTTCATGTCATGCCCTTTCACGAAATCTTCCGGTAGTCTTTACTATCCCAAACATACGGAATTATACATCCGGTAACTAAACTGAAACGAAACAAATATTATATTATCATTACTGAATTCTATGCTCTGACCGTTCTTAAACGAAAAAAGGGAACCTCCTCAGAGGCTCCCTTTATCACTTATTGAGTTACCTATTCATTTATGCCATCGTTTCAAGCATCGCATGACTGACCGAGTATCTTGTCGGCAGCCCCTTATCGAATGCCTTACATTCTTCAAGCATATATTCCGCCATTCTGTGCACCTCGTTGCCTAGCGATCCTGCTATATGAGGCGTTAAAATCACATTCGGAAGAGAATATAAACAGCTGTCAGGCTCCGGAGGCTCGGGGAACGTCACGTCAAGCAGCGCCACTCTTGTCGGAACTGAGCGCAACGCCTCTTCAAGATCTTTTTCAATAACCTGCGCGCCTCTGCCCGTGTTGATAAACGCCGCATTTTTCTTCATTTTTGAAAAAAGCGTTCCGTTCAGCATTCCAACTGTCTTTTTGTTGTTTGCAAGGTGATTGGATATAACGTCGCATGACGAAAACAGCGTTTCAAGATCGGTTTTTTCAACACGCAGCTCTTTTGCCGCTTCATCCGAAAGGAAAGGGTCAAAAACAAGTATTTCGGTTTTTTCAAGTGTGTGCAGTCTTTTGATAACTTCTTTTCCTACCATTCCTGCGCCGATAATACCGATCTTTATTTCGTAACTTCCCGGAAAACTAACCCCAACGTTCCTGTTTTTCCATTCCGGTCCGTCTTCCTGACGGTGAAAACGCTGAAAAAAACCTTTTGCCGCAAGGATGATCTGTGCAAACGTGTATTCTGCAACAGGCACCGCGTTAGCAGCCCATGCCGAAAAAACGGCAACGTTTTCATCGAGAAATTCACGCGCAAAATGCTGGACCGAGCCTGCTGCATAAAAAACGGCTTTCAACCGCGGAAGATATTCCCGTATTTCTTTTCTTTCAAAATGCGGCATTCCCCATGTAGTGAAAATATAGTCCGTTTTTGAAAGTATCTCTTTGTTTGCCTCTGCCTCTGCAGGGGAAATCACTTCATCAGTATCAAAATTTACTATTTCACTGAGCTTTTTTACCGTGTCTGCGGAATACACATATTTTATCTGCGATTTATCACCGAAAAATACCGCGTTTTTCTTTTCATTACGATCCATTATGCTTCACGCTCCGTTTTTTAGTCGGGTAGGGGATATAGTTTAGTCTGTTTGTTGAAATCTTATCTTTCTAACAAACAAGCACACGGCTGTAAGTCGTGTGCTTGATAAATTCATACAGGGCAATACTTATTTGGCAGGCTTTATCAGCTTGTAAACAAGCGCCGCAAGAATTCCGCCGACGAGAGGAGCAACTATGAATATCCAGAGATTTGAAAGTGCTTCTCCGCCTGCAAAGATAGCGGGGCCGAAAGAGCGAGCGGGGTTAACGGATGTTCCGGTAAGTCCTATACCGAGGATGTGGACCAGAGCAAGCGTAAGACCGATCACTATGCCTGCAACGCTGCTGTTTTCAACTTTGCTTGTAACACCGATAATTGCAAGAACAAATATGAACGTAAGCAGACATTCTATAATAAGAGTAGCTATTACGTTGCCCCCGGCAAGTCCGTTCGAGCCGAGCGCTCCGGTTTTGTCTTCAAGTCCTGCAAGAGCAAATATGCCCTTCAAAACAGCTGCGCCTGCGGTCGCGCCGGCAAACTGAGCGATAATATAGATAAAGAAGTCTGATACCGACATTTTACCTGATACCAGCATTGCGATAGATACTGCGGGGTTGATATGACATCCCGAAACGTTGCCGATCGAGTATGCCATCGCAACAATTACAAGACCGAACGCAAGAGCGGTAAGGATATATCCGCAGCCGTTTTCAAAACCGCAGCCAACCGTCATTGCCGTTCCGCAACCGATAAAAACAAGAACAAACGTGCCGATACATTCGGCGATTGCTTTTTTCAGTTTTTCCATGGTAATTCTCCCTAACTTTTTTTATTTGCGCGGATCTCTCCGCACATGATTGCTTATATTATACACCCGTTCTGCTAAAATGTCAAGTTTTTCGGTATTATCATTCGCCGTAAACGGCTATTCTTGCCTCATAACAGGGGATCATATACTCTTCAACTATCGTATCGTATCTCGACTGGTTGGATTCCAGTATTCTTGAAACGGGAGTGTTTGTCTGTCCTACGCCCTCAAGAACAATTCTTGCGCCTTCGCTGTAAAAACCGTATTCGGTATTCATAACTTCGTTTACAACAACTTCGGCGTCTCTTCTGTCAAAGAATATCTGGCTTGCCATATAGTCGATTATATCTTCTTTTGTTTTATATTTTTCAAAAGGCTCGCACATCGCGTCCATGATCTGTGCGGACACTGCGGGATCCTTTGCGTTGAAAGGTATTCCGAAAACAAGAAGAAGGTTTTCATGGTATGAAAGATATTTGCCCGGTGTTGCGTGAGGACCCTGCGGGAACGGAAGAACGCCTACGTTGTCCATGTTATACATTATCCATCTTGTGTTTCCGGTAAGCTCGTTCATCCATGTAAGATACATTACTGCTTCGCCGTTTACAAATTCATCGTCACCTACAGAGTCTGTAAGGGGATGGAAATAATCGCTGCATGTTTCATAATATATCTTCTGCGCACGTTCAAGCGCTTCTCTGCCCACTTCGGTATATACGCCGGCAACTACATGTCCGTCCTGATAAGAAGAGATGGCAACGCCGCTCGAAAGGAACATATTGATCGCATAGTACGGCAAATGCACTCTTACCCCGTATACGGTTCTGTCGCCTTCGGTATACGTGTAGTCGGCAAGAACTTCTTCAAACTTGTCCCACGTCCATTCATTGTTTTCTACGTATTCTCTCGGGTCTGTCTGAGCAAGGATCGTGATAAGGTTTTCGTTTACTGCAAGGATATGACCGGAAAGTCTGTAAATAAGGTCAGGCCATGCAAACGGAACTACGCCGAAAAGATCTTTTTCCCAAAGCATTTGCTGCAGCATGTTCGGCGTTCCCCACTTGTCTGTATTGGTTACGTCAAGATACTGCGAAAGTCCGGTAAGGTAACCTGCACGGACGTCGGGCATGAGGTTGCCGTCGGCGGCTATGATGTCGTAATCCTGATAACCTGCAAGAATACCTGCACGGAAGTTGTCAAGCAGAGATGAAGAATAGGCCAGTTTTATTTTGCAGTTAAGCGCTTTTTCAACGTCACTTTTACGTTGAAGTGCAAAATCCGCATTTTCGGTGTCGGGGATAAAACCGAAAACAGAACTTCCCTCGGCGCCTTTCCAGCCCCATGTTGCGTTAAACCCTTCAAGATCTACACCCTCTGCTGCGCCCTCATATTCGGGAACGACCTCTTCAACAGCTTGTTCGCATGCGCAAAGGGCAAGCGTTAATACGAGCATCAGAAGAATAATGCGTTTGAATGACTTCATTGAAAAACAATCCTTTCAATAATATATTTTCAGCCTTGATTTCATTTTGAGTCTCTGACAAAATCCAATCGTAAAAAGTAAACCGCAATTTATTATATTCTTACCTTTTATTTTATCATAAAGATCTCTTGAAGTCAATATCCCGAAAAACATTTTCTGAAAATATTGCGCAGTTACTCTTCAATATTGACATTTGATGAATTATGGTATACAATAAAGGCGATAAAACGACTATATACGAAGGAAACCATGATTTATGAAATATAAGCATACTGATCGCGCGGGCTTCTGGCTCGGTTTTATCGACTTTTTTACGGCAGGGCTGTTTTTCCTTATTTATATGCCGACAAGCGGTCTGCAAAATGAGCTTGAAAGCGTTCTCGGCCATAAAATTCAGCCGTATTGGCAGGCGTATCTTCTCGGCATACCCACTCTTTTTATCTATACTCTTGTCTGGATGGCAAACGTCGCGGGCGAGCTGAAAACAAAAGCGGAAACAATGGGGATCGAAGGTCCGCACACGTCATGGAAACATATGTTCTGGTGGAATATGCTCGGCTGCTTTTGCTTCGGACCCATGATCGCCACTTCCCGATTTTTCAAAACACTCAATAAAATAGAGTCCTCCCTGAACTCCGAAAACGACGGCTGAATACGACTGTTTGAAGCAACACCCGTTTTATTCCGAAAAAACGCTTTAAAATTTACAATGCCTGCTCAATATGAGAATAAACAATGAAAACAAAAATATACGCTGCGGATGTTTCTCCGCTTGAAAATGAGGATCTTTTTTTTCGGCTTTATTCACTCGTTTCCGATTATCGAAAGTCCAAAGTGGACAGTCTTCTGTCCGATGGAAAAAAACGTCTGTCTCTCGGCGCAGGTGCGCTCCTGAAAGCCGCTCTCGCCGCTGAAGGAGTCTACGACTATACGGTTATAACGGAAAAAAACGGTAAACCAAAGCTTTGGCAAAGAGATGATATCAGGTTCAGTATCTCCCATTCCGGCTCAAAGGTCATGTGCGTTTTGTCGGACTGCGACGTTGGCTGCGATGTTGAGAAAATACGAAATATCGATGCAAACATCGCAAAACGCTTCTTTTCGCCCGAAGAATATCATGATTTAATGCGATGTGCTGACGATAAAGCCGTAAACGACCTTTTTTTCAGATACTGGACTCTTAAGGAAAGCTTTATCAAAACTCTGGGACGCGGCCTTTCCTTACCGCTGAATTCTTTCTGCATCAGGCAGGACGGCGAATCTGTTTCCGTCCGTCAGGAAATTGACTCCCGACAGTATTCTTTTTGTGAGTTCGGCCCGTACGACGGTTACAGATATGCCGTATGTGTCGCAGGAGGACCTGAAAAGAGGGCAGGGGAAATAAACTTTGTTTCTTTCTGAAGTCCGCGTCAAAACAGTAAGAATTGTTGTTATTATCTTATATACAGTAACCGCAAAAGATCCGCCCTTCCTGAAACGGGCGGATCTTTAATGTAATTTCATCGATTTGTCAACTGTTTCGATAACTTCGACAAAAACGGTATTTCCTTGCCTGATATTTATTTATACGCACCGTAAATGACGCGCGGATGCTGTCTTTACGGACGCTGCGGCATTATACTCAGCGGCTTTTGAGCTGTGCCCAGTCTTCTTTTGTCATGAGATTTACGTGCCCTCTCCTTGCTTCATGCATCTGCGGCACGGGCACTTCATCACTTGACCGTTGGTACTTAAAGCCCAGTTTTTCCTGAACACGTTTTGATTTTTCGTTGCCGTCATAATATCCGCACCATACGCGTTCAAGCTTTAAATCCTCAAACGCGTGGCGAAGGAGCTCGCGGGCAGCTTCGGGAACTAACCCTTTTCCCCAGTAAGGCACACCAAGCCAGTAGCCAAGCTCGCACTCATCGTCGTTTTCTGCAAGATAACTGTGAAAATGCAGCCCTATGCTGCCTACGGGCAACCCTGTTTCTTTCAGAACGATTGCATATGTTTCATCGGTTTTCAACACGTTTTTTATGATCTGACGGCTGTCCTCAACACTCGAATGAGGCGGCCAGCCGGCGGCAGGTCCTACACGAGGGTCTTTTGCGTATTTATAAAGCTCTTCCGCGTCCGTTTCTTCCCATGAGCGCAGTATCAGCCTTTCGGTAGTCAATATCATTTGTTTTTCACCTTTATCTTCAGAGTTTTCAGATACTCTTTCCTGTCAGCGGTTATCCGGTAGCTTTCAACGGCTTTTTGAATGGCTTTATTATGTGTCCATTCATCAAGACGACGGCTTTCGATAAACGGAACGATACTCTCATATTGTTTTGCAAGCGCTGTGGCAAAATACCATGCGACCATCATTTTTACGTAATACTCGTCACTCCGTATCTCCGCAGCTTTTTCCGCATATTTCAGCTCGAAATTCTCATCCAGAAAATGCTTCATCAGCATTCCCGTTGCGAATCTGACGGTATACGTCCTGTCCGACCTGATCCATTCTTCGATATTTATCAAAAGATTCTCACGGATTTTGGTGAAACACTTCGGAGAGAGCTGGTCGCACGTTGCCCAGTTGTCGATATAAGGCAGAAATTCGTTTACTTCATTCAGACAGATATCGGGATTTTTTATCTCGGAAATAATAAAAGCATGAAGCTGGTTTTCGTCAAAATACCTGTGCGGAAGCTCTTTAAGAAATTGCCCGTAACCGCTGCTTTTATACAACTCTGCGGCATATCTTCTCAGATCGGGGGTTCTTACTCCTATTACCGTTTCTGGGGCTATTCCGGGAATAAGTTTTATCTGAAAATCACGGTATTCTTCATCGCGCATCTGAAAAAGTGTCTGTCTTATATTCTCTGTCATCCCGATAATCTCCGATTTTAGAAAAAAGATTTGAATATTGCAGTTTTATACAGTATACAGCATATTGTCATCATTGTCAACAGTAATAAAAGACCGCCTCCGTTTACGGAGACGGTCTGTCATTTGCGTCAGTGATCAATCGTGGAACATTTCCTCATAGTCATAAAGTGTCTGATATGCGGGAAGAACGTATTTAGTTGCATTTTCATAATGCGCACTTTCATATGACTGCATACCCTTTGCTATACCGTTTCCGGGGAACTGGTCGAACATCGTGCTGAAACTGTGCATATGGTCGTGATAGTATACGTGATTGTTCTTTGTTATCTCTGAGAAGAATTGCGCGTCTCGGATATCTGTGAAATAGTTTTTATGCATATAATCGATTATGCTTTCTTCTGTTTCATATCCTTCAAACGGCTCGTATATCTTGTCAAGGATCAGACCGGAAATTTCAGGGTCTTTTGCCGTAAGAGGAATACACATCGTGTAGTCTGCTGATGAATACGACGTTTTATAGTCGTTCTGTCCTTTGGCGTTCGGGCCTACAGGCATGGGGATCAGACCGAAATTCTCTATGCGGTATGCAAGTGAATCGGTCGTAGAGAATACCTGCCATGCAGCCAGAGAGCCCAATACGGTTTCTCCGTTTGCAAGCATATTCAGAATATCGTCGCCTGAAACATCGGTTTTGACGTTTGAAGTCGTCGCTCCGAAGAACCATTCGTATGCCTGATTATATGCGTCTATTGCAGGCTGAGAAAAATATCCGAGCGTATATGATCCGTTGTCGTTGAAATAGAAGACCTCAACGCCGTTGGACATTGCAAGTTCTCTTGAAAAGCCGCCGAAACCGGATGTAAGAGAATATACCTGCTCGTTTGTTGTTGGGCTGACGTGTGCGTATGTATTGATGCAGTTGTCAAAAGTTGTCCAGTTCCATTCGGAATTTTCAAAAAGATCTCTCGGGTCGTCTGCCAGTATTTCTGCTATGCAGTCTTCATTAACAACCAGAATGTTGCCTATCGAGCATGCCGTGCGCATCGGGTGCGCTGCGGGCAGAACCCCGTATATGCCGCCATTAAACATCGTTGAAACGAGCATATACTTGTCGCCCCATTTGGACTGATCGAAAACGTCAAGGCTTTCAAGATTTATAAGGTTAACAAAAGCATTTGCTCTGACGTAGTTTACAAGGAAAAACGATTCTTCCGTGATAAAATCGAATTTGTAAATGCCTGCAACGGCTGAATTGTAAGCCACTTCGCCGGATCTGTTGACGTATTCGAATGCAATATCGCAGTTGTATTTGCTTTTAACGTCATTCAGTCTTTGTCTTGCAAGATCTCCGAATTCGGTGTTGTTTGTATAACTGAGAGTAGAGTCCGCGCCTTCAAAGAAATAGTCCTGAACCATTCCCATGATAAGCTTTTGCCCCGCAAGATCGACAGCGTCGTCGGATACGGAGGTATCGTATTCAGGTATTATTTCTTCTGCGGCATCGCAGGAAACGCACAAAAGAAAAAACACTGCGCAAAGTATTATCGCCGTTATTCTTTTCATTGTTTTGCCCTTTCCGAATGTATAATTTTTTTATATTATACTATAATTTCTGATAAAAGTCAATATCTTTTTTTATACGGAACTTTTTTGACTTAAATAAGTCTAAGTAATTAAGAATGCTCAAAATCATGCCCGGCAGACAAGATACCACGGCTGTCTTTGTATTTCCGCTTGACATACGTTGGATCTTGTGATATAGTATAAAAGGAATAATTTCGAGTGTGATAATAGATATCTTCAGGGAAAGGCGTAATATTTATGAAGAAAAAAACTCTTATCTCAATTTTGATTTCGATCTGTCTGATATTTACCATGATGCCTCTTGCGGCTCTCGGCGCAGCAACGGACGGAGTTTCGGAAATAATGTCCGGATCGGATATACTTAAAACCAAAGCAAACACCGCGGATGCCCGGACAGTCATGTTCGGTGGAAAAACGTGGCGTATAATTGACTGCGGCAGCGGCAGAATGACGCTCCTTGCAGCTGAAAATCTCGGACAGACAACGTTCGGTTCCGCAGAAAACTGGACGAATGCCTATTCGTCGAGTATTCTGAAAAAAACGGTGGATGCATTAGCCGCTGGATTATCCGCACAGGAAAAATCCGCCGTGATAACCCGAACTCTCGAAGGCGGCAGCGGCAACAGCGGCACGGCAGAATACAATAATGATAAAATCGCAGGAAAAGCAGTTGAGGACGCTGTTTTCTGGCCCCTTTCGGTAAAAGAGGCAGGCAGCGTGAGTGCCGATCTGCGCAAGGCTGATCCCGAAAACACCGATTCAAAAGAGGCGGGCTGGTGGCTGCGCTCTCCGGGATCTCAGGATACCGACGCTGCGGTCGTCAGCGGCAAAGGCACGGTTGAAGATCAGGCTGAAGCCGTCGACACAAATAAACTTGGCGTCCGTCCCGCTTTTTATCTGAATCTTAAATCCGTTCTTTTCACGTCTGCCGCGACAGGCTCCAAAAAGACCGGATCGGGCAAGGATGCATTGAAAAAAACAGAGAAATACAGCGGGAACGAATGGAAGCTCACACTTCTTGACAGCAAAAGATCTTTCACTCTTACAGAAAAAACAGCAACCGCTTTCCCCGGCGGAAGCATCGAGCTCAATTATAAAGGTGCGACGGCAAACGATGCAAAAAGCACTTCAAACGAGTATATTTCCGCCGTTCTTTGCAATTCCTCAGGCGAAATACTGTATTACGGCAGACTTGTTCAGCCAGAATCCTCTTCAGGCAAACTCACCGTAACTCTTCCTGCAGACCTTGATATGAAAGAAAGCTATACGCTCAGGGTTTTCAGCGAACAGTATAACGGCGATAAAAAGACCGACTATGCAAGCGCTCCTGCAGAGGTAACGCTCACTCTTACGTCCCCTGAAACAGAAATTCGTCTGATCACATGGGCTGCAGATAAAGACAAGGCAGTAAGCGGCGCATCGCTTCAGATTCTGAATAAAGATAAAGAAATTGTTGACGAATGGACCTCCACAGAAGAAGCGCACGTTGTTTCGGGACTGACCCCTGATGAGGAATACACTTTCGTTGAAAAGTCCGCTCCTGCAGGCTATATCCTTGCGTCTTCCGCGTCCTTCACTGTTGACTCGGATGGAAAAGTTACTACTGATGCAAATACAACGACTGATGCCGATAAAAACACGGTAATAATTATCGAACATAACGTCATTTCCGTCGCATTCGCCGTTAAAGACGGTGACGGCAACGCTCTTAAAGGTGCGGAAATGCAGATAATCGATGAAGATGGCAATGTCGTTCACGAATGGACTTCCTCTAATGAACCTCATACCGTAATCGGACTCCTCACCGCAAAAGATTATACGCTGCATGAAAACGCCGCTCCCGAAAAGTATACTCTCGCAGATGATTCTGCTTTCAGAATTTCACAAGACGGAACCGTGACTTATACGGGGGACACAGAAACAGACTCAGACGGCATAACGGTTCTCGTTACCGAAAACATTCCTGAAATAATAAAATATAACGTTACCGCAGAAGCAGGCGAGGGCGGCACCGTTACAGGCGGAGGAGAAGTAAACGCAGGTGACGAAGTAACGTTAAAAGCTGAAGCGAAAGATAATTACAGATTTGTCAACTGGACGGAAGACGGCAAAGAAGTAAGCACTGATGCCGAATACAAGTTCACCGTCGAAAAAGATCGCACGCTCACCGCAAACTTTGAACTGATAAAATACGAAATCACTCTGACTGCAGAACCGACAAAAGGCGGCACCGTTACAGGCGGAGGAGAAGTAACCGCAGGCGCAGAAGTAACGCTTAAAGCCGAAGCGAAAGAAAATTACAAATTCGTCAACTGGACGGAAGACGGAAAAGAAGTAAGTAAAGACGCCGAATACAAGTTCACCGCCGAAAA
>JAEEJO010000005.1 GCA_016281915.1 Clostridiales bacterium
ATCACCGGCCCCGCCACAAAAATAACCAATTTGGGAGCGCTGAAGATCGTATTCGGCATCAAACGCTTCGTGCTCTACATTGCGTTTGTGATGCTGTTTTCTTTCATCACGGGACTTGTGGTAAATGTATTTGTTTAAAATACGAATTTAACAGCTATAATAGAATTTAACAGCTATATGTTTCTTCCTGTCCTCCTACTAAAATCTACAGTTTTAATCATCCATTGTTTGTGTATCGGAATCTGGAAAAGGACTTCAAGAAAATTCATACAGCATTCCGTCCAAAGTGGTTGCAGAGATGGGAGTTTGAGCCAATCCGAAGTAATACGCGTTTTCTGGAATGTGTCGAACGTGTTCAAAAACTAACGGAAGGTTTATCATAATTGCATTTTCAGAGGAGGACATCGTATATAGGTATCCCGAAAGTCTGTATCTGCTTGCCATGGTGGATTATATCAGCCGAATTAACGGTGTACCGCTTTGCGATTCTTACAGCGAATTCCGCAAAGCAAAGCTCAGGAGCGTTATTTACCCCTCCAGTATTATCGCGGAGGTGGAAGTGTCCGCCGACAACAAAATCAAGGAATGGGCGATGGAATCATCCATCCCGGAATTTAAGCGATTTAATATCGTAGAAAGCGATATCAGAAATGTCAAATGAAAACACCAATGTAAAAGTATTGACATTCCATATTTCTCACTAATAGGACAGTTTTCATACCGATGAATACAACGCAGCTGATGATGCACAAAGCAGGATGCATTTCCCAGCTGCGCTTTATTCTAGCACGACAGGATTTCTTTAGCCGCCTTTGTCACGTCTATATTGTCATACTCATTGTCTTGATTTCAAAAGAGACAATCATAAAAGGACGTGTCTACTTTTCTTGACAGTACAAATATGAGTGCGCGTATCGGAAAAAGTGTAAAAAACCAGAGAATTATTCATGGAAAAGTGTAATTTATACTTCGATTTTTTCGTGGATTTGTGATATCATACTACCATCGAGAATTATAGGAGGATGAAAAATGCTCCAGCGTAAAATCACAAAGCAAATTGAAGAGTTCTATAACGACAATCCGAAAAAGGCGCTGATGATTACCGGCGCCCGTCAGGTCGGTAATTATTGTTCATACTTTTGCGCGATCATGTGCTGATTCAGCCGATGATTATTTCATATTACTAAGAGACTAACAAAATATTAAGACGCATTTTAATTTCCGTAAATTAAAAAAACAGGAATATATTGACACAATTATAAATTTATGATATAATAAACATGATAATATAGTTGTAGATTTTAACAAAAAGGAGATATTGATGTACGTATTATTAAAATGTTTGTGGCGGTAATGGTAATTGCCTAGGTAGCAATGTGTTCTGTATTTTTCAGCATCGGAGAAAGTATCCCTGAAAAGCCCTATGAAACGCTATTCAAAGATACCGCATCCCATACTGGAGGCAGTTCATGCACGGTGTGCGGTTTCTCAGGGTGAAATATATTAGGGGGAAATATGGACAGACGATTAATACTTTTCATAATTATAGTCTTTCTTCTTACATCGTGCAATATGTCTGAAACGGAACGTCCGATTACTGACATAATGTCATATGACATGTATTTTTCGAAGGAAAGACCATTTAAGGACGAATCCGTTGGATTCGGTTATGATGATTATATCTATTATATCAACGGATGGCTTTATCGGCAGGATATAAGAGATTGGTCGACAAAAGTTCTGCTGGAAGAAAAAACATCGTATGTTTATCCGTTCAGAAATATTCTTTACTGTGTTATAAACGACAGTCAGATCATATCGATCGATCGTGACGGAAACAATAAAACCCTGATTTATGACGCGCAAATGCCGATTGATCAATTTTACGGAAACGATGCGGTTCTTTTTTATTCGAGCGGAGAAAATATTTATCGCTATCATATAGCATCGAAAATACTTGAACTTTTGCATACGGAATCTGATTGCACCTTCAAGCCGATAAGCAACAAAAGAATTATGTTATATCGCAACGGTTATACTGCGGAAATATCGTTTTTCGGAACTGTTGAGGATCTGTATTATTCTTTGTGCGACAGTCGGTTATATTACACATGTGATAAAGAAGAAAACAAATCATTTTACCGTACTGCTAAAATAACGTTTGACGATTTGAGCGTAGACTATATTCTTGATTTGGTTTTTTATAATCTTCCGTATCAAATCAGGGAGACTGTAACGGCTGATGCAGGGATATATTCTCCATACGGTACCGATCCGTCAAACGGAGAAATCATATATGAGAATATAGAATATACCGTATACTCTTTACGTGAATTCGAAGAAACTATCAGGAAACTTTTTGGTAATAATGCATCTGTCAACTATAAAAGCTTTGCTACTCCGGAAAACGCCGTGCTGGAATATGACGGAGAAAAGTTCCTGCAGTGGAACTCCGCAAAACAGAGCGATGGCTGCGGATATCATGATTTTTCATTGTTTTCAAAAATCGAATATGACGGACAATTTGCATATGTCTACGATAAATTCATGTCGGTCGAATACGGTGCATCCGATGACGGATCCCTGTATATCGAGGCTTTATATGCCGATGCGTTGCAAACAAAGCCTATATGCGAAAAAAACGATATTCCGTATGAATACAGTCCTGAATATACTGCAGACCATGATTTTTTAACTGTCTTGCCTGCACAACAGCTGTTCAGCAGTGAAAACGCCGATATTTCCGCATTTGACGATATTATGCAGAATTACATGCATACTTTTGCGCTCGGAGACGACGGAGCTTATTATTGGGTATCAAGCGAACCGATATTCGAGGAATAAAACAGCGCATCCGGGACGGCTTGAAGCATATTATATAACAACAGACACGGAAAAACCCGTGTCTGTTGTTTTGTAAATATTTTTCAGTCTATTATAACGCCGGGGTTGTCGCGCTGCCGTTTTCGTCTATCATGCAGACGGTTCCGTAATCATTGTTGATAATCCCGTTTTCATATGCGAAAAACACTTCATAAATGTATGCGAGACAGTCTGTATCATAATTATAGGTGAAATATTCGAGCTCCGACCCGTATTTTTTACCGTCCTTGAGCGTATATTCTTCCTGATCGTATTTCTGCTCAAATAAAATCATCCTGTTATACAGATCATCCTCATTTGCCTCTTTGTCAAGGCAGCTGTAAAAGACAGTATCGGCAACTCCGTTTCGAAGATTGAAAATCATGCTTTTGTGATGGGGATTCTTTATTATAGTATAGGCATATTTTTGAAACTTCTCCGCGGTTTTGGCATGCTCAATTGTATTGGCAGTGCAGGAGGGCAATGCGAGATGGCAAAATCTTTGTTGCGTACGGACAAAGAAATTGCAGAAATCTACATACACCACATTAAAACTGTTTGCAGTGTTTTTATTGTATACGGCTTCAAATACGTTCTTGATTATTTTCTCAAAATGTGATATACTTGAGACAACAAGCGATGGTATGTGTCGTGTGAGCGATCCGGATGATGCTCGCGCCATTCCGGAACCTGACCGTTATTCCGCGCTGCCCGTGGAGGTGTCCTGCGCTGAGTGCGGTGTGCCGGACAGCATCGAATCATGATTTATAAACATATTACGGAGGAAGAAAAAAATGGAACGCGCAACGCCTTACAGCGGAGAAAAAAAGAGAACTGTTATTTCAAAAAAGAATCCCATTATTCCCGGCATGGGAGTATGCGATCCTCATATTCATATTTTTGAAGGCCGGATGTATCTCTATGCGTCACGTGACGCGGTTGCTGACGCACACGGTTGTTGCATGCATGACTGGCAGATCTGGTCCTCTGCAGACGCGGTGGAGTGGAAGCTTGAATCCGTCGTTCACCCTGAAGATTTTTTTATGGGTCCATCAAACTGCTGCTGGGCGGTCGATTCCGCTGAAAAAAACGGGAAATA
>JAEEJO010000045.1 GCA_016281915.1 Clostridiales bacterium
TCGGAATTCGTTCTTCGGGCCGTCCTTGTGCCAGGTATAGCGCCAGCCGAAACCGGAGCCTTTTTTGAAGCCGAAAGGCACGATCTTTTTCATCAGCGGAAGGAAGAACGACTTTTTCGCAAGCTTTTGCATCCCCGACGGGTCGAGAAACTTCCACATCTCCTCCGAAACGGTACGATACGCTTCCTCATCGCTCTTCCCGTGCTTTTGCAGGACTTCGTAAAGCGCGATTGAGGTCAGGATCTGCGCCATATGTTTATAGTTTCCCTTGTCGCAGTACCCCTTTTCCTCTTCGATCAGCTCCTCCATACGGGCGTAAACGTCCTTCTGAACGTCAGCCGTCAGGGTCGGAAAATAGTTTTGATAACGGCTGACAGCGACGAGAGATTCGGGTTTATACTCTTTCATTATCTCAAAGTCTCCTGTTAGAGCTCATATAGGTCACATATAGTTAGCCGATACTAACTCATTATTGAATTATAGCACGTCATTTCGGTTTTGTCAACCACACAGCGCAACGTTTTGCGTAGTTTTTTCCTTATTCACTATTCGCTCTTCACTAAATCTTTTTTACTCGCGGGATTTTTTGGAAGTAATAGGGAACAGTCTGATGTTTTTACGATCAAATACCGTTCGATTATGTTTCGGACGGTTTTTTGTTGTCTGCTTATAAGTCTTCTTTTTTACAGAGTCTTTTTATAATCAGATGAATACGGATATACGAAACCGTAATTTGCTTGAATGAACATCTTGAAAAAAAAGCGGACTTGTGGTATAATCAATATGCCGCAACTGAAACAGCCGTTTCGGAAAATGCGCCGATTGCAGCATATTTTACGGGAAAAGTCCGACACGGCATAAAAATATTGCGGCAACTGCATAAAAGGAGAAACTAAAATGAAGCTGATACAGAGTTTTTCGGTCGATCACACACGCATTATACCCGGTATTTACACAAGCAGAGTAGACCGCTTGGGTGATTATTCCGTTACTACTTATGATATCCGTCTCAAAAAACCCAATACCGAGCCCGCGATTGACGTTGCAGCGATGCACTCTCTTGAACATATCATCGCAACGTTTCTTCGCAATGACCCCGAATGGCAGGATGAGATCATTTACTGGGGACCTATGGGCTGTCTTACGGGATTTTATCTGATATTAAAGGGCAGCAGACCCTCCTGCGAGCTTTACGGACTTATGCTTCGCGCTTTCAGGTCCGTTGCCGACAGCCGTGAGGTTCCAGGCGCCGCCCCGGTAAACTGCGGCAATTACCGCATGCACAATCTTGATATGGCAAAATATTACGCTGCGGAATTTGTCGCCTATCTTGAATCAAATGCGGAAAACGACGATATTTTTAAGTATCCCGAAGCAGAACGTCACGTTACTGAGAACGGACGGCATTTTTACGATTCATGAATTTCATCGAAAAAGGAGAATCAGACAATGATAAAAGAAGAACTTCACCTTACAGATAAATGGGATAAAACTTTTCCCAAAAGCGACAAAACCAATCATTGCAAGGTAACTTTCGCGAACCGCTACGGCATAACGCTTGCCGCCGATATGTATATGCCGAAAGATGCGAGCGGAAAACTTCCCGCGATCGCTGTCTGCGGTCCTTTCGGCGCGGTAAAAGAACAGTGCTCCGGATTATATGCCCAGACGATGGCAGAGTGCGGCTTTCTGACCGTTGCATTCGATCCTTCGTTTACCGGAGAAAGCGGAGGCAACGTCCGTTATATGGCATCACCGGATATCAATACAGAAGATTTTATGGCGGCTGTCGATTTCCTCTCGCTCAATGACAAGGTCGATCCCGACAAGATAGGTATTATAGGCATCTGCGGCTGGGGAGGACTTGCTCTCAATACCGCTGCACTCGATACTCGCATAAAAGCGACGGTAGTGTCAACAATGTATGATATGACTCGGATCAATGCCAAAGGTTATTTTGATTCTGAGGACAGTGAAGACGCACGCTATGCCAAAAGAGCAGCCATGTGCGCCCAGAGACTTGAAGATATCAGAAGCGGAGAATACAAGCTCGGCGGCGGCGTTGTAGACCCTCTGCCGGAGGATGCGCCGTTTTTTGTTAAGGATTACTACGATTATTATAAAACGCCGCGCGGATATCACCCGCGTTCGCTTAACTCAAACGGCGGCTGGAACGTTACGGGCTGCGAGTCTTTTATCAATCAGCCCATTCTTTGCTACTCAAACGAGATACGCTCTGCAGTCCTTATTATACATGGTGAAAATGCTCATTCGTGCTATATGGGCAAAGACGCTTATGCAAATATGGTAAAAGACAGCAAATATACGTCGAATAAAGAGCTGATGATAATCCCCGGTGCTGTCCACACAGATCTTTATGACGGCGGAAACGGAAATTATATCCCGTTTGACAAAATAACACGGTTCATGAAGGAAAATATGAAATGAGTAAAGTCTTGCTTATCAACGGCAGTCCGCACACCCGCGGCTGCACCGCTGCCGCTCTTGAGGAAATGATAAAAGTTTTTCATTCAGAGGGCGTTGAAACAGAGCTTGTAAATATAGGAAATAAAGCGATTCGAGGCTGCATATCGTGCGGCAGCTGCGAAAAATCGGGCAAATGCGTTTTTGATGACGCAGTCAACGAAGTTGCGCCGAAATTTGAGGCGGCGGACGGACTTGTTATAGGCAGCCCAGTATATTACGGCTCTCCTAACGGCACGTTACTGTCTTTTCTTGACAGACTTTTTTACAGCACTTCGTTTTCAAAGCACTTTAAGATCGGCGCGGCTGTCGTTTCGTGCAGAAGAGGTGGCAATACCGCAAGCTTTGACGTTCTCAACAAGTATTTTACGATCAGCAGCATGCCCGTTGCGTCGTCAACATACTGGAATCAGGTGCACGGCTTTACCGCTGAGGACGTAAAAAAAGATCTTGAAGGACTTCAGACGATGCGCAATCTTGCGCGCAATATGGCGTTTTTGATCAGGTCTGTTGCGGATGCACGTGAAAAATACGGACTTCCCGCACTTGAAAGAGGAAGCTTTACGAGCTTTCCTGACGGAAAATAATCTAACGGAGGATATATAAATGAAAAAACAGATCAAAACAACCGAAGCGATTTTTCCCATGCCGGTTCTTCTCATATCAACGTTCAACGATGACGGTACCGTAGATGTTATGAACGCCGCATGGGGCACGATGCTTGACAGGGATATGGTGGCGCTGAATCTGACCGAAACTCACACCACGGTTAAAAATATCAAGGCTCGCAAAGGCTTTGTTGTCCATATAGCTGATGCCAGACACGTTGCCGAGGCAGACTGGTTCGGCATTGTGAGCGGAGGCGACGATCACGATAAATTCAAAAAATCAGGTATGACGTTCGAAAAATCGGATCTTGTCGATGCTCCCGTTATCAATGAGCTCCCCATTGCAATCGAATGCGAATTTGTAGAGTATCAGAACGGAACCAACGGTATAGGACTGATAGGAAAAGTTGTCCGTACTTCGGTAGAAGAGGCGAATTTGAAGGACGGCAAGGTCGATATAGACTCTCTTGAAGCGATTGCGTTCGATCCCTATACTCTCGGCTACTATAAAGTAGGCGGAAGAGTAGGAAACGCTTTCAAGGACGGACTTAAGCTGAAATAACATCGCCTGAAAACTTAAAATCAGGCTGTCGTCTGATCTAAACCGACAAATACACAACATAATTAATAATAAACGGTTCCGAAATACGGAGCCGTTTATTGTTCTATATCAAAAAAGGAGGCTAGCCGATGAAAAAATCCTCCGATTGTGATAAAACAGGATGACCTTAAGGTCAGGATAAAATCACAAACGGAGGATATATCTATGAAAAAGAAAACATGGATTTATTTTTTCTCTTTTTGCTTTTCAGCCGAAAAAACCGTGTTTTTTATACTCTTCGGCAGACATTGAAACGAATGTGTAGCCGGTTTCGGCTATCGCTTTGGCAAGTTTTTCATCGTCTGCTCCGTCTTCTCTTAAAAACGTTGCTTCACCCGTGTTTTTCGATGCTTTGACCTTTTTCGCATCAGGGTATACTTTTCTTATCGTGTCGCAGATATGCGCCTCGCACATACCGCACATCATTCCGTCGATTTTTACCGTTATTTTTTTCATCTTTTCCTCTCATTCTGCGTTTTTCAACGCTTCTACCATATCTATTTTTCTGTTTTTACGCGCAACTGCAAATCCGACGATCAATGAAACGCCGAAAGTAAGAAGTATCGATACCGCGTATGTCATCACACCGAGCATCATCTTCATTTCATATTCCGATGCGAGCGCCGAAATCAGCAGTTGAAGAGTCATTATACCTGCGGGAAGGCCGAACAGAACGCCTATAACCGTCAGCCATATGTTCTGCGAGATCAGCAGATGACCGATCTTTCTGCTTCTGAAACCGAGGACCTTCAGCGTTGCAAGTTCACGCGAACGTTCAACGTAGCTCATTATACCGAGATTATAAAGCACGACGATGCCGAGAATTACTGCGGCTATAACGAGAACGAATACCATGGTATCCATTATCTCAACAAAACTTCCGAAGCTTTCCATCAGCTGACGTTTGTCCTGCTTGCCCGAAATAATTCCCGAAGACGCTATCTCGTCGGACCGTTTTTGCGTGTATATTGCTGAAACGCTGTATTCAATGCCGAGCTCATCTGCAAGAGTGTCCATCATGGTTATGCTTTCCATCATTATTGAACGGTTATACCCAATTACCTTTACGCGGTATGTTTCATCGCTGCCGTATGGCGAAAATTCAATGGATTCTCCGATTTTTGCCATGTCGGCAAGACGCAGACAGAGGTAAACGCCCTCGTCGCTCAGATCTATGGGCGAATTGCTTTCATCTATAACATCAAGTCTGCCGTTGTCGTTATGGATGATGTCGAGCGTTGCCGTGTAGCCGTCGATGCTGATGCCCATATAGCTTTCCCAGTCGCCGTCCAGCGATTCAATAAGCTCCTTCGCGCTGTCTGACGACGTGTTTTCAACAAGGTTGACCTTCGTTGCATAGTGCGATACTCCGTTATCAAAAAGATCGAGAAATCCTGCCATCGTGTCCCTCATACCGAGTCCGCCGACAAGAAGTATCATACAGCCCACTATGCCAACAAGCGTCATTGCAAAGCGGCTTTTATGACGCATAAGGTCACGGATGTTCCACTTCGTGGAGAAGCTCATTTTTCGGAACAACGGAAGGTTCTCAAGGAAAGACTTCGTCATTTTTTTCGGCGTATACGGACGGAGTGAGTCTGCCGCAGTGCCTTTCAACTGCGCACGGACGGAAAGAAAACTGATAAGCGTAAGCAATATGACCGTTCCTATGATAACAGGACAGCAGAATCCCGGCATTGCCGCAGTCCAATCGGGCATATCGAAATACGTTCCCATCATGCCGTCTTCGCTCATGATCAGCCTGCAGACAAAATAACCGAGAAAAATGCCCGGAACTGTCCCGACGATCCCGATGAAAAGACCGTAAAGCGAGTAGTGGATAATGATAGTTCTGTTTTTGAATCCGAGCGCTTTAAGAATGCCGATCTGTGTTTTTTCGTTCGTCGCGATCCGGTGCATGGTGGTTACCATTGTAAGGATCGCTATTGCAAGAAACAGCACTGGAAGTATCGACCCCATGGTTTTTCCTTCGGAAGCTTCTCCCATTGCTTCTTTATAGACAGTATGATCATCTTTCGGGACCACCATGATCGTTTTACCGAGTTTTTCATTTACCTCGTCTTCAAGCGTCGCCTTGTCAAGACCGGAAATAATGTTGATCTGAGCAAAGACCCTGTCTGTCTCGGAGTTTATCATTTCGTCAGTCACGAGTTCTTTTGTCTGCGCTTTTGCGGTATCATCGGAAAGCCCCGTTTTTATCATTTCCTCATATACGGTCTGTACCGCTTTTTCTGTAAGTACGCTTCGCAGTTTCGCCGGTGATATATATGCAAAACCGAAATTATTGAAATCTGGCATGACCTGATTGCTGTCTGCAACGCATATCATATGTTCTCCTGCCTTGATAAGCCCGACGACTTCTCCCTGGACCTCTGTTCCCTGAAATTCGAGATACAGAGTATCTCCGATTTCTATTCCGTTAAGCTCGGCAAATTTGTCCGACAGCCATATCCCGTCGCTCTTTTCGTCGTATTCCGCGCCGCTCATCAAAGTGAATACTGATACGGTGTAGTTTTCTGAAACGTCTACCGCAAGAGCTTTTTTGCTTTCTCCTTTCAGATCGAGATTAACTGAAAGAAATCTTGAAGCTGCGTCAACTCCGTTTATCGAAGATATCTTTTCAAGATCTTCTTTCGTGAATCCCGTTTCGGAAAACAAACGGTAGTCGGCATATAAAGTGTTTTCAAAAAAACGCGACGTATCATATTCTATCGTTTTCCATTCCATATTGAAGCCGAGAAACATTCCTATCCCGAGCGTCATCATGATTATCATTGAAATAAACTGAGCTTTATAGCTCCATGCGGTGCGAATCAGTTTTCTTAAAAGCATCACCACTCCACCTCGTCGGCGGAAAGAGGATTTTCCTGCTCCTCAACGGAGCGGATCTTTCCGTTCTTTACGCGGATCACAACGTCCGCCATTTTTGCGATATTCTGGTTATGAGTTACTATAACTATCGTTTTTCCAAAGTTTTTCGCCATGTCGAGAAGCAGCTTGAGCACCATTACGCCGGTTTCCGAATCGAGAGCGCCTGTAGGCTCGTCGCAAAGGATGATCTTCGGATTCTTGCTTAATGCTCTTGCAATCGAAACACGCTGCTGCTCTCCACCTGAAAGCTCTGCCGGAAAATTGTTCATGTGATCGGAAAGTCCGACTTTTTCTATCATTTCTTTTGCATCAACGGCATTTTCGGATATTTCCGAAACGAGCTTTACGTTTTCGTATACTGTAAGCGTGGGAATAAGATTGTAAAACTGAAATACAAACCCTACCGTTGAGGCGCGGAAATCCGCAAGCTCGTTGTCGCTAAGCTTCGATATGTCCTTTCCCGAAACGGTTATTCTTCCCTCGCTCGGACTGTCAAGACCTCCCAGCAGATTAAGAAGCGTGCTTTTGCCTGCCCCAGAAGGCCCGAGTATGACCACAAATTTTCCCTCGTCAAGTGTAAAGCTCACTCCGTCAAGGGCGTGCAGTTCATGATCACCGCTTGTGTAGATTTTCGAAACGTTTTCGAAACTGACGATCTTCATTTTTCTCCTCCTCTGGTTAGTCTCCGCTAACCACATATCCTTAAATAAGGGGCCGAAGCCCCGATCTTTTTTTTCTCAGCCAAGTGCAACGTCAAGCGCCATCATCACCGTGAAGCCGAGCGCAAACATCAAAACGCCTATATTCGAGTGCTCTCCCTGCGACATTTCAGGGATCAGCTCTTCCACAACAACGTATATCATTGCTCCCGCCGCAAAAGAAAGAAAATACGGCATTGCGGGAACAAAAAGTCCGGCGAAAAGAACGGTGACAAGCGCTCCGGCGGGTTCGACCGCTCCCGAGAGCGCTCCGCCCGAAAATGCTTTGAATTTGCTTTTCCCTTCGGCGTGAAGCGGCATTGAAATAATTGCGCCTTCCGGAAAATTCTGTATAGCTATGCCTATTGCCAGCGCAAGAGCTCCTCCCGCGGTTATCTGTTCTGAACCGGAAAGAAGTCCGGCGAAGACAACTCCCACCGCCATTCCTTCCGGAATATTGTGAAGCGTAACGGCAAGGACCATCATAGTCGTTTTTTTTGCTTTGCTTTTTATTCCTTCCGCTTTTTCTGCGTTCATATGCAGGTGAGGAATTATTTTGTCAAGCAGCAGAAGAAACAGTATGCCGAGCCAGAATCCGATAAAAGCAGGCAGAAATGCCCAGCTGCCTTTATCTTCAGACTGCTCTATCGCGGGTATTATAAGGCTCCATATCGATGCCGCCGTCATTACTCCGCCCGCAAAACCCGTCAGCGCGCGCTGCACGGTGCGGTTCATCTGTTTTTTCATGAAAAACACGCATGCTGAGCCGAGCGCCGTTCCGATAAACGGAATGAGAATGCCTTCAAGCACTTTGAGCGTCATATGATGTCCTCCTTCCCCGGGGAAAAGTCTTCATAAACTGAATATTCAATCAGGGTTAGCTTATGCTAACAATTATATCATCCGCAAAGTGATTTGTCAATAGAAAGACGGGACAAATCGAAAAAAAAGGCAACTTTGCTGAACAGATGTTGATTTTACCGAAGAAATATGATATCATAAGTAAAACAACTGCCTATCATCACGCGTCCGAAAAAAGGAGAGAAAACAATGACGGAAAAACTGCAGGTCTTCAAACAGAACCACATATGCATTGTCTCTGAACGCGGAGTCATCCACGTTGACCCTTTTATGAGCGATTCATCGCCGAAAAACGCAGATTTCATTCTGATAACGCACGATCATCACGATCATTTCTCCGTTAAGGATATCGAAAAAACGGCAAATGAAAAAACGGTGCTTATTTTCCCCGAAAGCATGAGGGAAAAAGCTGAAAATACGGGTTTGACGTTCAGAAAAACCGTTGCGGTCCGTCCCGGAGAGAGTTATGAGATAGACGGGCTTTCTTTTGAGACCGTGCCAGCGTATAATATCGGCAAACCGTTCCACCCGAAAAGCGCGGGATGGGTAGGCTATATTCTTAAAACAGACGGGAAACGCATTTACATAGCAGGGGATACCGATGCCACCGAGGAAGCGAAACAGGTAAAGTGCGACGTTGCTTTTGTGCCCGTCGGCGGTAAATATACCATGAATGCGGCTCAGGCGGCGGACCTTGTTAATGCCGTAAGGCCCGAAATCGCGATCCCCGTTCATTACGGCGGGATAGTTGGAACTAAACAGGACGGCGCGGAATTTGCTGAACGTGTTGACGGCGATATAAAAGTTGAACTGAAAATTAAATTCTGAGAGGTTGAAATGAGATCTGCCTTAAAAGCGATATTCGCGGTTTTCGCACTGTCTTTTTTGCTTGCCGTCATCTTTGCAGGCTGCGGTAAAACAGTCGATGATCAGATTATTGATAATACGGAAAATATATCGGAGACATCAGATATGAAATCAGGTTACGTTCAGATAGACGCCGAAACAGCAATGGAAATGATGGAAAGAGACGACGGTCATATTATTGTTGACGTTCGCAGGGAGGATGAGTATCACGACGGACATATACCCGGCGCGGTGCTCATACCTAACGAAAGTATAACCGATGAAATGCCCGCCCTGCTTCCCGATCCGGATCAGATCATTCTTATCTACTGCCGCAGCGGAAGAAGAAGCAAGGAGGCGGCGGCAAAGCTCGCAGATATGGGCTATAAAAACGTATATGAATTCGGCGGTATTATTGACTGGCCGGGCGAGATCGTGAAAGAGGAGACAGCGGAGACTGAAACTGACGAAGAAAATTCCGACGTCGTTATACCCTCATGCGTTCTTGTTATAAAGGCGAACGGTAAAACGTTTTATGCGAATTTTGAGGAAAATTCGTCTGCGCAGGCATTTATCGATAAACTCAGCGTCGAGCCGATCATCGTAGAAATGCACGACTACGGCAATTTCGAAAAAGTCGGTCCTTTGCCGTGGGATCTTCCGCGCAACGATACGAGCATAACCACAAGGCCCGGAGACGTTATACTCTATCAGGGAGATCAGATAACGGTCTACTACGATGAAAACAGCTGGACATTCACGAAACTTGCCAGCATAGGCAGCGCAACGAGAGAAGCGCTTATAGAAGCATTCGGCAGCGGCGACGTGACCGTGACATTTTCGGTCGAGTGGAGCGAATAGCAGATATGAAAATGTAATAAATAACGGCGGTCCCCATATCCGGGGATCGCCGTTTTTATCAATAATAATAAAAATCCGTTTTATCTCGCCGTAAAAATCATTTCAGTCAGGTTCCGTCCTTATGCCCTCCGACCTGCTTGTTTCGCTCGATGGTCGTTGCGCCTTCCTGAAGATTTATGCCTTTCAGAATGGCGTTTTTACCGAATTTCTTTTTCAGCTCAATGGCAGCCTGCTGAATACGGCGCTCTTTTTCTCTTGCGGCTTCCTTTTCGGCTTCTTTCTTTTCCGTTTCATCGGGATCGTCAAAAAGCGAAAGCTGCGCCGTTCCTGACTTTGCGGGTGCTTCCGACTCAGGGATCACGTGATTCGCAACTACATACATTCTGCGGACCGTGAGACTTTTATCTGTTATGCGCTCATAAAGCTCCGTTGCCTTTTCCATAATAAGCTTTGTTGAAGATGTATATTCTCCGAGATTTATGGAACCGTGCGCGTTTTTCGGCGTTTTCCTGCCGTAGCGGTCTGTTTCAACCGCGCCGTCATAATCGCCAGAAACGTTTTCCGTATCATATCCCACGGTAAGCACCATCTGATCGGTAACAAGCCTTTTATCAACAAGGTCAAGCACGAGAAGATCAGTCATCTCACGCAGAATAAGCCGCCCTTTTTCCCATGTATAGGGTTTTGAAAGCACCTGACCCGAGCTTATACTGTTGTTTTCCGGTCTGAACGCCTTAACGTCGGCTATGGTGGTCGGTTCATAGCCCCACGCATGGTTGATCATCAGCTCCGCATTTACTCCGAACTCTTTATAAAGCCGCTCTTCGTTCCTTACGGAACAGAGCGCGATATCGCCCAGCGTAAAGATCCCCATTTTTTCAAGACGTCTCGAAATTCCGGGGCCGATCCGCCAGATATCCGTTATAGGTCTGTGAGACCAGAGCGTGCGGCGGAACGACATCACGTCAAGCTCGGCAATGCGAACGCCGTCTTTGTCTGCGGGCATGTGCTTTGCGGAAACATCCATAGCCACTTTTGCAAGGAACATATTAGTCCCTATTCCGGCGGTAGCGGTGATACCGGTTTCGTCAAGAACGTTTTTTATCAGACGCATCGCAAACTCGTGCGCCGTCAGTCCGTAAAGCCTGAGGTACTGTGTGGCATCAATGAAAACCTCATCTACCGAATAGGCGAAAATATCTTCGGGAGAAACCTCTCGCAGATATATCGAATATACCTGTCCGCTCACACGCATATATTCGCGCATCCTCGGCGCGGCTCTGATAAAATCCACTTCAAGCGAAGGATCGGATAAAAGAGCATTGTAATCGTCTGATTTTCCCGAAAAAGACCTTCCGTGAATAGCATACCTTCGCTGCCGGTTTACCTCTTTGACCCTCTGCACAGCCTCAAAAAGCCGCGCTCTTCCGGAAATTCCGTAAGATTTCAAAGACGGCGAAACGGCAAGGCAGATCGTCTTTTCCGTTCTGCTCTCGTCTGCCACTACAAGATTTGTCGTCAGCGGATCGCGGCCTAGTGCAACGCACTCAACGGAGGCGTAAAACGACTTGAGGTCTATTGCGATATATATTCTGTTTCCGTCGTCTGTCATCTCCGTTCTCCTTTCTCCGCTATGCTTTTTTCTTCAGTTTTTCGGGAAACTGAACCCGTATATCGAAAATGCTGCCGCACTCTAAGCATGTTTCACATATCGCCTTCGCATATCTCGGCCGCAGCTTTTCTTCATCTTCGCGCGGCGTGAACCCCAGAAGATGTCCGCTTGTGAGAAGATAGCCTGTCACAAGTTTTCCGCCGCACTTGCTGCATCTTTTCTCCATATTTCCCTCCGGAACGCATTATTTATTGACCGCGGCACGGTCCTTTTCAGTCGCGGCACGTAAGCTTTTCAAACTCCTCTTTCAGATATTCGTAACGCTTTTTCTTTTCTTCTTTTGCAAAATGTTTTTCGCGGAACTGTTCCGGACAGTTTTCATAATTCAGCACGGTGTTTCCGAACTGTTCGCTCGTCAGGTCGAAAACTTCGCCGTTTATCACGTTAAAACAGTGAAAATTACCGTCGTCAAGCGGAACGCCGCATACTTTTCCGCCGTAAATATCCTGCAAAAGGAACGCCGTTATTGAACACTGACCGAGAGTTTTGTCAGCTTTGCTCCATTTGTCTCTCATTCTTGGCGCGCATGTTTTCTCGCACCAGATCTCCGAAAGAATATCATAGCAGTCACACAGCGTATATCCGCTTTTTTTTATTGCGGCGGCTTTCTGCCATCCGTAAAATCCGTATGTTTTCATATCCGCTTCTCCGCATTCCGTCAAATTTTTATCTGAACGCATTATAACACATTTTGTGACATCTGTCAACACGTGAAATTTATTTTTTCTACAAAAAAACACAGAATAGATGCTTTTTTGAAAAAAATTTCTCTTCCCTCTTGACGTGAGATATGTTTTGTGGTATAGTGTATGCACGAAATGTGATAAAATTAGTCGGATACGAGCGGAGGGGATAGTTACGGAAAAGCTGTATGAAAGAATAATATTATGGCCGCATCACGTTTCGGCAAAGCATCCGCAGCGCGGAAAGGCGAGCTATGCCGCACAGTTTTCTCCGTTTGCAGCACTTGCGGGGTATGACGGGATCGTTCGCGAAACGGAACGCTATACCGAGCAGAGACCGGAGCTTGACGACAGCGAAAAAATGCGCATAGATTTCGGGCTGAGAATAATTATCGAACATATAAACGAGGAAAAAGAGATATCCGTCACATATTTCGTTCCGGATAAAACAAAACCCGGCGGTTCTGCTGTGACGGTGAGGGGAGTTTTAAGGAAATTTGAACCGCAGAAGGGGACGCTTGTTTTTGCAGACGGAGCGGAGGTCCCGGCAAATGATATTATCTCGATCGATGCGGAAATAATAAACCGCTGCCTTTTCAACGGCATATAAAACGGGATTCTTGACAAATTACCCGCAAGATGATATAATCGTGTATATAAAATAGATATGGAGGATATTATTATGGGCGCATACTATACGCAGTCAGAGTTCAACGGCGGAATACTCGGTCTTATCGGAATCAACATCCTGCAAAAGATAATAATAGCGATCACTCTCGGAATCGCTGCACCGTGGGCAGTTTGCATGAAGGAGTCATGGATAGCAAGACACACTAAGATCGACGGCAGACAGGTGATTTTTGACGGAACGGGCGGACAGCTTTTCGGCAATTATATCAAATGGTTCCTCCTTACCATTATCACCCTGGGCATCTACGGCTTCTGGCTGAGCATCAAAATGAAAAAATGGGTGGTAAAACATACGCATCTTATCGGATAAGCCGCCGATATATCCTGTAATCATTCTCAAACAGATCACCCATGCCGTTTCGATTAAAGGGTAAAAACGCCTCGGATATTTTTGCGTTTAAGGGGAAAACAATATGGAGCAGATATGGAAAGATTTGTATCAGGCGGCAAAAGCCGTGCAAAAACCGAGAGATATCTCTGAGAGAATTTTTGCGGGCAGCGTTGCGGCGGCGATCGAATCGTCAGGCGGAAAGATCTATACGGGCGTATGCGTGGACACATCGTCATCACTCGGGATCTGTGCGGAACGAAATGCGATTTTCAACATGATCACAAACGGCGAAAATGAGATCAGAAGAGTTCTGGCATTGATGCCGGACGGAAAAACAGGCGCTCCGTGCGGCGCATGCAGAGAGTTGATGACGCAGCTGATGATAGGGAAATACCGCTCCATACAGATAATGCTTGATTATGAGAATGAAAAAACGGCAACACTCGGAGAGCTGACTCCCGAATGGTGGATTTAGATCAGATATTAGAACATCGAATTGACGAGAAAAATGGACGCCTCAAACGAATATTTCTTTGACGAACTGCCGTCGGATTATGAAGAAATACGATTATACGATACAGAAAGCAAAAAATTCAGGCTTATCACCGGTCCCGTTTCATTTGTGATATCCCTGGCCGCTGCATTGCTGATATTTTTTTTGAAAATCAATTTTTCTTTTGATAATTTTGTGATGTCGTGGCAGCCACTGTATCTGCTTCATATCCTTACGATTATTGTTTTTGTCTTAATTTATACGGCACTTCACGAGTTGACACACGGAATCGTTTACGGACTGTATACACACCGCAAGCTCCGATTCGGAATTTCGGGGTCGTTTGCATACTGCGGAGTGCCGGGTATTTATGTTAAAAGAAACGTCGCTGCTGCCTCCTGCATAGCCCAGTTTGTCATATTTACCGTATTATTCGCGGTTTTACTGGCCGCACTGCCCGTCAGCGCATTCTGGTTCGTTGTTCTGGTAGTTTTTATGGATCATATCGGAGGATGTTTTGCCGATATATATGCTTTTGCCGCTTTGATAAAAAACGGTAAAGAACTGCTGGTGCTGGATAACGGTAAAGATCAGCATATTTTTGTGAAAAACGGCAGGGCGCCTTACGGCGTATAAGACCGCGGTGATCGCTGGCGAAAATCCGCTTAAAACGCAGGCGGACGAATATTTTTCCGCTCATAACGTCTAAAACGGTAAGGATATTCATCAACGCTCCGGCGCGGAGGTTTATTCAATCTTTTCCGCTTTCCTTCAACGATTAAGTTTACCGCAGATCGCAAAATGAAATATAAAAAAACAAAGGAAAAAATATGTTTTTCCTTTGTTTTTTTCTGTTATTTGCGGTTCTTCCTATTGCATTTTTGCTGATTTTCTGTTATAATATAATAAATAGGCTAAAATTGCTTGTATAACTTTTACTTCACAGATTATTCTTGAATTGGAGCTGATTATTTTGGAAACTAAAGATTTCGCGAAAAATATGCGAAAACTGATAGTTGAGGCTATCTACAATTCCGGCAGCGGACATCCGGGCGGATCTCTTTCCTGCGCGGATATCGTTGCGGTGCTTTTCAACGAGGAAATGAATAAATCATGCGAATGTCCCAACGATCCTGACAGAGACCGTTTTGTAATGTCCAAGGGCCATGCTGCCGCTACGCTTTATTCCGCACTTGCGCTCAAAGGCTTTTTCCCTCCGGAAGAAATGAAAACGTTCAGAAAGATCGGCGGTCGCCTTGAAGGACATCCCGATATGAAAAACATCCCCGGCGTCGATATGTCCACAGGCTCTCTCGGTCAGGGCATCTCTGCTTCATGCGGCATGGCTGTATACGGCAAAAAAGCCGGTAAGAACTACCGCGTATATACTGTAATGGGAGACGGCGAGCTTGAAGAAGGACAGTGCTGGGAAGCTTTCATGTTTGCCGCGCACTATAAGCTTGACAATCTCTGCGTATTTATCGATTTCAACGGACTTCAGATCGACGGCGAAATAACAAAAGTTATGTCACCTCTTCCCATTCCCGAAAAAATGAAGGCTTTCGGCTTCAATGTTATCGAAATAAACGGTCATGACCTTGACGAGATACGCGCCGCTCTGAAAAATGCGAAGGAAACAAAAGGTATGCCCACTGCCGTTGTCTGCCATACCGTAAAGGGCAAAGGCGTTTCATTTATGGAAAACGTTGCAAGCTGGCACGGCACCGCTCCCAACAAAGAGCAATACGAACAAGCAATAAAGGAGATTGAAGCAAATGGCTGATATGAAAGCTCAAAGAGACGCTTACGGAGAAGTTATCGCGGAACTCGGAAAAAAATATCCGAATATGTATGTTCTTGACGCCGATCTTACAAAGTCCACAAAGACCGCAACATTTAAAAAGGAATTTCCCGAACGTCATATAAACTGCGGTATTGCCGAAGGAAATATGATGGCGGTTGCGGCAGGTATAGCAACGTGCGGAAATATCGTTTTCGCGTCGTCCTTTGCAATGTTCGCCGCAGGCCGCGCATACGAACAGATAAGAAACAGCGTATGCTATGCTCACAATAACGTAAAAATAGTTGCCACCCATGCCGGTCTTACCGTCGGCGAAGACGGAGCGACACATCAGTGCCTTGAAGACCTCGGACTTATGCGTTCCATTCCCGGAATGGTCGTTCTTGCTCCTTCAGATGCAGGCTCTACAAAGGCGGCGTGCCGTTTCGCGGCCGAATATGACGGTCCCGTCTATATCCGTCTGGGCAGACTCCCTCTCACATGCTTCAACGACGAGCAGAATTATAAATTCGGTCTTGAACAGGCAGACGTTCTTATGGAAGGCGATTTTGCAACCGTAATGTTCTGCGGACCTTTCTACGATCTTGCAATGCAGGTAAGAGAGATATTTGCAAACAACGGTCTCAACATCCGCGTTGTTGACGTTCCGTGCATCAAGCCGATAAACAGAACGGTTGTGAAAAACGCCGCAAATGAAACAAAAGCCATCGTTACCATTGAGGACCACAATATTTACGGCGGTCTCGGTTCGGCAGTGGCTGAGGCTCTTGCGGAAGAAAAGATCGAAAACAGAAATCCCGTTGAGCTTATACGTATAGGCGCGCAGGACAGATTCGGCAAATCCGGCTCTCCCAAGGAGCTTCTTGCAAGCTACGGCTTTGACGCAGCTGCGATCGCTAAAAAGATCGTTGATACCGTCTGCCCCGAATGCGCAGATAAATTCAAGTTTTAAATAAATATATTCCGGCGGCGGAAAATTCCGTTTCCCGCCGTCGGAACATTTTCGATAAATAATCGTCTAAAAACCCGTAAACACACCACGACAAGAGCCTGTGCTCTTTTACCCAAACTCAAATACAGCCGCAGAACGGCAGAACGGAGAAAAAAATGCAGAGAAAATACGGCAGAATAATATTATCTCTCGTGATCGCGGTCTTTCTGATCGCAATACTTGCCGCGTGCAATCAACCTCAGGAAGAACAAACCGGAAATCCCGTAAAGCGCGTAATGCTCAACATTACGGAATACTCCTTCACGTCACCCGACGAGTCTATACGTCTTTCCGCAGTTGTTCTGCCCGAAGACGCAGACGATAAAACGCTTACCTGGACAAACAGCGATCCCAATGTGGCAAATCTTAACAGTGAATATACCGTGGTTCCTCTTATAAACGGCGAAACGGTCATCACCGTAACATCTGTTTCAAGCGGACTTACGGCGGAATGCAAGATCACGGTAAATCTTCCCGAGGTCGAACCTCCCGTTTTAACAACACCCGTAACAGGCGTGATCATTTCGCCCGACGTGCTTGAACTTACCGAGATCGGCGCTTCATCTCAGATAATCGCGGACGTAACTCCGTTCAGCGCAACGAATCAGAACGTTGTATGGTCAAGCTCCGACCCGTCTGTGGCAACCGTTGACGGAAACGGCGTTGTTACAGCCGTAAAAGAGGGAACGTCAGTCGTTACCGTAACTACCGAGGAAGGCGGATTTAACGCAAGCTGCTCAGTTACGGTTAAGCTGCCAAAGCAGGAAACTCCGTCCGAAAATACGACAGAAAAACCCAACAACTCCGGATCTTCAGACAATTCCGGTAACTCAGGCTCTTCGGGCAATTCGAGTTCATCCGGCAATTCGGGAAGCAGTTCATCCGGCAATTCGGGAAGCAGCTCGTCCGGCAATTCCGGCTCGTCAAGCACGTCCGTCAAACTTCCTTCCATTCCCGCAGCACGGACCGACGCCGATCACTTCCTTATTTCGGATAATCTTCTTGATTTCAATAAAGTCAATTCAGACGTAAAAGCATGGCTTTACGTTCCCGGCACAAATATGAATTTCCCCGTGGCTCAAACGGAAGATAACGATTTTTATCTTACAAGGGGCCTTGATAAAAAATCGAAATATACAGGCTCGTGTTATATCGACTTCAGAAACGAGCTGCTTATAGACTCTAATACCATCCTTTACGGTCACGCAAAAGGAACCGATATTTTTGACCAGCTTGAAAACGTAACGCAGACAAAAGATTGGTTTTCAAATAAAGACAATATGTATGTCTGCCTCAACACTCTTGATGAGCTTACGGTATGGCAGGTCTTCGCCTGCTACTATACCGATGCCGACGCGGATTATTATCTCTATACAAACTTCTTTCTTGACGAACAGAGCGTGCTGAAAAAATATAACGAGCTTGCCGCTACCGATCCGCAAAAAGCGGTGTTCGGTCTGCTTGACCCGAAAGAGATGCACGATTTCATGACAGATGACGACGCCTTTGTCGAATTTATGACAGGCTGGAGAACGCGTGCGGTGAAAGACAGATACGGAGACGTCAACAACTACCTCAAGAGCCGCGACTATGGCGTAAAGATCGAAGCCGGCGACCGCGTTATCACACTTTCAACCTGCGCCGACTCAAGCGGACCGATACGCTACGTTCTTCTTGCAAAGCTTATCGCGTCAAAGCCGAGACCTTAGAGAATAATATCGTTTTGTTAACGTAAAAAAATGCAACTTACCGCCTAAAATCTGCAACTTACGCAATAGGGCTTGATTTCAGGCGGTTTTTGTTGTATAATTACATTAACAAAAAGACAGATAATGCATTGTATTAATATATGATCGAAAGGCGAGAGCAATGAACAGCGAAAACACCAATATCGCAAATGAGACCGAAAACAAAACGGAAGAAGCAGAAGTAAAAGAAATTCAGGAAAATACGGTAGATAAAAAGACGGAACCGGATGCAGAGCCTGAAAAAACCGCAGAAGCAGAGCCCGCACCTTCTGCCGATAACGAAGCAAAACCCGCAGAAGATGAAGCTGCCACAAAGATATTCCGCCCCGTTTCCGATAATAACATGTCAGAGCAGGATACTGATGAGGATTTCGAAGAGACGACCGAAGAGGTCGAGGAAAGACCTGTAAAAAAAGCTTCAAAAACAAGCCCGATCCGAATTGCGATCCTTGTTATCTGCATCGCCGTTTTTGCCTTTTCCGGATATAAGATAGTAATGGAAATAATTGACGGCGTCAATACCGATAAAATGTCTGAAGATATACGTGATTCGGTCAGAATTGACGACGGTGAAACAGAAGAGGGACACGATGATATAAACGTTCCTCCCGCACCTATAGATCCCAACGTTTCCGGCTCGGGAACGGGAAAAACACCGGCGCAGAACTCTTCAGGAAATGCAGAGAGCACACAGGGCATCGAAGAGGCGCAGAACAACGAAAATACCGATAAATCCGAAAATACTGATAATACCGGCAGCAGCGAACAGACGCAGACTGAAACGACAACGCCTGCCGATAATACCCAGGAATCTTCCGAAACTGTTGAAAATCAGCAGTATGATGACAGAACATACGAAGAAGAGCTTCAGGAACAGGAAGAGGCTCCCGAGGATACGCAGTATTATATATCGCGTCCTTCAAAAGACAAGGATGTAAAAGATGTCGGCGTCGTGATCCGTCCCGAAGAGATTAAAATGACTTCCGTTCCCTATCTTCGCGTCAGCAACCTCAAAAGTCTTCTTCGCGTAAATGAAGATACCGTAGGCTGGATATATATGCCCGGATCTAAGGAAGAGGCAAAGGGCACTCCCATAGATACCGCGATAGTTCAGACGACTGATAACGAATATTATCTTGACCATACTTTTGATAAAAAAGAAAACGCCAACGGATGGGTCTATGCCGATTATCGCTGCAATCTTGACAGCATCACAAGCAACTACAACACCGTTATTTACGGCCATGCAAGAAGCTATACGATGTTCGGCGGACTGAAAAATCTCAATGAAGCGGTAGAATGGTATTCTGACGGCTACAATCATTTTATTAAGATCAATACTTTCAAGGACGAAACCGTATGGCAGATATTCTCATGGTATGAAACGGATATCTATTACGATTATATAAAAACAGATTTTGCGGATTCAAACGATTTCATCCGTTTTGCATACGACGTTCAGCGCAAGAATCAGATGACAGGCGTTTTTGAAACGTTCGAATTCAGCGAAAACGACAGAATACTCACCCTTTCAACGTGCAAAGGCTTTGACAGAGCCGTCCGCGTTGCGGTCCACGCAAAACTTGTAAAACGCAACGACCTGACTGCTCAGTAAAAGGAGAGACCTGAAATGGCTGACATGCTCGTCAAACTCTTCACGCTTCCGCCCCTTCAGCCCGAACTCGAAAAAATGTCTAAGCTCGGCATAACCGTTCGCAGACCTATCGGACCTGAAAACTATGCGGTAACGGAATGGATAAAAAAATACTTTCCTGCGTCGCTCTGGGCGGCAGAAGCTGAAAATGCGTTTTTCAACAGTCCCAAAACTATTTATATCGCGCTCAGGGAAGGCGAAAACGGCAGTGAAATGCTCGGCTTTGCCTGCTGGGACGCTACGGTCCGCAATTTCTTCGGTCCTACAGGCGTAAAGGAGAGCGAACGCGGAAAAGGTATAGGCAGAGCTCTTTTGCTTGCATGCCTTCACGGAATGCGCGAGGACGGCTATGCATACGGAATAATAGGCAGTCCCGGACCGATCGATTTTTATAAAAAATGCTGCGGAGGCGTTATGATAGAAGGGTCGGGAGAAAGCGTTTATAAGGGCATGTTTACCGGCAAAATAATGTAAAATGCAAAAAACAGAGCGTAAGAAAAACTTACGCTCTTTTATTTTTTCTGTTTATTTCAGATATTGCTTCCACGGAATTTTCGGCGCGGAGATAACTCTTACGCATGATCTGTCGTCATAGATCGCGGCAGCGCCGTTTTCTCTTACGGTAAACATAACTTCAAATTCCGCTTCGCCTTTTTTAGTTAAGTGGATGCAGTCTTTTATCATACCCTTTGACAGTGCCGCATCGACCGTTCTTGAGGAAACGAAACGTCCGTCGCTTTCAAACAGTATTCCTTTTTCTGTCATACTGTCTATTGCGTCTTCAACGGCTGTCTTTCTCGAAAGCGCGTTAAACGTGTCCGCTGTTTTGAAATATCCGTCTTCTTCAAGTCCGTCCCTGAGTCTTGCGCAGATTTCCGGGCGGACGAGGTCGTCAGCTTCGAACGGGTTACGGAAATTCAGTATCTGTGAAAGACAGTAAAGTGAAAATTCGTCATAGTCAAACGAAATATCCGCGGAAGGGATCGTTTTTTCTGTTCCGGAAATGTCGAATACATCGGATATCCATGAGCAAAGAGCATTAATATCGGCAAAAATGCGGATCTCGCAAACGTCGTTGCCGTTTACGGAATACCAGTTTCCGCCGCACGTGCAGAAGGTGTATTTGCCTGAAAAAACAGTGTCAAAATGAATTACGGTTTTTGCAAGGGCAATTTCTTCAAGGCATAATGCGGTATTGTCTTCTGCTTTAAGTCCGCCGTCTGTTTTTACAACTATACCCTCAAGAATAAGATTTGCAAGAGTGTCGCCTCTGTCTTTTCTGTCAGGAGTCATAAAGGGGGAAATCCCGTTCGGCGTTATTCGCATAACGTTCAGAAGGACAGCAAGCTCATCCTGTGAAAATGTAACGTCCGGTTCGTCCGCAGGCGAAAAAACAGCCGTTTCGGGTCGCGCCTTGCCGGAAATTGCTAAAGTTTTATAAAGCTTGTATGCGCCGCTCGATCTGTTTTCGGCAACAGGCGGTTTTTCAGGTTCTTGCGCCGATAATTCATCTTCATAATCATTATCATCGGGTTCAGATTCAGTGTCCTGTATCTTTACTTCTTCCGGTTCGGGATGAGCCGCGATTTTCTTTGCAAAAAAGTCGGTTCTTCTTGCGGCAGCGGCAAGTACGATAAGAATAAGCGAAAATAAGATCGAAAGAACGGGGATAAGCGCGCTTTTCGGTCTAAGAATATTCAGAGATGAAATTTCTCCTGTCCGTCTTTGCTGTTCTGCAAATAATACGGCTTCTCTGTCACTTCTGCAGTCGCAGAGAATACACGGTTTTTCGCATCCCGAGCAGAGCTTTGACGTGTAAGCGCTGTATTGACCGGTAGTATCCGTCAGGGTCGCGGCGCCGCACCAGCAGTTGCAGGTGCATGAATACATATTTTGTCCGCATTTAGTGCAGTCAAAAGCGGAATGCCCGTTTTCTGTTTCGGGATAGTAATCCCTGCCGCAGAAGCAATGCGAGCTGATGATTGCAGCATACGCGTTTTCCGGCTGTGTTTCTGCCTGATCGTCAATTCCGCTTTCAGCAAACGACGCAATCGGAGTAAATACGGTTATGAATGCTAAAAGCAGCAGCAAAAGTCTCTTCTTTTTCACAGAACAACACCTCCGCAAAGCGATACGACCGCGAACAGGATTATCGAAGCCGCTCCTGCGCCGGCTATCATGAGTGTGCCGTGCAGCGCTTTTGCTTTATATTTTGCATAAACGTCAATGGTAAGCGCAACGATCCCTGCGGCATAAAACGGTAAAAAAAGGTCCCAGCCGAGAATGATTCTCGACGCTATAAGCATTATCGGGAAAGGAAGAAAGTAAAGCCAGTCGGCATAAACGCCGAGAAAACGCGGGATCAGGTATGAATAAATCAGCAGAACAGCCGCTGAAACGATCAGATAAAAAAACGCTGAAAGAAGAATCGCGCCTATGTCGGCATTAAGCGAAAAAATACCGCAGATCCCGGTGAGGATAAGCCCAACGGTGCCTATGATCAGATTTCTGTCTATTTTCATTCGGTGCCTCCTTAAAACGACGCGAAAAACAGGATGTTCAGTCCGAGCATCGCAAGTATCCCGCCAAGCGCCGCAAAAAGAGCGCTTACGATCTTTTTCTCTTCACTGAGATCGAAAATACATCTGAAAACAAATACAAGTGAGATAAAAATACCGAGTATTCCAAATGACGACGTTGTGTTTGCGCCTGTAATAAGCCTTATAATGAGCCCTACAAGCTCTACTATAAGCCCGATACCGAAAGAATACTCAACGCTGCCCAGAAAACGAAAACCGTTTATTTCCCTGTCGGCAGCGCGTCCTGCAAGATATGCTATGCCCGTAAGCACTATCGCAGTAACAAATCCTACGATAATTGCAAAAAATACGAGCAAGAGCGTTTTGAAGCCTGTGGCAGAAGAAAGGAAAGACTGACGTTCAAGCCCGAGATTAAGCGCAAAAAACAAATATGTCAGGCACGGCAGAAGGATGCCCGCAAAAACATATTCGGAATTAGTGCGTTTGTATGCGTATTCCGGGTGGACGCAAAGCTCGCCTATCGTATAAGCGGACCGGAGCAGGTCCGTTTTAAGTTCTCCGTTTTTTTTCAAACCGTTCATTCCTTTTATCCGCATAAAACTGCGGTTTTTCGGATCCCCGCATTATTTTATGATGCTGTTTGATGATGCGGGATATCTTTTCTTTATCGCATACGCATTCGTCCGTCGGTTTTGCGATGCAATATCACTTCTTTTTATTATACCACATTTTATCTCATTTTGCAAGAGGGGATATATCTTGACAAAACATATAATTTGTGATATTATATAAAATTATAATAATACCCGTAAGGATTGAAATAAAATGATTTTTTCAGATAATATTTCAGGCGTCAAACCTTCTGCAATAAGAGAGATATTCAAGGTCCTCGGCGACCCTTCGATCATCTCCCTTGCAGGCGGAAACCCTGATCCCTCAACCTTTCCCGCGGACAAAATGGCTGTGATAGCCAATGAACTTCTGACAAAAAATCCGACCGCGGCTTTGCAATACGGCATCACGGAAGGATACGCGCCTCTGCGCGAACAGCTCGCGGCAAGACTGGAAAGCAGATTCGGTATTAAAAGAGCCGGCAACACCGTGCTCGTTGTTACCGGAGGCCAGCAGGGCATAGACCTCACAACAAAGGTCCTCTGCAATCCCGGTGACACCGTAATCTGCGAAGAACCGTCTTTTATCGGCGCGCTGAACTGTTTTCGCACATACGGCACAAAGCTCAGAGGCGTACCGATGCAGGATGACGGTATAGACACTCAGGAGCTTGAAAAGGCGCTGAAAGAAGAGAAACGCGCGAAACTCATTTATCTGATTCCCACGTTCCAGAACCCGATGGGCGTAACGATGTCTGCGGAAAAGAGAAAAAAGGTTTATGAACTTGCGGTAAAATACGGCGTTACGGTCCTCGAAGATAACCCGTACGGAGAGCTCAGATTTGCAGGCGATGATATCCTGCCCATAAAAGCGCTTGACGACAAAGGAACGGTCGTTTATTGCGGCTCTTTTTCAAAGGTTCTTTCCCCCGGTATACGTATAGGTTTCGTTTCCGCTCCCGAGGAGATAGCCAAAAAACTCGTCGTTGCAAAACAGGTAACGGATGTTCATACCAATATCTTCTGGCAGATGCTTATTTCACAGTTTCTTGACAGATATGATATAGACGAACATATAAACAGGATCAAGGCGATATACAAAACAAAATGCAGCTGCATCACGTCTGCGCTCGATAAATATATCCCGGCGGACCGCTTCTGGCGCTCGTCTCCCGAGGGCGGTATCTTCATCTATGCACGCTTTTTCGGAGAAGACGCGGGAGAGCTGAGCAAAAAGCTCGTGGAAAGAAAAGTTGCTGTCGTTCCCGGAACCGCATTCCAGACAGACGAAAATGCAAAAACGGAATACGTCCGTCTCAACTACTCGATGCCTACTTGCGAAAATATCGAACGCGCTGTTAAAACGATAGGAGATTATCTTAATGGAAAACGTTAAAAAAACGATTCTCAGCGGTATCAAGCCGACCGGAAATCTTAACATAGGCGGTTATCTTGGAGCCGTAAAAAACTGGATAAAAATGCAGGATGACTATAACTGCCTTTACTGTATTGCCGACCTTCACTCTCTTACCATACGCATAGATCCCTCCGTTCTGAGAAAGAATTCTATTGAGCTCTTTGCGCTCTATCTTGCATGCGGGCTCGATCCCGAAAAGAACACCATCTTTTTCCAGAGCCACGTTACTCAGCATGCCGAGCTTGCATGGGTGCTTGACTGCTATACGATGTTCGGCGAACTTTCAAGAATGACTCAGTTCAAAGATAAATCCGCAAAAAACGCGGAAAATATAAATGCAGGTCTTTTCACCTATCCCGTGCTTATGGCTGCCGATATCCTTCTTTATCAGGCAAACCTTGTTCCGGTAGGCGAGGATCAGACTCAGCACGTTGAGATATGCAGGGATATCGCAAACAGATTCAACGGCGTTTACGGTGAAGTATTCACCCTTCCCGAAGCGTATACTCCGAAAGTAGGCGCGAGAGTAAAATCTCTTACAAATCCTTCTGCCAAAATGTCAAAGAGCGATGACGACGATAACGGAACGGTAAATCTGCTTGATCCCCGGGACGTTGTCATCCGCAAATTCCGCAAAGCCGTAACAGACAGCGAAGCGTGTGTCCGCTATGCTCCCGGAAAAGACGGAATAAACAATCTCATGTCCATCTATTCGGCTGTTACCGGAAAATCTTTTGAGGATATCGAGAAGGAATTTGACGGCAAAGGCTACGGCGATTTCAAGCTTGCCGTCGGCGAGGCCGTTTCGGATATGCTTGCGGGAATACAGGATAAATATAAAGTCTATACTTCCGACAGGGCTCAGCTCGAAGCGATTTACAGACAAGGAGCAGACAGGGCGAGATATATCGCGAACAAAACGCTTACCAAGGTTTACAAAAAAGTCGGGCTGATCGCAAAATGAAAGCCCCTAAGCCGGATAAAAACGGCAATTTCGTTTTCAGACAGTCTGCCGTAAAAACAGTCCCTCTTCTGACGGTTGCCGTTCTTTCAGTTCTGATCGCCGTGTTTTCTTTGATATCTCTGATCAACGGCAGCTATATCAGCCTGACAGAAGCGGTCGTGCGCATCGCATTGTGCGTCCTGCTTTTTGTTGTTTCACTGCTGATGATCATAAAAAGCCCCGTATATGTTATCACGAATGAAAAAGTGCTGCTTTACGGCAAGTGGGAAATTCTTTTTTCCGATATAGAAAGCGTAGATCTTCACGATAATTTCCTCGGAATGCTCGAGATCAAGGCATCAACGGGCGTTTTTACGGTGTTTTCACACGATATTTCATGCCCGATAAAGGTTTTCAGCGAAATTCTGACAGAAAGGATAACCGTATATGAACAACGAAACGCTTAATGTTTACCGTCCCAAACTCAGAAATGCCTTCTGGGCTGCGGGCTTTCTGCTGCTTTCGGTTCCCGCGCTTATTCTTCTTATTTATACGCCCTCCTTTCCTACTGAAACTCTTGCAGAAAAAATAATCAATATCGTTCTTTTCATATTGTCATGGATGCTTTTTGCGATGAGCCTTTTTTCCGCTCTTCACTGCTTTCGCAATATCTTTTCGAGCCCTTCCGTAGTGTTGACAAACGAAAAACTGTGGGTCATGCGAAAGGGAGAGATTGCCGTAAGCGATATTGATACCGAAAAAACGGACGTCAGAAATAATTCTGTTACCTTTTACGGCAAAAACGGCGAGGAGCTGACCGTGAAAAGCAGAATGATATCAATGCCTGTCGGAACTCTTGCATATGCGGTCAAGCTCAGGGCAGAGCTTATAAAAGAGCAGTAATCATTCAGGGGTGGTGTTATGAAGATCCTGCTTACAGGTTTTGAACCGTTCGGCGGCGAAGAGGTAAATCCGTCGTGGCTTTCGGTTGAAGAAGTCGCAAGAAAAGCGGATTTTGCCGTTATAACGCCGCTCCTTCTTCCCGTTGAATATTTTTCATCCGTCGAGAAAGCTGTAAAGGCCATCACCATTATATCTCCTGATGTAGTCCTGTCTGTCGGTCAGGCGGGCGGGAGAGCGTGCGTCAGTTTTGAAAATACCGCAGTTAATATCTCAGACAGCGACACACCCGATAATTCCGGAAAGATCCTTCATTCCGTCAACTGTGAAAACGGACCGGAAAAGCTTTTTTCCACGCTTCCGCTTCGGGATATGGTAGACGCGGTAAATGCAAAGGGGCTTCCGGCATATATCTCGCAAAACGCGGGAAGGTTCGTTTGCAACCATGTTTTTTACGGTATTCTTAAGCATATTTCAGATAACAGACTGAATATAAAAGCGGGATTTGCGCACGTTCCGTTTATCCCCGCACAAACGGTCTCAAAACCCGAAAGACCGTCGATGTCTCTTGAAAACATAACCGAAACACTTATTGCGGCGCTGTCGGCGCTGAATTGACACAGGAGGAAAAATGTTTACGATAGGCTGCCATCTTTCCGCTTCGGAAGGATTTCTCTCTATGGCAAAAACGTCTCTTGCAATTGGCGGTAATACGTTTCAGTATTTTTCAAGAAATCCGAGAGGCAGTAAAGCGCGTCCCCTTGACAGAGATGATATAGACCGTTTTAATGCTTTTTCGGCAGAAAACGGAATAGAAAAAATTCTCTGTCACGCTCCTTATACCATGAATGCCTGCTCGTCAGATCCCGGTCTGCGCGATCTTGCAAAAGAGATGATGGCGGACGATCTTTCCCGTCTTTCATACATACCCGGCGCAATGTATAATTTCCATCCGGGCAGTCATACGGGACAGGGCATTGAAACGGGCATAAATGAAATTGCAGACGTTCTCAACACCGTCCTTACCGCGGATATCAATACTCCCGTTTTGCTCGAAACCATGGCGGGCAAAGGCTCCGAAGTAGGGTCAAGGTTTGAGGAGATCGCTTTGATAATTGAAAAAACGGATCTTTGCGACAAGCTCGGGGTATGTCTCGATACGTGCCATGTCAGCGATGCGGGATACGATATCTCTGCAGACCTTGACGGAGTTCTTGATGAATTTGACAGGATAATCGGTCTTGAAAGGCTTTACGCCGTTCATCTTAACGACAGCATGAATCCTGTGGGGGCTCATAAAGACAGGCATCAGAAAATCGGCGAGGGCACGCTCGGAAAAGAAACGTTTGAAAAAATCATAAATAACAAAAGGCTTCGCGGACTCCCGTTTTTCCTCGAAACTCCTAACGAGCTTGACGGTTACGCGAATGAAATAAAGCTTCTGAAATCTCTTCGACTCGAAGATTGAAATATTTAATTGAAAAAGGTGTAGTTTCCCCATGATGTACATTATTGACAGCGCAAATCTCGATAAGATAAGAGAATGCGTTGAGTTTTATCCAGTTGCCGGAGTAACGACAAATCCGACGATCATTTCAAGAGAGAAAACCGATTTTATCTCTCTTATAAAAAGCATACGCGAGATCATCGGACCTGACAGAATGCTCCACATACAGGCAACGTCACACGACGCTGAAGGAATAATCAAAGAGGCGGTTGCCCTTCAGGGGATAGTAGGAGGCGATTTCTATATCAAAATACCCGTAAATCCCGAAGGACTCAAAGCAACCATGGCTCTCAAGAAAATGGGCATAAAAGTAACCGAAACGGCTATCTTTACCCAGCAGCAGGCAATGCTTTCCGCAATTGCGGGAGCTGATTTTGTTGCGCCTTACGTAAACCGCCTTGACAACATCGTATCAGACGGCGTACACGTAGTAGGTGAGATCGTTGATATGTTCAAGGTCCACGACATCAAAACAAAGGTTCTTGCCGCAAGCTTCAAAACAGTTGAACAGATACATAAAATCGCCATGGTCGGCGCGCAGGCGGTCACTATCAGCACCGATCTTTTCCAGACGCTTACATATCATCCCCTCACACAGTATGCAATAGACGATTTTATCGCAGACTGGGAGTCCGTTTACGGCAAGGTCAATATTCTTCAGATCATCGAAGGTCAGAAGGAATAACAAAACATTTGCATTTCTGTCTGTCTATAAAACAAATCGGCTATATCGGGTATCTTTTCCGATATAGCCTCTTTATTTTTGAATTTGTGGTTGACATACTGCCGCAAATCAGCTATAATATCAAAAAGGGGTGTAGATAATGAAAATTTGCAGCTATTGTGGCCATGAGTGTAAAGACAGCGAGTCTTTCTGCGAATCCTGCGGAGCAAATGAGTTTAAACATAAGTGCAACAATTGCGGAACTGTATTTGACAGCGGAAACTACTGCCCTCACTGCGGCGTAAAAGCGGGCAGCAAGGGGAAGACATGTCCCGAGTGCGGAACCGAATATTATACAAACGCCTGTCCTAACTGCGGCTATAATGGAAAAAGGTCAGACGAAGACGAATATGAATACGAAGACGATGACAATGGCGGATACGTATACGGGCGCTCTTTCGTCGGTTGCGATAGTGACGTTCCGGAAGACGAAAAGACGTATGTCCCGCCAACAAAGAAAAAAAACAGTAATCTTGTTTGGTGGATTATAGGGTGGTTTTTTTTCTTTCCGATCCCTCTGACAATTATCATAGTGAAAAGCAAAAAACTTTCAAAAGCTGCAAAAGCCATTCTGTTGACACTTTTGTGGTTCATAATTCTTGTAGCAGGTTACGCTAACGGATAAAGCGCCTCAGATCAGAATATATTTATAAAAATGAAGTGTCCTTTAAAGGACCTTCTTTTTTTATGCAAAAATCCCTTCCGGGAAATATCTCGGAAGGGAGGATGCTATTTACTTTCTTTTTCCTTTGTTTTTTCTTTATCTTTATCTTTTTCTTCTTTTCCGGCATTATTGATTCTGTCAATTATCGCAGTCAGTTTACCCGAAACAGCTTTTTCCGAGTTGGCGGCTATGGTTGAAAGAAGAATAAAGTCTTCGATCATGATCTCGTTGGAGGAATCGCTGACCTCCATTGCCTTTTTAACGGTGCCGAGAAACGCCTTTTCCTGTTCTTCGCAAAAACGGTCGTATGCCTCTTCGATCGTGTGTTTGCTCATCTGATGATCGATCATTCGCGTTATTGCGTTTATGGGTATTACCTGTTTGAGAATGCATATTATAAGGATATATGCAAGATGTATCTTCGAGTATTTCTTTTTAACCGGCGCAGGGATAAGACCGAGCTTGACGTAATTGTTTATCATTGACGGCGTTATCGTCTTGTTCCCTTCGTCATAAAAAACGCCGAGATATTTTTCCATAAGCGCAATTACCTGATCCATGTAAAGCTCTATTTCAGGCAATTCGTTCCACCGCGGAATACGGTATTCGAGCATCTGGCTGCACCAGTCGGTTATCTGAGTGTCAAGATTGTTTTGTTTGCGTTCATTATCGTCCATTTTCTTCATCTCCGAACTGATTTTGTATAATACTCAAACGATATACCATATTATAGCACATTTTTTTCTAAAATGGAAGATAGTTTGAAAATATTTCAAAAACTTGTTATCCGCAACGCTTGACATATTTTGTGTAACGTGATATAATAGTTTTGTAAACTAGATGAGGGAGGGGGAGAAACTATGACCGCACGTCATGTCCTGAATATTTTCGGTGATTCGATAATGAAAGGTGTATTGCTTGACGACGATTCAAGAAAGTATGTTCTTTCTGCGAATGCTCCGGTTGACGAGGTAGCCAAAAACATAAATATAAACATAAACAACAGATCTGTTTTCGGTTGTACGGTAGTAAAAGGCGCAAAGCTGGTTTCTTCCGCTATTGAAAACGGAAGAGTAGGGGACAACGGACTTGTTCTGATAGAATACGGCGGAAACGACTGCAATTTTGAATGGAAAAGCGTATCCGAGTTCCCTGATGAGATACATGATCCCGTGACTCCTCTCAGGCTGTTTGAAAATCTCTATCAGAACCTTATATCCGATATAAAAAAAGCCGGGATAACGCCGATTATTATGTCGTTGCCGCCTATTGAACCGACAAGATACCTTGCATGGATAACCAGGGACGGGCTTTCGGCACCGAATATTCTGAAGTGGCTCGGAGACGTTAATATGATATACCGTTTTCAGGAGCTGTATTCAGGCGCTATATCAAAAATAGCCTACAAGACCAATTCTTTCTTTATTGATGTCCGTTCGTATTTTCTCGATAAGCATAATTACGGCGATCTTCTGTGCAGCGACGGGATACATCCTAATAAGGAAGGGCAGAAGCTGATCGCGCAGGCAATGCTTGATTTTTGTAAGACAACACCCATACTTTCATAACTTTCTCCAAAAAGGGACGCTCCGAAAGGAGCGCCCCTTTTTTATGCAAAACGGTATTATATAAGCTTTGTTTGCGACGGCGATTCATCCTCTTTAAGGAAGGAACCTGCCGCAGGAATATTCTTGGTTCTGTATTTATTCGGCTTTTCAAACATTCCCTCTTCATATAACACTACGTCGGAAAGAATGCTTTTTGCTTTGAGCGTCATAACGTTCACGCCGGCAGTGTTTTTTGTTGATTTTGCGCTTATTGCGCCGCTGTCTACAATGAGGCATCTGCCGTTGGAGGATGTTAAGACGAAAAGTTTTTCTTCCGTAACGGCGAAAAATGCAACAAGGGGCGACGCGTCGGAATATGCGTTTATGAGCTTTTTACGGTTTGTTTTTGTTTCATACGATGCCATTTCTATTTTCGCGCACTTTCCGTTTTCGAAAAATGCAAGGATATATCCTTTGTAATCAGTTGTGGCTGTGATGAAAACAGGCGTTTCACCGCTGTCCATTCCGAGTTTCTGCGGCAGAAAATCTCCCAGAACGGACGTTCTTGAGTCGTCAAAGTCGCATACGCGTGCTTTATAGACCTGATACTTGTCGGTAAAAATCAAAAGATTTGATAGATTTGTTGCCTCAAAGGTGAAGCGTATCTCGTCGCCTTCCTTAAGCTTGTGATCTCCGGACATCCTCAGCGACTGCGCGGTTATTTTTTTGAAGTATCCCGCGGCAGTCATGAAAACGGTTACGGGATAATCTTCCGCAGTTTCCTCTTCTTCAGGCTCTTCGATCTCGTCTTCGTATAAAAGAGCTGTCTTGCGGGGCTTGCCGTATTTTTTCATTATCTGAGTAAGCTGGTCTATGATAACTTTTTTCAGCTTTGCGGGGGAATTGAGCGTGTTCTGCATATCCTCCGCAGCTTTTTTCAGCTTTTCGATTTCGGCAGTCTTGTTTAAGATATATTCTCTGTTGAGATTTCTCAGCTTTATCTCGGCAACGAATTCTGCCTGTATCTCATCTATGCCGAACCCGATCATGAGGTTGGGAACTACCTCGTCTTCTTCCTCCGTTTCACGGACGATCTTTATCGCCTTGTCAATGTCAAGAAGAATTTTCTGAAGACCGAGCAGAAGGTGAAGCCTGTCATTGGTTTTCTGAATATCATAAAACAGGCCGCGTTTGATGCATTCGGTTCTGAAAGCTATCCATTCGCTGAGTATTTCTTTTATACCCATCGTTTTCGGTCTTCCGCCGATCAGGATATTGAAATTCGCTGCAAAAGAATCTTCAAGAGGTGTCATTTTGAAGAGACGCTGCATAAGCTTGTCCGGGTCTGCTCCGCGTTTGAGATCTATTGCTATTTTCATACCGTTTATATCGGTCTCGTCACGGATATACGACGCTTCTTTTATTTTGCCGGTCTTTACAAGATCAACAACTTTATCTATTATTGCCTCAACAGTTGTTGAAAACGGTATTTCGGTTATTTCTATGCAGTTCGCCTTTTTATCGTATGAGTATTTAGCCCTGACTTTGAATGATCCTACGCCTGTCTCATATATCTGTCTGAGCTGCTCACGGTCGTAGATAAGATATCCTCCCGTTGTGAAATCAGGCGCTGTAAGGGTAAGCATTATATTGTGATCGGGATTTTTTATCAGCTCTATCGTTGTCTGGCATATCTCGTTGAGATTAAACGAACATATCGTGCTCGCCATACCTACCGCAATACCCTGATTCGGGTTGACAAGTATATTCGGGAACGTTGTAGGCAGAAGCGTGGGCTCTTTCATTGTGCCGTCATAATTATCAACAAAATCTACAACGTCTTTATCTATATCGGCAAAAATTTCCGCACATACAGGGTCAAGCTTTGCCTCGGTATATCTCGGGGCGGCAAACGCCATATCTCTTGAATAATGCTTGCCGAAATTTCCTTTTGACTCAACGAGCGGAAGTATCAGAGCATCATGTCCTCTTGTAAGACGCACCATTGTTTCGTATATCGCCATATCACCGTGCGGGTTCAGACGCATGGTTTGACCGACGATGTTCGCACTCTTCGTTTTTACTCCGTTCAGAAGCCCCATTTTATACATTGTATAAAGTAGCTTTCTGTGTGACGGCTTGAAACCGTCTATTTCCGGAATCGCGCGCGATACGATGACGCTCATCGTATAGGGCATATAGTTTTCTTCAAGTGTCCGTGTTATGGGCTGTTCTGTCTGATTCTGCATGTCTTCTCCTAAATAAATAATAACATTTATAAGCTTTCGATAATTCCGTAAACGTCTTGAGCAGTTTCTGCAAAAAGGACTGCGCCGGCGTTTTCAAGCTCTTCTTTGCTGCCGTGTCCGTAAAGAACACAGATACAGTCGATCCCGTTTTCTTTTGCGCCGATAAGATCGTGCTTTCTGTCTCCTACCATCACGGCGAGATTTTTGTCCTTTATTCCGAGAGCAGAAACGGCGTTGCCTATAATATCCGCTTTTACTTCATCCGTTCTTTTCAGGTCGCTTCCGCATACTTCGGTAAAGTATTTTTTCAAACCGAAATGTTCAAGCACTCGCAGCGTAGCCGGAAGCGGCTTGAGCGTTGCCACCGCAAGAGTGTACCCGTCAGAATAAAGGCGTGAAAGAAGATCCTCAACGCCCGGATAAACGTGATTTTCAAAAATGCCTTTCGGGTTGAAGTATTCCCTGAAAAGACGTATCGCCTCAGTGGCTTTTTCTTCCGATAACCCGAAATATTCCTTATACGCCTGAGAAAGCGGCGCACCGATAAACGACGGAAGAATTGATTCGTTGTAATCTTTGATCCCGAGTTTTTCCAGAGAGTATTTTACCGAGTTTACGATTCCCTGCTGCGGTTCGGTGAGCGTTCCGTCAAGGTCAAAAAGTATATATTTTTTCATGTGTTCTGTTATGAAAGGTCTGCAAGCTCAAGATACTTCGGACCGTTTTCTTCGATAAAAAGTTTTCTTGCCTCAAGGTCGTTGCCAAGAAGGGTGTTGAACATGATGTATGTAGGTCCTTCGTCTTCGGGCATTACTTTTATAAGCTTTCTTGTCGCGGGGTCCATAGTCGTGAGCTTCATCATTTCAGGATCATTTTCGCCAAGACCCTTTGATCTCTGGACAGAATATTTGCCGTTGATTTTCGAAACGATATCGTTTTTCTCTCTGTCTGTATACGCAAACATCGTCTTATCTTTTGCCGTTATCTCATAAAGAGGAGATTCCGCGATATACACCTTGCCTTCGGCAATAAGAGAGGGGGTAAGCCTGTAGAGCATTGCAAGAATAAGCGTTCTTATCTGATATCCGTCTTCGTCGGCATCGGTACAGATTATTATTTTGTGAAAACGCAGCCCGTCCGGATTGAATTCCGCAAGCGGCTTTCCGTGAGCTGAAATCTCTATGCCGCATCCGAGCACCTTTATCAGATCTGTGATGATCTCGCTTTTCAGGATTTTTGCATAATCGGCTTTCAGACAGTTCAGAATTTTGCCTCTGACAGGCATGATAGCCTGAAATTCAGCCATTCTTGCAAGTTTTACCGAACCGAGAGCAGAGTCGCCCTCAACGATGTAAAGCTCTCTTTCTGCGGGGTTTTTCGAACGGCAGTCAACAAATTTTTCTACTCTGTTGGCTATGTCCATCTCGCTCGTAAGCTTCTTTTTGATGGAAAGCCTGTTTTTTTCGGCGTTTTCTCTGCTTCGCTTGTTGATGAGCACCTGATCGGCGATCTTATCTGCTTCCTGTTTGTTTTCAATAAAATATACTTCGAGCGAGTGCTTGAGAAATTCCGTCATGCACTCCTGAATAAACTTGTTGTTTATCGCCTTTTTCGTCTGGTTTTCATAAGAAGTGATCGTTGACTGCGAGTTTGAGATCAGAGCAAGACAGTCGGAAATATCCACGAACGTGATCTTTGACTCATTTTTAAGATATTTGTTGTTTTGCTTCAGATATGCGTCTATCGCGTGAACAAATGCGCTTTTTACTGCCTTATCCGGAGAACCGCCGTATTCAAGAAAACTTGAATTGTGATAATATTCAAGCATCTGTTTTGTGTTGGTAAAGCAGAAAACAACGTTCAGCCTGACTTTGTATTCCGGCTTGTCTTCACGGTCTCTGCCCTTGCGGTCGGCGGCAAAATTCCGGATGGACGTCATAGCGTCAACGCCGACGCACTCTTCAAGATATCCCTCTATGCCGTTTTCGTAAAGATAAGTTTCTTCTTCAAAAGAGCCTTTTTCATTCTGAAATCTGAGAATTATAGTGAGTCCCGCATTGCATACGGCCTGCTTTTTCACCGTTTCGGAAAAGTATTCGCGCGGAATGTTGATATCCGTGAAAACGTCTCTGTCCGGACGCCATTTTATTCTTGAACCCGAGGCGTGATTGCTTTCCGCTTTGCCAAGCTGCTCTTCTTTATTCTTTTTTACCGGTTTGCCTTTTTTGAACTGCAGATTATAAGAATACTCTCCGTTGTATATCTCAGCCTCCATATACTCTGATGCATACTGCGTTGCGCAAAGACCGAGTCCGTTAAGACCGAGAGAATATTCGTAGCTGCCCGACGTATCGTTGTCGTATTTTCCGCCTGCATACATTTCACAGAAAAGAAGTTCCCAGTTATATGCCTTTTCCTTCTCGTTCCAGTCAACCGGAACCCCTCTGCCGAAGTCTTTGACTTCAATGCTGCCTTCGTTGAAAACGGTGACGATGATCTTTTTGCCGTATCCTTCCTTGAATTCGTCTATGGAATTTGAAAGGATCTCGAAAAAAGCATGCTCGCAGCCTTCAAGTCCGTCAGAACCGAATATAACGGAAGGGCGCAGACGGACCCTGTCGGCACCTTTCAGAGATTTTATACTGTTGTCGTCATATGTTTTCTTCGCCAAAATCAGTTTTCCTCCATATCAAGCAGTGCGTTTGCGAACGAAACCGGAACAAACGGCTGCAAATCGTCTATTTTTTCTCCGACTCCTATAAGCTTTATGGGCACCTGCGCAATATCTCTTACCGCTATCGTAACGCCGCCTTTTGCGGTGCCGTCAAGTTTTGTTAATACAACGCCGGTAACAGACGTTGCTTCTTTGAAATCTTTTGCCTGAACGATGGCGTTTTGCCCCGTTGTTGCGTCAAGAACAAGAAGTATTTCTTTATCTGCATCGGGAAGATCTTTTGAAACGACTCTCGTTATTTTTGAAAGCTCATCCATAAGTCCCTTTTTGTTGTGAAGCCTTCCTGCCGTGTCGCAGATTACCACGTCAGCCTCTCTTGCCTTTGCGGCCTGGATAGCGTCGTATACTACCGAAGCGGGGTCGGAACCGTCTTTATGCTTTACGATATCTATATCCGCTCTTTCCGCCCAGATCTCTATCTGCTCTATGGCTGCCGCTCTGAACGTATCTGCCGCGGCGATTATAACTTTCTTTCCCTGGTGCTTCAGAAGATTTGCAAGTTTGCCTATCGTTGTCGTTTTTCCTACGCCGTTTACGCCAACAACAACTATTACCGAAGGCTTTGTGCTTATGTGAAGCTCGTTGTCTCCGGTCATCTTTTCCGCGATTATATCCCTGAGAACCGTTTTCAGCTTCTGCGAGTCTTCTATCTTCTCAAGTTTTGCCCGTTTTTTGAGCTCTTCTATTATTCCTTCGGCAGTCTCATATCCAACGTCCGAAAGCAGAAGAAGTTCGAGAAGCTCGTCAAGAAACTCTTCATCCACTTTTCTGAATGTGGCAAATATGCCGTTAAGACCGTTTTGAATGCTTTCTCTGGTTTTTGTAAGACCGGCCTTGATTTTTTCAAAAAATCCCATTATTTCCTCCTTCGGCCGCTATTCATCGTTTTCTGCGGCTTCGGTTATATCTATGGTAAGTATCTTTGAGATACCCTTTTCGCGCATCGTTACGCCGTAAAGTCTGTCTGCAGCCTCCATCGAGCCACGTCTGTGAGTGATAAGAAGGAACTGCGTTGTATCCGCAAACCCGCGAAGATACTGCGCATATCTTGTTACGTTAACGTCGTCAAGCGCCGACTCGATCTCGTCAAGAAGACAGAACGGGGACGGACGCACTTTCATAAGCGCAAAATAAAGCGCGATCGCGGTAAGAGACTGCTCGCCGCCCGAAAGCGATGACAGGTGCTTTATTACCTTTCCGGGAGGCGCAACGTAAATATCAACGCCCGAACCGAGCGGATCGTCCGGTTCCGTAAGTGTCAGCTTTGCTGTTCCGCCGCCGAAAAGCTCTCTGAATACCTGAACAAACGCTTCGTTAATCTTTTTGAATTCGGTCTCAAAAATAACCGTCATCTCTTTTACAAGCTGCTCTATTATTTTTTCAAGCGATTCTTTTGATGAAATCAGATCGTTTGTCTGCTGTTCGAGAGAGTCGTGGCGCTGTTTGACCTGCGCAAACTCTTCTATCGCTTCAACGTTCACGCTGCCAAGAGCCTTTATCTGTCCTTTAAGCTCCGAAACACGTTTGCGTGCCGAGTCGATATCATCGGGAACATTGTCTTTTGCAAACTGTTCGGCATCTGTCATGGTCATCTCATATTCATCCCAGATTTTAGATGAAACAGAGTCTATCTCGGTTTTGAGAGACGTCTTTTTGATCGTTATTCTTTCAGCCTCTCTGCCCAGACGATCCTTGTTTGCAAAGTATTTCTTTTCTTCTTCAAACAGCGAGTTCTTTTCTGCCTCAACAGCCGTTCTCTTTTCGTTTTCGGCGGCTATGGCGGCTGCCTTTTCTTCCGCTTCAAAACGCACACGGGCAAGGTCTTCCGTTTTTTCAAGAGCTGTTTTTCTGAATTTTTCGATATCCGAAAGAATCGAGTCGATGTCGTTTTTCAGCTTGGCGGCAAGAGCCTCGCCTTCTTTTCTGCGCTCTTCAAGACGTTTTATGATATCTGCGATATTTTCGATATCCTTCATCTTTTCAAGCTTTTGCATGTCTTTTTCATGAAGACGCGAAGAGATCTCTTCCTGAATCTTTGCAAGGGCTTCATGCTTTTCATCAAGGTCGGATATCTCTTTTTGCTTTTCGTCGATAAGCAAAAGCTTTGTTTCAAGCTCTGCCTTTATCTCTTCAAGTTCGGCAATGGTACTTTCTTTTTCGGCGGTATTTCCGGATATGCTGTTTTCAAACGTTCTTATCTGTTCGGAAATATTGAAAATATACTGCTCGGAATGCTCGACCTCTGCTTTTATCCTTATATGCTCGTCACTTACAGCCTGATTTTCCGCAACCAGTCCGTCAAGGGCAGCCTGTGCCGAAGCAAGGTCGGAAGTTATGGCTTTGAGCTTCTGCTCTTTTTCCTTCAGCTGCTCTTCAAGCCCTGCTATCTCTGTTTCAAGCTTTTTTATCTCGTTTGTTCTGCTTAAAATGCCCGTGTTTTTACCGACGGAACCGCCGGTGAGCGAACCGCCCGGGTTCACTACCTGTCCGTCAAGCGTTACTACCTTGAATGAGTATTTGTTTGCTCTGGCGATATCCGTGGCGTCGTCGATCGTTTCAACTATAACCGTTCTGCCAAGCAGCTGCTCTATAATACCTTTGTATTTTTCTCCGTATTCTATCAGATCCGAGGCGATCCCTCTGTATCCCCGCGCGCCGCGAAGACTTGAAGGGTCGAGCTTTCTTCCAGTTATCGTGGAAAGCGGCAGAAACGTTGCTCTGCCGAGGTTCTTTGATTTAAGATAGTAAATGCAGTCTTTTGCGGAGCGCTCATTTTCGGTTATGATATTCTGTATCGCCGCGCCGAGAGCGATTTCGGTCGCCGTTGCGTATTCCGGATCAACCTTTATTACCGAAGCGACCGTTCCGTGTACGCCTGAAAGAACGCCGCGTGACGCCTCGTTCATAACGCTTTTTACGCTTCCCGAAAAGCCCTCGTAATGCTTTTCCATGTCTTCAAACATGGCTTTTCTGCTTTTCTTTTCCGAAACGCCGAATTTAAGAGTATTATATTCGCTGTTTACCGTCTCAAGCTTCTTCTTGGCCCCTGCGACCTTCATGGAATATCCGTTGAAGATATTCTTATTGTCTTCAAGCGTTTTTTCAAGCTCTTCAAGCCTCTGTCTGCCTGATTCTTTACCTTTTTTAAGGGACTCAAGACGCTCTTTGGCATCGTCAAGCTCTTTTTGCAGACTTTCGTTAGAGTCGCTCAGAGATTGCGCTTTTTCGGAGGCTCTCGCTTCGCTTACGCGAAGAGACGTTATCTCAGAAGATAAAGCGGCGTATTCACCGTTGAGCCTGCCGGAATTTTCGGCATAGTTTTTGTCGTCACCAAGCCTTGTTTCTCTTTCCTCGCATATATCCGAGATCTCTTCGTCGATTTTCTCCGTCTCTTTTTTCAGCTCTTCTGCCTTGGCTGACTGATCCTCTACCTCTTTTATTATTTCTTCGTCCGAACGACCCGCGTTCAGGATTTCTGCATTGATTCTTTCAATATCTTTCTGAGAGTGCTCTATATCGTTGTTTATAAGAAGGATCTCGGAATTTTTTTGCTGAACAAGCTCGTCGAACTGTTTGCTTTCGGTTCGCATCTGTTCTATTTTTGCGGTGAGCATTGCGATATCGTCGGCAAGCTGCTCCATCTTATTTTCGCATCTGAGAATCTCTGCGTCGTTTTTTTCGGTCGATTCATTGAGCGCGGCTTCCGTTTTTTCTATTTCCGCAAGCTCCTGTGTGAAACGGGCAAGATCGGAAAGCCAAAGCGATATTTCGAGCTTTTTCTTTTCGTCAAAAAGCTCGATATATTTTCTTGCTTTTTTTGCCTGCTGTTCAAGGGGTCCGAGTCTGTCGGAAAGTTCGGCGATAATATCCGAAAGACGCACGATATTATCCTGCGTTGCGGCAAGCTTTCGCTCGCTTTCCTCTTTCTTGAATCTGTATTTCGCTATGCCCGCCGCTTCTTCGAAAACGGTCCTTCTGTCAGTGCTTTTTGCAGAAATTATTTCCGTTACCGAGCCCTGACCGATTATTGAATAGCCTGTTCTTCCCAGACCTGTGTCGCGAAAAAGATCATGTATGTCTTTCAGACGGACGTTTTGCCTGTTTATAAAATATTCGCTTTCACCCGAACGGTAATATCTTCTTGAAATCACAACTTCGGAATAAGCTTCCGGCAGCGCGCCGTCGCTGTTGTCGAGCGTAAGCGATACTTCCGCAAAGCCGAGAGGACGGCGTGACTGAGTGCCGTCGAATATTACGTCTTCCATTTTAACGCCGCGAAGAGTTCTCGACGACGTTTCGCCCATGACCCAGCGTATCGCATCTGCAATATTGCTCTTACCGCTTCCGTTCGGACCGACGATCGCCGTTATACCCGAACTGAAATTGATGAGCGTTTTATCGGGAAACGACTTGAATCCCGTAAGCTCAAGGCTTTTTAACTGCATACTGTCTCCTGTTGAAATGCAACATTTTATCAGTATAATTATAGCACATTTCAGCAGAAATTTCAACCGCATAATGATAAAATTCCCGTGAAATTTAAGATTCTGATAAAAAAAACGGCTTTTCAGTGCGCAAAACGGAACTATTATGCGCAATTGTCGTCTAAAAAGACAAACACATGTGGATATATGATTTTATGGAGGCATAAAAATGAGCGGAAAACTGAAATATATCTGTATTCTTCTTGTTGTGTCGATCCTTTTCGGCATACTTTCGGTGGGCTGCAGCGCCGATGTAAGCAGTCTGCATATTCTTACGGATAAAATCGGAACTCCCGGCAGCGAATCTGCCGAAACAACGAATGAACAGACCGGTAAACAGAATACCGACGATAAAGCCGACAGCGGTAAAAAAACGGACAGCGACGGCGCGGAGGACAAAGCCGAAGAACAGGCTCATACGGTTGTTGCTGTTGAAAGAAATCTTGATACTTTTGAGAGCGAAAGCGAGCTTCTTGATTATATAAACGAGCATTTTTCAAACGATATGATCATCTGCTATGACGATTATGCCATGGAGACGGAGACTGCAGATATAATGCCGGAGGCCGAGATGCCCGCGGCAACAAATTCCGGCGGAGCGGATGTTAAAGCCGAGTCGGGCAGAGACGTATCGTCAACAAATCTTGTTGATGAAAACGTCGACGAAGGTGACTGTCTGAAAACGGACGGCGACTATATTTATATTATCAGAGATAACGAACTGATAACGGTTTCCGCAAAAGGAAAGGAAACTGACGTCCTTTCATACTACAAGCTTTTCGCAGCAGGCGAAGGCAACGTTTCGGAAATGTATATAAAGGGAGATAAAGCGATCGTTATAGCCAACGTAACGTTTTACGATACGCCCGAATTCGTTCCCGATACGTCGTTCGGCAAACCAGTAGAGGATAGCGAAGACATATATGCGCCCGAGGAGTATTACTATTACGATTATTACGGATATAATAATGCGAAAACGTATTCCGCACTTTACGTTATAGATATTTCTGACCGTGAAAAGCCGAAAGAGGAATCGCACTTTTTTGTTGAGGGATACCTTGTAGCATCGCGCGAAACGAACGGACGCGTCTATCTTGTTGCAAATAAAAACATTAATTATTATTGGGGAGGCCCCGTTACGGCGGCATCTGTCCTTCCCGGAATCTACGATACAAAAAGCGGATACAGAACAGTTGTGGTGACAAACGTTGCACGTCCCGCATTTGAAACGGTATATCCGAATATGATGACCGTTGCATCGATCGACTTCCGAAATATAGAAAACTCGGATACCGTGACCGTTCTCGGTTCCGGTACGGATATTTATATGACTGCCGAAAGTCTTTATCTTTTCTGCAATACCGGCAGCGACACGTGTGTTGCAAAATATTCGGTAGGTGATACTCTGTCTTACGTGGCGTCGGTTAAAGTGCCCGGATATACCGCTACCGATTATTCCTACAATGAATATAACGGCAAATTCCGCATCGCAACAACGGTTTACGGCAAAGACGGCACCGAAAACAACGTATACGTTTACAATGAAAAACTCGAAAAAACGGGTGAGCTTACCGGACTTGCCTTGAAGGAAAAAATCTATTCCGTCAGATTTACCGGCGACGTGGCATATCTCGTTACGTTCAGACAGGTCGATCCGCTTTTCGTTATCGATATGAGCGGCGACGATCCGAAGGTGATGGGCGAGTTGAAAGTTCCCGGATTTTCCACTTATCTGCATCCTGTAGGTGACGGACTACTTCTCGGTATCGGTAAAGAAACAAAGGACAACGAGTGGACCGATTATTACGGAAATAAATATACATCAACCTATACAGACGGCATAAAAATATCGCTTTTCGATGTCTCCGATCCCTTTAATCCGACAGAAAAAGACGTTGAAAACTATATCGGAGGCGAATATGCAAGCACCGAAGCATGGTCAAACCACAGAGCGTTTGTTTATTCTGCCGCAAAGAACACGGGTTATTTTGACATAAACGCAAACGACGGCAACGGATTTGTCTGCGTAAGCATAGAAAACGGAAAGCTGATATGCAGAACCGTATATCCGTCGGCGCATTACTCATATTATTCGGGTAATTCACGGGTATGCTACGTTGACGACGTGATCTATTTCTATCAGTATAACCGCATAAGCGTTTTTGACAGAAATACCCTTGAAGAGATCGCAACTGTGACTGTAAAATAAAACCCCACCATAAAACTATTCGAAATTGCCGTGAATAACGGCAATTTTTCGGTTGACAAAAGGCGTGGGCTTATGTTATAATATATCATAAGAAAACTATAAACTCATTTATGATATATTATGAAAAAATCCTTATCGGTAATCCTGATTATTGCGTTTCTTTTCGTAATGTTTCCGGCTGCGCTGTTTGCAGATGAAACCGAAGAGGAACCCGCAAAAGAAAACTTTGACGTTAATGCCCCGTTTGCTGCAGTAGTTAATGCGGACACGGGGACGGAGCTCTTTACAAAAAACGCGGATACTCCGTTTTTCTGCGCCTTTTTGCCAAGGATAATGACCTGTATCATGCTCGTTGAGAGCGGTCTTGATCTTTCTACAGAAATATCGCTTACATCCGAGATGATGTCTGTATCTCACGATAAAAGCTCGGCGAATCTCGTTGCGGGAAACAAGATCTCGCTTTACGATCTTATGAAGTGCATACTTGTGGCAAATTCGCAGGAAGCATGTATTGCCGTTGCGGTTACTTTGGCGGGCAGCGTTTCAGACTTTATAGTTAAAATGAATCTTCGCGCAAGGGAGCTTGGAGCGGAAAGCACCGCTTTTACAAACGTAACCGGACAGTATTCTTCCACTACAAAACAAACCACCACGGCGTACGACGTGATAAAAATCTGCTCGCATGCTCTGACGCTTGAATATATTGAAGATCTTTCGAATTACAGATATCTGGAAATAACCGTCAATAATGCCAAAAGAAGCATATATACCCATAATTCCATCATTGACAGAAACAGTGCTTATTACAACAAAAAGGCGTCCGGACTTGCCATTTCGGGAAACAACACCACCGGCTACGCGCTCGTCTCTGTCGCGGTCGATAAAGCGATGCGTATCGTATGTTTTGCTCTTTGCTATACAAGCGCCGCAGAGCTTTATGCCGATATGACGGAAATGATCAATTTTTCTCTCACTGAATATTCATACAGAACGCTTATTCAGAAACATGCGCCTGTTGTTGAAATACCCGTGGTCTTCGGCAAGGAGCGCGACACCGTAACGCTTGTTTCCAATGCGACAATAAGCGCGTCTCTTCCGTCTTCGGTGCCTGACAGCGATATCGTTGTTGAAAAAAACATACCCGAAAAGGTCGAAGCGCCGATAGCCAAAGGAACTGTCCTTGGCAGCGTAACATATTCTTATGAAGGAAGGATCTACGGCTCAGCGGATCTGATCGCACAGAGCGATATTTCGCTTGACGTGATAGAATCATATTCAACTGCGATCAATGAATTCTTCTCGAATAAATATATCTGGGCTGCAATAATAACCGTTATTACCGTGGTGATCTTCTACTCTACCGTGCTTTACATCAAAAACAGAAAGAAAATGAGACGCGAAGAAAGCAGCAAACGAGACAGGATAACAAAAATGCCCAGATAGTAAAAAATGCCGATAAAAAAGACTGTATTAAAATACTGAAAGTATTTCGATACAGTCTTTTCATTATACTCTTTTTCGGGTATCAGGTATTTTCCTTCGTGTGATTTTCGGCAGTTGCCCGTTGCCCGGCGTTTACCTCTCAGCTCTGCTTTCTGAAATATTCCACAATGCCCTGAACGATGGCATCTGCGGCTTTTTCCATATTATCGCTGTCAGTAAACCATTCATAGTCGTAGATATTGCTGAGAAATGCCGTTTCAAACAGGATAGACGGGAAGTCGGGGAACATTGAAACCTTGTAGTAGCCTATCTTATATGAGTTTTTCTTGAGTCCCGTTGCTTCCGTGAATTCGTCAAGCATTACTTTTGAAAGAAGCTTTGAACTTGAATAGGAATAGTATGTTACCGTTCCGCTCGTATTCAGCGGATTTGCGGTTTCACCGACGTAATTGAAGTGAATTGATACGTTAATATCCGGCTTCCATGCGCGGTATTCGAGAATAAGCGGATCAAGGTCTTTTTCAAGCTCTCTGTGATGCGTAAGATAAACTGTTGCACCCAGATTTATAAGCCTTGATTCAACAAGCCTTGAAAGCTCATAGTTCCAGTCAGCCTCAGTCCATTTTATTCTGCCCCACGGACCGAGCGCGCCTCCGTTGAGGCTGTGACCGGGGTCAAGAGAAATTCTTATACCGTAAAGAGGATAATTATTGCTGTCGTAAAGCGAAGCCGGATTTTTGAATGCAATTATCAGAGCGCCGTTTTCAAAATAAGCCGTGTAACCGAAAATATAAAGCTCTTTTTTGTATGTGAGCGTTATTCTGGCAGTCGTTGAATCAACTCTCGATACCGAAACACCGCTGAAGAGCGGGTTTTCGGGAAGTGTGAATTCGGCGGGAAGCGCAGAAAGGTTATAAAGCGTGATATCCGCCTTTGTGTCGCTCATCCATATGGTATTCATGGTCTTTGCATCGGTCGGAATCACGATATTTGTATATTTTCCGTCCGAGCTCTGCGTAACGGTGATCCTGCCTGTTGCGGAATACGGGATCGACATGTTTTCCACACGCTTTACGTTGTCCGTGACCGTGTAGTATCCACTGCCAAGCAGAACGTTGCCGTTATATTTCGAAACGACCGTATCGAGGGCGCCGATCGTTGCGTAAAGATATTCTTCTCCGGTAACTTTGAGGTCGGGTTTCAGCTGCGCAGGGAAATCGCCTGTAAACTCAACGACATAATCTTCCGGATTGTTTATTACTTCAATCGTATTGTTTCCGCGATAGCGGACAGTGTCGTAACCGTTTTTCTCGATAACGAATTCGGGCGTTCCAAGCACGGCGTTTCCCTGTATATCGGGCAGTACGAACGAGCCTTCATACCACGCGCGCCTGAACGATCCGTCAGTTGAATCCTTATCGGTCGTGGAAAGATCTACGGTGTAGTCACCGATAATTACATATACCTTTGACCCGGCGGTAGCAGTGCATGAGAAATTGATCTTAGTGCCCGATTTTTCTGCTCTGTCGTATTTCGGGGCACACGAGCCTGAAACAAATCCGAATGAGGACATCGTTTTCGGCTCTGAATATGCGCCGCTTTTTTTGATGATATAATCTACGGTTTCACCCTTGTGCTCTATTTTATAATGATTTTCGCCTGTTTTGGGAACGGAAACCATATGCGTGAAATATCCCTTGGGTGAGCGCGTAGTCACTTCTTCTCCGTCTATGTAAAGCGGATAATTCGGATCGGAAACACCTATAATGAACGTTTTTGAGGTTGAGTTTTCAACAGAAAGGGAGGAATATGACAAAACAAGCTTGTCTGTTGCCGCTTCCACGCCGGTCGTTCCGCTCTTGAAATATGTTTTTGAAGTGTCTCGGATTCCGGCAACGTTTTTCGCAACGTCCTTGTATGAAAACATAACTACGCCTGCAACGCTGTCTTTTGTCTTAAGATAGTTGAGCTGATTCTGTATTTCGGACGGTGACTTGTATGCCGCAACGGATGCTCCCTTATAGGCTGCAATGCCGATATACAGCTTTACCTTCGTTTTTGATACAAGATCGTTCCACCAGTCTGTTATCGGTTTGAACGGAGCTGTTGAATGATCGATCTCCCAGTAAATCTGAGGACAGATATAGTCTATCCATTCGTTTACTACCCATTTTCTCGTATCTGCATAAACCTGATAATACGATTCCGATGAGCTCTTGATATTCGTGCCCAGACTGTTGTTTGCTTTGAGCGCCCACACTCCGCTCGGGCTTATTCCGAATGCGACGGACTGCTTTGCCGCCTTTACCGCGGCTGCTGTCTGCGAGACAAGAGCGTCGTTGTTCGACCTGCGCCAATCTGCAAGCGACTGTCCTTCGGCTTTGTATTTTTCATACTCTGCGCTGTCGGCAAATTTCGAAGCATCGTTATAAGGATAGAAATAGTCGTCAAAATGTATGCCGTCTACGTTGTAGTTGTTTACTATTTCAAGAATTCCGTCAATTATCAGCTTGCGCACTTCGGGAAGACCGGGATTATAGTATGCCGCTCCGTCGCTGTGTTTTACTACCCACTCCGGGTGATTTCTCGCGGGATTGGACTCTGCAAGGTCTGAGATATTGTGACCTCCGTTTCCGCTTTGCGTAATCCTGTACGGGTTTACCCATGCGTGAAGCTCTATGCCTTTTGAATGAGCTGCTGTAATAAAATATTCAAGGCAGTCAATCGGGAGCGGATCTCCCTGTTTTTCAACAACGCAGTCTGAAGAGGGGAAAAGCGATGAGTAATAGATAGCGTCGCTCTTCGGGCGGACCTGAAGGAATATGGCGTTGTAACCCCAGTCATATGCATTGTTTACTATGGTATCTATCTCCGCCTTCAGCTCTGCTGCGGAAAGCCCCTTTTTAGACGGAAAATCAATGTTTGAAACAGTTGCCACCCAAAGTCCTTTCAGACCGTCCGATGCCGCGCCTATGGTGATGTCTCCGGTAATATTCGGTTCAGGCTCGGGCTGTTTTTCAACGGTGGCGGAAAAATCTGCCGTAAAGCCGCCGTCCTCTGTTTTTACCGTGATTACTGCGGTGCCTTCCGCAAGTGCTGTTATCCTGCCGATATTATCAACAGAGATGACCGAGGGTGCGGAGGAAGTGAACGTGACGTTTTTATTCGCCGCAGAAGAAGGAAGGACAGACCATGAAAGCGTAAGCGAGTCTCCTATCTTTGCAAACGTATAGCTGTTTGATGCGAAAGAAACTCCTGAAACGGGCACGTTTTGCGGAATATCAACTTTTACCTGCAATTCGGCGGTGATTCCGCTCGAAGAAACAGCCGTTATTTTTGCGGTTCCGTTTGCTACTGCCGTTATTTTGCCGTTTTGGTCGACCGTTGCCACATTTGAGTCGCTCGATACGAATACGATCGATTTTTCGGTGGTGTTTTTCGGAGAAAGCGAATATGAAACGGTGAACGTTTCGCCCTTTTCGTCAAAATCTACGGAAGATTGAGCCAAGGTGATCTTTTCAAGAGGGATGACCGCATCAACCTTGAACTTGCATATCGCCTGCTTTTTGTGGTTGTCGGCTACGGCGTATACGGTCGCTTCACCGTTGCCTACGGGCGTGATTATACCTGTCCCGCCGTCAACGGTAATTGTAACTACGGAACGGTCGGAAGTTATCCATTCAAGACCGCGTTCCGTTGTGTTTTCGGGCTCCCAGACGGGGGTGAGGCGGATATTCTCGTCAAGAGTGGTGAACGTATACTCGGAAATATCAAAGTTTACGTCCGTCATGGGCACGTTTACGTCAACGTTGACGTTTACTGCGCAATAAGCCGTAAAATCGCCCTTGACGGTCCTTGCGGTAATGATTGCAGAACCGTTGGAGACCGAAATTACGGTTCCGTTGCTGTCAACGGTCGCTACGGAAGGGTTCGAAGACGACCATAAAACTTCAGGTTCTGTCGCATTTGCAGGGAGGACCTCGCAGTTCAGCATATATATTTCACCGAAATAGGTGAATTCGTGTTCGCTGCCGGAAAGAGAAATACCCGTAACGTCAACGTATGTCGTTACGGTTATTTTGCAGTCTGCAAACGCAGTCCCGTCTTCCGAGCGCGCATAGATATGCGCTTCGCCGTCGTTGACCGCGGTTACAATTCCGTATTGAGTTACTGCCGCTACCTTTTCATCCGATGATGACCACAGAAGCTTTCTGTTCGTTGCATCGTCGGGCTTAATTACCGCGGCAAGCTGAAAGGTTTGTCCTGTTTCGGAAAACATATGTTCGGTAGTTAAAAACGAAACGGATGTTACCGGAACGGATTTTTCAAAAAGAGAGCACGAAGCCACCGTGAGAATTACAAGCAGCGCCGTCAAAAAAAGCAGGGTCAGACTTTTTTTGTTCATGTGTTTTCTCCGTTATTTGTTGTGTGTTGTGTTCAGTTTTTCTTTCTTATAAGTATTATCGGTGTGCACTGGTCGTCCTGTCCGGCAGGGTTGTCTCTTACGATATCTTCAAGAACGGGTACGGCGATATCGAGAGCGTCACATTTGCCGAGAAGCTTAACGGAAATATCGCATGCATCCACTATCATGCATTTGATTCCGAGCTTTTCGTATATCTCATTGCATACGCCTGACGGATTCTCCGGGTTGAGTATGCCGTAGTTGACGTATTCCTTATATGAAATATCATAATCGATAAGTCCGTCTATGCCGTCAACTTCGTGACCGCAGACCTTATAAAAAACGCCTTTGATCCCGAACAGCTTCGTAACTGCCGAGCAGAACGTTGCCAGAAGAACTCTCGGCAGACCGCAGAGCATAATTATGAGCTGCATTTTATGCGGTGTTCCGGCGCCGGGTCCTGCGGGTGTGACGTGAACGAATTTGCAAAGCAGCTTCGCCCAGAATCCGGGATGGATATCCTTGCGGTATACGATACGTTTCTGACACAGTGCGATTATCTTTTCGCTTATGGAAATAAAATCTCCTTCTTTTATATGCGGAAGGGCATATTCCTTTATTACTTCGATATAATCGTCACCGATATTTACAAAGCGCGTTTTTATCGCATAACGCTCATATTCGGTATCCCCGACTTTTCTTACTATCTGTTTGTTTTCGTTCGGTCTGAGCTGTGATTCGGTGATCTCTGTATTGATGTCGGAATTATCTGTCATTTCAGACGATCCTTTCGGGTAGTTTTTCTCCGCCTAAAAGGTGGAAGTGTATATGCTTTACGGACTGTGCGCCGTCTTCGCCGCAGTTGTTTATTATTCTGTATCCGTTTTCAAGTCCGAGAGAACGTGCGGTTTTCTTTATTGCTATAAATATATCGGCTATTATCCCGGCGTTTTCCTCTGTAATATCGTCTGCGGAAGAGAGGATATGGTCTTTCGGTATAAAAACGACGTGGATGGGCGCCTGGGGCGCGATATCTTTAAAAGCAACAACATTGTCGTCCTCATAAACCTTTGAAGAGGGGATCTCTCCCGCGGCGATTTTGCAGAAAATGCAGTCGTCTTTTTTCATTTCAGTTCCTTCCTTTCGGTTTCGGGCTGTCATTGTCCGGACAGACAGGCCTTTCGGCCTGTTTTGTCCGATTATATATTATTTTAACGAACCAATCGCTTCGCAAAGCGCTTCTTCGGTTTTTGAAGCGTCTTTACCGCCTGCGGTAGCGCTGTCGGGTCTTCCGCCGCCTCCTCCTCCGCAGATGAGCGCGGCTTTCTTTACGATATTGCCTGCGTGTGCTCCGTTTTTAACGGCGTTTTTACCGCATGCGCATGCAAAGCTTACTTTGCCGCTTTCACTGTCTTTCGAAGCAAGGATTATAACGGCGTTTTCGTCTTTGTCCTTTACCTTGTCGCACATTTCACGAAGGATATCTGCTTTTGCGTCGATGATACCCGAAACGAGTGTGAATTTATCTGTTTTTTCAGCTTTTGCAAGAAGTTCGTCGAGCGAAGCGAGGGCGATAGCTGAGTTGAGTTCCGCGATCTGTTTTTCCGCAGCCTTAAGCTCTGCAGCAGCCTGCTCTGCCTTGGCGGCAATATCGTTCACGTTGCATTTGAATACCTGAGCGGTCTTGGCGATCAGAGCGTTTTTCTCGTCTATATAGTCAAGAACGTTTGCGCCTGTTATGGCTTCTATCCTTCTTACGCCCGCAGATATGCCCTGTTCGGCAAGGATCTTGAAGCAGCCGATCATTCCGGTATTGTCAACGTGCGTTCCGCCGCAAAGCTCCGTGGAAACATCACCCATTTTGACAACACGGACTTTTTCACCGTATTTCTCGCCGAAAAGCGCGATCGCTCCGGTCTTTTTCGCTTCTTCAAGGGACATTTCGGTTTTAGTAACCGGAATAGCTTCTAAGATATGAGCGTTGACTGTTTTTTCCACTTTGCTTATCTGTTCGGGAGTCATCGCTTCGAAATGCGAAAAGTCAAAACGGGCGCGTTTTGCATCTACGTATGAACCTGCCTGGGCCACGTGAGTGCCGAGGACTTCTCTCAGCGCGGACTGCAGCAGATGAACTGAGCTGTGATTTCTCATGATGCTCTCTCTGTTTTCTCTGTCTACCTCAGCCTGAACACAGTCTCCTACCGTCAGCTCTCCCTCTTCGATGTGACCGTAGTGAACGAATATTCCGTTGACGCGCTTAACATCGTTTATCTTTATTACCGCGTCATCTTTTGTGAGATATCCTTTGTCGCCCACCTGTCCGCCGCTTTCGCCGTAGAACGGTGTTTTGTCAAGAACTATCTGCACTTCCGCACCTGTAAACGCTTCGGATACGCGTTCACTGTTTATCACAAGAGCAAGAACTTCGGCGTCGCCTTCAAGCGCGTCATAACCGGTAAACACTGTTTTTGCTACGCCTTCAAGCGTTTCGTCGCCTTTCCATGCCGTGTCGTTTCCTCTTGCGGCTCTCGCCTTCTCCTTCTGTTCTTTCATAAGGGCGTTATAACCGTCTTCGTCAACGGTCATGCCTTTTTCTTCAAGGATCTCAAGAGTTAGATCAAGCGGGAAACCGAAAGTATCGTAAAGTCTGAAAGCGTCTTCTCCGGAAAGAACGGTCTTTCCTTCGGCGGTGAGCTTATCGGTAAGGTCAGAAAGAAGAACGAGACCTCTGTCGATGGTCTGGTTAAACGAGTTTTCTTCGTTTTCGATTACTTTCTTTATATAATCTGCTTTTTCTACAAGATCGGGATACGCGTTGCCGCTTTCACGTATTACAACGTCTACAAGCTCACAGAGGAAATGGCTGTCTTTTATGCCGAGAAGCTTTCCGTGACGCGCTGCCCTGCGAAGAAGTCTGCGAAGAACGTATCCTCTGCCTTCGTTTGATGGCAGAACGCCGTCGCAAACCATAAACGTTGTGCTTCTTATGTGGTCGGTAACTACTCTCAGCGAAACGTCCGCTTCGGGAGATTCGCCGTATTTTTTAGCCGACATTTCAGAAAGACGTTCGGTGATGTTTTTGATCGTGTCAACGTCAAAAAGCGAGTCAACGCCCTGCATGATGCATGCGAGACGCTCAAGTCCCATACCGGTATCTATGTTCTTTTTCTCAAGAAGGGAATAGTTGCCGTTACCGTCGTTGTTGAACTGTGTGAAGACGAGATTCCAGAACTCAACGTATCTGTCGCAGTCGCAGCCAACCTTACAGTCCGGCTTGCCGCATCCTTTTTCGGGACCGCGGTCAAAATATATCTCGCTGCAGGGTCCGCAGGGACCGGAGCCGTGTTCCCAGAAATTGTCTTCTTTTCCCAGACGGGAAACGTGAGAAGGATCAACGCCTACTTCTTTTGTCCATATATCGTAAGCCTCATCGTCATCCTGATATACGGTGACGTAAAGCTTTTCTTCGGGCAGTTTCATTACCTGTGTAACAAATTCCCATGCCCAAGCCGTCGCTTCATGCTTGAAATAGTCTCCGAACGAGAAGTTGCCGAGCATTTCAAAAAACGTTCCGTGGCGCGACGTCTTTCCTACGCGCTCTATATCGGGCGTTCTTATGCATTTCTGGCAGGTCGTTACACGTTTTCTCGGCGGGGTCTGCTGTCCGGTGAAAAACGGTTTTAAGGGCGTCATGCCCGCATTGATGAGAAGAATGCTTTTGTCGTTCTGAGGTACGAGCGGAAAAGATTCCATTCTCAGATGTCCTTTGGACTCAAAAAAACTGAGATATTTTTCACGTATCTCATTAAGACCCATGAATTCCATGATATTGATTACCCCTTGATAATATTGAAATTTTATTTTTAGCTTAATTAAAAATAGTTTTGTATACTCCGCAGAAACGCGGATCCATACTGTTTTTCAGCTTCAATACGGCTTTCGAGGCATCCCGGCTGTTTTCGAATATACCAAAAACGGCAGGTCCGCTGCCCGACATCTCCGCGGCAAGAGCGCCGAGAGAAAGAAGCAGTTCTTTTATTGCGGAAATCTTTTTCGATTTTCTTTCCGAAACGGCGGTGAGCATGTTTGAAACATGTTTCCATCTCTCTTTTCCCGCAAGGAACGCCCCCGTGGAAGGTTTCGGCAAAGAAGCTTTGTTATTGTAAAAAAGTTCGTCGAATTCTCTGTAAATATCACCTGAAAAGATGGTTTCTTCAGGAACGATCAAAGCGATGAAAAAATCTCCGGCAGAAAAAGGCCCTGAAACGATCTCACCGATCCCTTCCGTCTTCATGCATCCGCCCCTGATGAAAAACGGCACGTCCGCCCCCAGCCTTGCGCCGAGTGCTTCAAGCGTATGTGCGTCTGCATTTATTCCGAAATAATCATTGAGCGCTTTCAGCGTTTCGGCACAGTCCGAGCTGCCTCCGCCCAGACCCGCGCCTACGGGAATGTCTTTTTCTATGAATATCTCAACATTCTTTCCGCAGATGCCGAACTCTTTGAAAAAAAGGTCGCATGCGCGAAAACATATATTCTTTTCGTCTGTAGGCAGTGCTTTATCGGACGATGAGACAGTTATCGAGTTTTCTGCGTCATTTCTTTCTGAAAAACGGAAAGTCAGAGTGTCGCAAAGCGATACCGTCTGCATGACGGATTCTATACTGTGATATCCGTCGTCTCTTTTGCCTGTGATATCGAGCGTGAGGTTGATTTTGGCATATGCTGTGTATGTCATGTTTACCTCTTTAAATATTTTTCAAGCCGCTCCACGGCTTTTTTAAGGTGGTCAAGCGAGTATGCATAAGAGATGCGGATGAATCCTTCACCGCTTTCTCCGAATGCGCTGCCCGGCACAACGGCGACATGCGCCTTTTCGAGAAAATCGTTGCAGAAGTCTTCTGAATTTGCCGCGAACCCCGATATATTCGGAAAAACGTAAAAGGCGCCTTTCGGTTCAAAGCAGGGAACGGAGAGCGACTGAAACGCATCGAGAAGAAAACGTCTTCTCATGTTGTAGTTTTGCCGCATATACTCGATGTCATCGTCTCCGTTTTTCAGAGCTTCTATGGCTGCATACTGCGAAACTGTCGGAGTGCACATGATTCCGTACTGATGTATCTTCAGCGCCGCTTTCATTATTTCTTTCGGACCGCATGCAAAGCCTATTCTCCAGCCCGTCATTGCGTACGTTTTGGAAAAACCGTTAACAACAACGGTCCTTTCTTTCATTCCCTCCGTCTGTGCAAACGAAAAAGCCGGAGAACCTGAATAGTTCAGCTCTATGTATATCTCATCGGAAAGAACGAGTACGTCCGTCCCTTTGAGTACCGCGGCTATTTTTTCACAGTCTTCTTTAAGCATCAGCGCGCCGGTGGGATTATTCGGATATGGCATTATCAGAAGCTTTGTTTTTTCTGTAATAGCGTTTTTCACGGTTTCCGGCATAAGCTTGAACCCGTCTTTTTCATATGTGGGCAGAATAACGGGTTTGCCGCCCGCAAGCTCGGTTAGAGGGGCGTAGCATACAAAACTCGGCTCAGGGATGAGAACTTCGTCTCCGAAAGAAACGACCGAACGTATGATATTGTCTATTGCCTCGCTTCCTCCCACGGTCACCGTGATTTCCGACACCGGGTCGTAGTCAAGCGCAAATCTGCGATTCATATATGCGGCTATTTCTTCTCTGAGCGGCATAAGACCGGCATTCGACGTATATCGGGTCTGTCCTTTCGAAAGTGCGTCTATTGCCGCCTGACGTATGTGCCACGGAGTTTTGAAGTCAGGCTCGCCGACACCGAGAGCTATTACGTCGGGAATCCTCTCGGCAACGTCAAAAAATTTCCTTATGCCCGAAGGCTTCAGATTTCTTGCCGTATCTGTAAGAAGTTTTTCATATTCCATATCCGGTCAAAACTCCGTCATTACTCTCGTGTCTTTTTCTCTCTCGTCAAATATAACGCCTTTATCTTTATATTTATTGAGCACAAAATGCGTGGCAGTTCCGGTAACACCGTCGATCACCGCGAGTTTTTCAACAACAAACAGCGCTACCTCTCTCATGCTTTTTCCTTCAATCATAACAGCGAGGTCGAAGCCGCCGGACATAAGAAAAACGGAAACCACTTCGTCAAATGCGCATATGCTTCTCGCAACGCTGTCAAATCCTTCGCCTTTTTCGGGCTGGACCTTTATTTCTATCATCGCCGAAACGTAATCTCTGGCAGTTTTATCCCAGTTGATGAGCGCCTTGTAGCCGAGGATCGTTCCGTCGTCTATACACGAAGCGATAACGTCTGCTACCTGCTGCTCGGTAACGTCAAGAGCGTCGGCAATGTTTTTTGCGGAAAATCTGCAGTCTGTTTCAAGAAAACGAAGGACTTTTTCTTTCAGATTAATCATTTCACTCAGTTCCTTTCGGAAAATGCTGTTTGAGTATCATATTTTATGAAAAACGGGCGTCTGTTTTTCAAAAGTGGCTATCTCGGCAAAACCCGCCTGCTTTATCATTTCGTAAGCTTCAGATATACCGAGCCCGACTCTTTCTGCCCGGTGCGCGTCGCTGCCCACGGTAATTATCTTTCCTCCGAGACTTCTGAACATCTTTGCATATTTCAGTCCCGGGACAAAATCTGCAAATTTATCGTTAAGCGCGCTCGTGTTTATTTCAAGACCGATATCCTTTTTTGCGCACAGCTCCAGAACTGCGTATATCTGTTCGTCAAAAGCCGAAAGGTCAACGGTAAGTCCCGCACGGTATATATATCTGACGGGGTAGTAAAGATGTGTCAGAGAAGAAAACCCTCCGAAAAGCACCGTTTCATAAAGCTGGTCGAAATATTGAGAAAAAAGCGCAGGAATATCCTTGTTTTTATAGTCGATATAGTAAAAATCAAGTTCGTTTACAACGTTGTGAAGCGAGCCGAGGATAAAATCCCATTTATACGCCGCCGTCATCTTTGCGGCATATTCTGCGCCCTGTGTCGCCTGACCGAGCTCAAGCCCGATATTGATTTTTACGGGCGACGTTTCTCTCAGCTTTTCAAATGTTTTTGTATAGTTCACAACGTCAAGATCCGGCCACGGTTCTTCGTCGGGAGGGAGCGCGGCATTGTTATTGCATTCGCAATGCTCTGTAACCGTGATTTCAGAAAGACCGGCTGCCGCCGCCGCTTTTATCGCCTCTTCGGGCATCTGTTTGCCGTCGGCTGAAAAAACGGTGTGAATGTGACTGTCTGCCTTAAACATGTTTGATTGCGTTGAGAAGCTCTGTGGTCATATCGCAGTTTTCCCACTTTACGCCGAGATCTTCGCGGCCGAAATGACCGTATGCGGAAAGAGGCTGATAGATCGGTTTTCTAAGATCGAGCTTTTCTATGATCGCCTTCGGACGGAGATCGAAAACTTCGCGGACTGTTTTCGTAAGGGCTTCATCGGGAATTATTCCCGTGCCGAACGTGTCGACGTAAACTGAGACGGGTTCCGCCACGCCGATAGCGTAGGCGACCTGAATTTCGCATTTTTTCGCGATCCCCGCTTTAACGATATTTTTCGCGATGTAACGCGTCATGTAGGCCGCGCTTCTGTCGACCTTTGTGGGGTCCTTGCCGGAAAACGCTCCGCCTCCGTGACGTGCGTATCCGCCGTATGTGTCAACTATTATCTTTCTTCCCGTCAGTCCGCTGTCACCCTGAGGACCGCCTATTACAAACTGACCGGTAGGATTGACAAAGATATTTGTGTTTTTATCGATCATATCTTCAGGGATTATCGGTTTTATTACCTCTTCGGTAAGTCCCTCTCTTATCGCATCATAATTTACCACGGGCGAATGCTGCGCGGAAATAACTATCTCGCTTATGCGGACGGGTCTGTCGTTTTCATATTCTACCGTGACCTGTGTTTTTCCGTCAGGGCGCAGAAAACCTAGAGTTCCCTGTTTTCTTACGTCGGTCAGCCTTTTTGCAAGCTTGTGCGCATAATATATGGGCATGGGCATAAGCGTATCCGTTTCGTCGCAGGCAAAGCCGAACATCATTCCCTGGTCGCCCGCACCGTCACGGTCAACTCCGAGCGCGATATCTGCAGACTGATCTTCGATCGACGTTAAAACGGAACAGGTCGAGCCGTCAAAACCGTATTTTGCGCGGTCGTAACCGATACCGTTGATCACTTCTCTGACGATATGGGGGATTTCAACGTAACATTCTGTTGTGATCTCGCCCATTATCAGCACCATACCGGTCGTGACGCATGTTTCGCATGCAACGCGAGCAACGGGATCGAGTGCGATTATCGCGTCAAGAACTGCATCGGAAATTCTGTCGCATATTTTATCGGGATGTCCTTCTGTAACTGATTCTGATGTAAAAACTCTTTTCATAACAAAACTCCTTTGGGCAACGAACCCGGTTTCACCTTATGAGTTATAATATTATATTAATAATTTAATACTTTTATGATATAAGATTATATCACTTTATATTATAACACAAATTCCCGGAAAAGTAAACATCTTTTCCGGGAATTACAAATATTTTTCGGATTTTCAGTTAATATTTTTCGTAAAATGCTTTGCAGAGTCTGTCAAGCATATAAATATCTGTCTTTGCGGCTACTTCGCAGGGCGCATGCATCGAAAGCATTGCAACGCCGATATCGAGAACTTCGATATTTCTGTCTGCGATAAACTGAGAGACTGTTCCTCCGCCGCCCTGATCTACTTTACCGAGCTCGGTAAACTGGTATAATACGTTTGCCTCGTCAAATATCGCAAGAAGCTTGGAAATGAACTCAGGGCAGGCGTCTGAAGCTCCGCTCTTTCCGCCGTGACCCGTATATTTGCAGATAGCAGGACCGCAGTTTATGCATGCCGCATTGTGCTTTTCGAAAACTTCGGGGTAGTTCGGGTCGAAAGCTGCAGCAACGTCCGAAGAGATCGCAGCCGAGTTTGCAAAAGCGATGCGGCTGTTATATCCGTCGCAGAGGGCAAGGAGGAAGTTGTTCATGAAGTCCGAACGAAGACCCGTCACGCCAACACTGCCGATTTCTTCTTTATCGGCAAAAACGCAGACACATGTCTTTTTCGGAGCTTTTGTTTTGAGAAGCGCGGTAAAGCAGGGATATGCGCACACTCTGTCGTCGTGTCCGTATGCCGCGATGAGGCTTCTGTCAAAGCCTACGTCTCTTGCATTGTCTGCAGGAACAACGGTTATTTCCGCAGTGAACAGATCTTTTTCGGCAATACCGTATTTCTGATTGAGAGCTTTGAGCACATATTCGCGGATTTTGTCTTTTTCTTCGTTGTTGTCGGGCTTGGAGCCGAGAAGCACGTTGAGTCCTTCACCGGTGAACGCCGTAGCGAGCGGTTTCTGAGCCTGGTCCTTTGCAAGATGAGGCAGAAGATCCGTGATCATGAAAACGGGGTCTCCGGGATCCGAACCGATATTTACCTTAACGCTCGTTCCGTCTTTTTTGCAGACAACACCGCAGAGAGCGAGAGGTCTAGTTACCCACTGGTATTTGCGGATACCGCCGTAATAATGGGTCTTGAAAAATGCCATCCCGTTATCTTCGTAGAGCGGAGAGGGTTTAAGGTCAAGACGCGGAGCGTCAACATGCGCCGCTGTGATATTGAAGCCTTTTTCGGGAGATTCCGTGCCTATTACGGCAAAGATGGCAGCATGTTTTTTCTGGGAAAGATATACCTTGTCGCCGGCTTTGTATTTTTTGCCGTCTTCAAAAGGCTTAAAACCTTCTTTTTCGGCAAGAGAAACAGCGTATTCAACGCACATTCTTTCTGTTTTGCCGTTGTCGAGAAATTTTTTGTAGCCCTCGCAATATTCCGAAACTTCGTTAAGCTCAGCTTCGGAAAGGACGTCGAAGGCGTTCTTGTTCTGATAGGAAAGATCGCTCATTTTGTTCCTCCGTAAATTGTATTTAAAATTTCAAAAAGCTGTTTTTTGGTGTCTTTCAGATTATCGTTGACAATGATGAAATCCGAGTTTTCTCTGAAATAGACGTCGGAAAGCTGGCGTGAAAAACGCTGCTTTGCCTGTTCTTCTGTTATTCCGTCTCTTGAGATTATGCGTGAAAGACGGTTTTTTTCATCGCATAAAACGGCGATGACATAATCGCACATCTCGTTCCCGTGCGCTTCAAAAAGCGCGGCGCCGTCTATAACGAATCTGCCGTGTCCCTTTTGCTGTTCCTTATCGATCATTTCTCTCACACGGTTCATGATAGCTCCGTGCATTATGCCGTTCAGGACTTTTGTGCATTCATCCGAAGAAAACGCCTTTTTGGCAAGAGCCGCGCGGTCAAGAGTTCCGTCCGGCTGCAGAATATCCGTGCCGAATTCTTCGGTGAGTTTCGGCAATACCTCATCTGCAACTTCTCTGGCGACGATATCGGTATCTATGTGAATAAAACCGTGGGCGCGAAGCATTGCGCTTACCGTGCCTTTTCCCGCTCCGCTCGGTCCGGTAACGCCGATTATCATAAGCATTCCTCCGTATCGATTACAGTGAAATCGGAAGCCCGAAGAAGACGGTTGTATACTGCCAGACCCTCTCTTTCAGGCGGCGCGCAGCGGACGTATATGAGCTCGCAGCCCTTTTCGGCGTCGGCACTTCTCAGTGCGGCAAAAACGTTTTCCGCAAGAGTTTCGGGCTTGTTGGGCGAGCCGTACGGAATCGTAAAATAGTCCGAAAAAACGTCTTCCTCTCCGTCAAAGCAGATAACTATCGTTTTTTTGCCGGTATCGCGTTTTTTTATATATCGCAGCGCGGAATCGGCGCTTCCCGTCAGGCATACGGTTTCGGCGTCGGGCGCATAGTGCTTGTGCATCAGTCCGGGCGAAAGCGCTTTTTCGTTTTTCGGCAGCCTCTGAAGGACGGCGTCGGCAACGGTAAGATCGGGAAGGACCTGTCTGAGCATTTCAACGGTAATTGCTCCCGGGCGGAGAAGACACGGTTTTTCGGACACAAGGCTTACTACCGTTGATTCAACACCGCACTCGCAGTTTCCGCCGTTGACGGCAGCCGAAACGTATTCGTTTTGCGAAAGATCGTTTATTATATGCTCAAATCTCGTCGGTGAAGGCTTGCCTGAAATATTTGCGCTCGGCGCGGCAAGGGGGAAGCCGCAAAGCGAGACTATTTTATGCGCCGTTGGGTGTGACGGCATTCTCACAGCAACGCTTGAAAGACCTGCGGTAACTATATCGGGAACGACGGGCTTTTTCGGAAGGATCATGGTGAGCGGACCCGGCCAGAATTTTTCGGCAAGCCTATAAGCGGATTCCGTCGGAAAACAGTATTCGGAAAATGATGAGATATCGCTTATATGAATTATCAGCGGATTATCCGCGGGTCTGCCTTTTGCAAGAAATATTTTTTTAACGGCATCGCCGTCAAGTGCGTTTGCCGCAAGCCCGTAAACGGTTTCGGTCGGTATGGCAACAATGTCCCCGTTTTTCAGCAAACGCGAACATGTGCAAAGATCTTCTGAAGAGGATGAAAGAATCAGCATATTTCCCTCTGAAAGCGTATTTATGCGAATACGGAAATGATATCGAAATAAAATGAAACGGCAGCCACCGCAAAGAAGACGTAAAAAAACGGAGCGCGAAAAACGGTGTAGGGGTGAAATTCGGGCTTTTCAGCCGTTGCTCCGGGGCGTTTTATCTTAAAAACAACAATAAAAGCGATAAAAAACGTTACGGCAAATACAGCAACGCCGATAAAATAGAGCGTGTATGCGATCTGTCCCGCAAAAGTATTCAGATACGGCTCGGCAAGACGGAGAACGGCTGAGTTGAGATTAAGGAAGAAGTGGGTGATGATACCGAGCTTCAGAGAATCGAACCGCATTGAAAAGTAACCGATACACAACCCTGCGGTCAGACTGAAGACATAGTTGCTGACCGAAGAATGCATCATCATGAAAACCGCGGCAGATAAAATTACCGCAAACACTTTTCCGCACTTTTTCAGCGTAGTCATAGCAAGTCCGCGTATAAGCAGCTCTTCACTGACTGCGGGAATCACACAAAGATAGATCAGATATAGCTGGATAAGAGCGGGTGAAGACGGCGTTTGCGGCACGGACGGTGAAAAACTGTAGCCGAGAATTGCAAAAATGCGGTCGGCGACAATATAAAAAACGGCTGTTGAGACGTACGCAACAAGAAACGTGGTTCCTATCGCGCAGAATGTCTGCTGAACACCGGGGCGTTTTTCGAAAAAGCTGTCTTCTCCTTTCTTTTCGGACCTGAAGATATATGCGCAAAAAACAGGTATCGAAACGCAGAAAAGGTAAAGTGAAATACCGAAAAGCAGACCCGGCAGATCTGATACGGAAGATAGAGAAGCGACAGCGCCGTCCGCTCTTTCCGTCCCCGTCAGCCGCAGAAAAGCCGTTACGGGTGCTTTCCAGTAAGTCAGAACAAGCGTCATAAGCAGCTTTATGCCTGTCAGAACGGCGAAAACTCCGTTCAGCTCAGAGATAAAAACCTTCTTCGGGGATCTTTCTTCCACAGTCTGCGCTCCCGTGCCGGAAATACTTGAAATACTGGAACAGTATATCACATAAAACGGTGTTTTTCAAGTATAAACACGGTTTTTTTCGGAATTGTTCATCAAACCGACGGAAAAGGGAGGGGACGTGAGGCTCAATATCGGATTTTTTGCTTGACAAAATAAAAAAAGCAGATTATAATAAGCCAATGGTCTTGTTTGAAAGGGTGATTGAAATGTCATATAAAATAGAGCTTCACTGTCATACGAATCCGGTCAGCGGCTGTTCAAACATAAACGGACGCGACCTTGTAAGGTGCTATGCGAAAGCCGGGTATTCGGCTGTTCAGGTGACGGATCATTTTACTTCCGCTTTTTTTGCGGAGCATGAGTTTGAAGACTATTTTTACGGTTATCATGCGGCAAGGATAGAGGGCGAAAAATCAGGGGTGAAAGTTTATCTCGGTGCGGAGCTGAGGTATGACGGATGCGCTAACGATTATCTTCTTTTCGGCGTTGACGAAAACTTTCTTCGCGGCGCAAAAGAGCTCCTGAAAGGTCCTTATTCCGAAATATTCGCATATTGCAGAAAGAACGGAGTTCTTATATATCAGGCTCATCCGTTCCGTGACGGAATGCAGGAAACGCCTGCGGAAATGCTTGACGGCGTGGAAGGATACAACATGCATCCCGGTCACAGATCAAGGAACGAAAAAGCCATTGCCTACGCAAAAGAGCACGGACTCAATTATCTTTCGGGCTCCGACGCCCATTCAAAGGAGATGGTGGGAAGAGGCGGTATAATCGCAGACAGTCTGCCCGAAGACTCGGCGGGTCTGAGGGATCTTATACTCAGCGGAAAATACGAACTTTATCATGAAGGAGAGCTTTTATAATGGCTTATTTGCAGATGAATATTTTTTCCGACACGATCGGAATGATGACAGGAGTTAACGTAATAATCCCCGAACGCTCAGACGTTCCGCCGGCTGTTCTTTACCTTCTTCACGGTCTTTCGGACGATCAGGGCGCATGGATGCGCCGCACGTCGATAGAGAGATATGTCGAGAATAAAAATCTGGCTGTTATCATGCCTACTACATACAGAGGCTTTTATACGGATATGGCAAACGGATATAACTACTGGACGTATATCTCGCAGGAGCTTCCCGAAAAAATGCACAGGATATTCAGACTGTCGGACGAAAAAGAAAAAACGTTTGCCGCCGGTCTTTCGATGGGCGGTTACGGCGCGCTGAAGCTCGGGCTTCGCATGCCGGGATCTTTCAGCGCTGTCGCAGGCTTTTCTTCGGTTGCCGACGTGAAACAAAAGGTTTCCGCTTCGGAAGAATATCTGCGTGTTTTCGGCAGCGAGATTTCCGAAAAGGACGATCTTTTCTCTCTTGCAGATGCTCTGCCCGCACAGAAAGCTCCGCGAATTTATATGTGGTGCGGCACAGAGGATTTTCTGCTTGACGGAAACAGACGTCTTTCTTCTCATCTGAAAAAGCTCGGCTATAATATCGATTATTCCGAATCTGCCGGCGGACATCAGTGGGAACGCTGGGACGAGCAGATCAGGAAGGCCGTTGAGTGGTTCGGGATAGCATAATTTGGTTAATATAACGGAATGCAGGTATTCGAAGCTTTCATATTTGTAAATAATTAACGAAGTTTGCTCTGACGGAAAATTTTTCAAAAAATGTCTTTATTTTTTTGTTAAAATATGCTATAATATATTCGTAATAAGGAATCGTTTATGATAAAATCGCCGAATAAATGAGCCTTGTTGCAATATGACGTAAGGAGTGAACCATATGCAGATCAACTACACCGAAAGAAAATGCCACATTTGGGACAGCACAAAAGACTATACCGAGAAAAAGATCAAAAAGCTTGACAAATTTTTTGCCGGTGACTGCGTCGTACATGTTATCTACACCCTGGAAAAAGATGATAAATGCAAAGTTGAGGTCACTGCCGATTACGGCGGAATCATTTTCAGGGCTCAGGAAACAACGAAGGACTTCCGCGAAAGCATAGACAAAATTGTGGACGTTCTTATCAGACAGATAAGAAAACATAAAACAAAACTCGAAAAACGCCTTAAACAGAGCGATTTCACGTTTGAACGCGGCTTCTCGACCGACAGTGAGGACGAGGATGAAGATATCATAACAAGAAGAAAATCTCTCGTTGTCACACCTATGTCCGAAGATGAGGCGATTCTTCAGATGAACATGGTCGGTCACGACTTCTTTGTTTTCCGCTCGGATGCCGATAACCGTATATGCATAGTATACAGACGTAAGGACGGCAATTACGGTATCATCGAAACAGAATAAAACCGATAACTCCGCAGCGCAAACAGTTTCGTTTTTGTGTGATATTGATAAATAAATAATATAAAAGGATTAACCCGAGAAGTCGGGCTAATCCTTTTTTTTAAATCACAGCCCGTTCAGAATGGGCTGTGTAATGAAAGACAGTTATACGGTCAGGTATATTTGCCTGCGTCAGGTATCGTTTATTCTTCTCCCCATACTGCGAGGATCCCGCGCTTTGACGGCTCTATGTTCTCTTCGACATGCTCGTCAACCTTTTTGCTTACCGATTCGATATACTCTGACGGGGATTTGTTGCCCTGAAGCCATTCGCCGAGAGCTGCCCACGACGAAGTGGCGAAATATGTATACTGCGAGTTCCAGTATAAATCGAAATATACGTCGGTGTCGCGTGAATCGAAGAAGTAATTTCTTGACATAAATTCTCTGATTGATTCAACCGTGGGATATTCTTCAAAAGGTTCATACAGGGCGCTTATCGCCGCCGCCGTTTGTTCCGGACAGTGCGAAAGCCGCGAAAAAACAAGACATCTTTCAATATTCGCATGGCACGCAGACTTAAATCCCGGCGCAACATCCGGTCCTGACGGCCATGGAACAAGGCCGAAATTCGTCGTTTCTTTTGCTACTCTGTTGGTCACATTTTCAGAACTTATAACACTGATAACGGTGTTGCCTGCCAGAAAAGAATCAAGAGAATTGCTTTGGGTATCAAGAGTGTAAGCCAGCGGTCCGTCGTAAATGTATTTTGCCTCTTCCATCGAAACGAGTGTTCTGGGATTATAAAGTCCCGACTGGAACTCACCGTTTTTATCAAGCTCTGCCAGCCTGTATCCGTTTGAAATAAGATAAAGACTTCCAAGCCCGTGTGTCGAGCAGGTCAGGGCATAGTTTTTTACCTCGCTGCCTTCTGCCATGTAATACTTTTCAAGACAGCCTCTGAATGTCTCCCACGTCCACTGTTTGTTTTCATAAAGATCTCTGGGATCGGATACGCCGAGAGATGAGATCAGGTCTTCGTTTATAACCGGCAAAGTGTCGTATGAAACGGAAACACTCGGCCACATCAAAGGAATCAGTCCGTAGCAGTCATCCTGCCAGTATATAACTTCGAGAATATTGCGCCTGCCCCATTTTTCCTCATTGCGAAAATCGATATACTCCTCCAGTTCGGTCA
>JAEEJO010000046.1 GCA_016281915.1 Clostridiales bacterium
CCATGCGGAACTGGTCGTATTCGTGCTGATCCATACCGTACATGACCCGGCCGAGCAGGTTCAGAAAATCCAGATCCGCGTTCTGTCCTTCAAGAACGGACAGCTGCTCGATATCGGAATCTACAGCAAGTACCTTTACCCGGGTATCCGTCTCATAAGGGATCTCAAGCTCGTTCTGAACGCGGCGGATATCCTTTTCCTCACACGGGAAGCGGATATCCGCCTCATAGCCGTTTCTTGTCACTACGAATTTGACCATTCGCGCTCTCCTTTCTCACATTGAAATCTCCGGTCCGGCTGCCGTCACCGTGTCATGCTGCGTCAGTTGCATCAGCTTTTCTTTTGCCCATCCGGGAAGCTTTTCTTCATCCGCGATACCGTAGAAATCATATCTGCGAAAAGCCGATTCTTCTCCGTCTATCAGAAACCGGCCGAAGACTTTCGTACCCAGCTTTTCCGGATCGCATCCGAAACCGGACTCAGCAAAGAAATACTGAAATTCTTCATGCCGGTAATCTTCTTTCAGCGACGACGGTTTCAGAACGAGCAGCCTGTCTGAATAGTTTTCCGTATGAGAATCCGGGATTACGGACTGATAATCTACGGCCGGATGGAGTTCAGCGGCCATTGGCTTTAACTCCTTCCTGTTCGGCCCATTTGACCGAAAGGTGGATAAGCGCTGCCCGCTGTTCCGACAGGGAAAGACTGTCGAGAAAATCGAGCAATGTCTCTTCGTCCTCCGGCTTGTCTATCGGGTCTTCAAAGAAATCGTCCGCACAGCCCGTACAGAGCGCCTCGCGTTTTACGGTGACAGTATCGCTGCCGTTATCCGTAAATGACAGAATGTCGTTGTATTTAAATCCGAGCCTCTGTCTGATCTCAAAGGGGATCGTGACCCTGCCGCGTTTGCCTAGAATTTTAAGCGTTTTTTCCATTGCGTTCCGTCTCCTTTTTCAGTTCTTTTTTTGCCGTCAGATAGCCGTCTGCGAAACCCGCGTCGTAGCCTTCATCAAAGCCGTCGTCATAGCTGTCGCACAGTTCGTCTTCGATCTCATCGATCAGATCGAAAAACTCTTTTACCGTAACTGTGACCGTTATTTTTCCTGTTTCCATACAAATTTCCTACCTTTCAGTATTTCTGTGCTTTCCTCAAACAGATCGAACAGAACGGGATGAGGAGCGGACCAGGCGGTGCTGAACTGAAAGCCGTCGTCCTGCCCCGTGTACTGATCATATGCGTTCCATTTGGTCCCCCAGTTGTTTACGCACCAGTCATACCACGTGGTGGCTCCGTATTTTAAGAGATTGTCTATTGCCTGTTTGCCCGTGTCCGCAAGTTTTTCAAAGGAGAAGTAACGGGTATATTTTGAAATATCCTCCTCCGAAAGCTGCGGCCTGTATCTGGTGAATCGCCTTTCACCGTTAAGAGCGGAAAGGAGGCTGTTAAAGCGTTCTTTATCCAATTTAGGCAGATCATAATCGGGAGTATCCGGATTTACTGCCGTAAGGTATATCTCTATACTGTGTTCCGTAGACGATCCCGCCTCAATCATAAGGCTTTTAGGCATCGGTATCAGCTTGTCGAAATCTATCGTGCCGAGACCAGTTTCTTCGGGATTACCGGGATCCGGATCCACCATTACGGCAGCCATTATCTCCTTTCGGATACATTTCCTTGTACCGTTCAGCCATTCTTCTTGCGCGTTCCCATTCATTCATAATTGTAGCCCTCCCATATTCTGATTTTCGTTTTTAAGATACTGCCGAAACTCGGATTCGTTCTTGATGAAGTAGTCATCTCCGCTGTTCCAAAAGCTGACGTAGCCCTCGCCGCCGTCGATCTTGAATTCGGTCTGTTCCAGCCCTTCGCCGAAGCCGTCCGAGTTCTGACCGGAGATCCACGCCTTCAGTTCCTTTTCTTCGGACAGGGAAAGCGGAGCGGCAAGATCCACGGTGATCATTCCGTACAGTGTGCCTCTTATCTCCTGTACGTCCCATTCCGCGGAGAGCACTTTTGGATTGTCCTGATACGACGCCATGGATTTAGGATCGCACCCGTCGTATGAATGTTCTTTTTCGAGGAGCTCCCTTATCTCGTATTCATACTGTGCGGCGTATCTTCCGTCGAGATCGTATCCGTCCTGCTCAAGATCTCCGTATTCGTCTCTTTCGAAGATCGCGAGCTTAAGAGGACAGTAGAATCTTTCCGTCAGCTTTACCATCGGATCAGTGACCGGCTCGACAGTCGCACCGATATTTTCGATTTTTTCGGCAAACTCGCATATATGCTGCAGGCCGTAAGCGCCGCTGCCGTCACCGAACTGAACGTGTGTGTCATCGATATACCTGCAGGTCTTTTCTTCCGATGTGCCGTCTGAAAAATTGATTCTTATCTTTCCTCCGTCGGGAATCGTGAATCTGTCGTTGTAGCCGCTGTCGATGAACCGAATCCCTTTTTCAGCTTTCAGCATATGATCGTCGAGCCAGTCCTTTTTGTATGCCCAGCAGTAAACGTCATAATCTCCCGGCGAAGGCTTTACTCTGAAGAACAGC
>JAEEJO010000047.1 GCA_016281915.1 Clostridiales bacterium
CGTGGCCGTGAAAGAAGGTGCATTTTAGTGGGAGTGGAATTCATATATCCGGAATTTGAGGTCGTCCGCAATTATGACAGATGTATCGCATGCCGCGTGTGCGAACGGCAGTGCGCAAACGACGTGCATGCATTGAGCGTTGAACGGGGCGTTATGATCAGCGACGAGACAAAGTGCGTCGACTGTCAGCGGTGCGTGTCGCTTTGCCCCACCCGTGCGCTGAAGATCGTGAAAAGCGACTGTACGCTTCGCGAAAACGCCAACTGGCAGAACGATACGATCAAGGAAATATATAAACAAGCAAACAGCGGCAGCGTACTGCTGTCCTCTATGGGAAATCCGAAGCCGCTTCCCGTATATTGGGATAAGATACTGATCAACGCATCGCAAGTAACAAATCCGCCGATCGATCCCCTTCGCGAACCTATGGAAACGCAGGTGTTTCTCGGCAAAAAGCCGTCCCAAACAGAACGCGGAAAAGACGGAAAGATAAAATGTGAGCTTCCGCCGCAGATTTCGCTGTCTCTGCCCGTAATGTTCTCGGCCATGAGCTACGGCTCTATCAGCTACAACGCACACGCGTCACTCGCGCGCGCCGCGACGGAGTTGGGGATACTTTACAACACAGGTGAGGGCGGCCTTCATGAAGATTTTTATAAGTACGGAAAGAATACTGTCGTTCAGGTTGCATCAGGACGATTCGGTGTGCACGAAGATTATCTGAATGCAGGCGCTGCCATAGAAATCAAAATGGGACAGGGCGCAAAGCCCGGTATAGGCGGCCATCTGCCGGGCGCCAAGATCGTCGGCGACGTGTCCCGCACCCGTATGATCCCGGAGGGATCGGACGCGATCAGTCCCGCGCCGCACCATGATATCTATTCGATCGAGGATCTGCGACAGCTCGTCTTTTCTCTCAAAGAGGCAACACAGTATAAAAAACCGGTGATTGTCAAGGTCGCCGCAGTCCATAATATCGCAGCTATCGCAAGCGGAATTGCAAGAAGCGGGGCTGACATTATCGCAATCGACGGTTTTCGCGGCGGCACCGGTGCTGCGCCTACGCGCATTCGCGATAACGTCGGTATTCCCGTTGAAATGGCACTCGCCGCAGTGGACAAACGGCTCAGGGACGAGGGCATTCGCGGCAACGTTTCACTTGTCGTCGGAGGATCTGTCCGATCTGCTGCCGATGTTGTCAAAGCTGTTGCTCTGGGGGCCGACGCCTGCTACGTCGCCACAGCGGCGCTGCTCGCACTCGGATGCCATCTTTGCCGCACCTGTCAGAGCGGCAGGTGCAACTGGGGCATCGCCACGCAGCGTCCGGATCTCGTCAAGCGTCTCAATCCCGATATCGGTTCTGCCCGGCTTGTCAATCTGATGACGGCGTGGCGGCATGAAATAATGGAGATAATGGGCGGTATGGGTATCAACTCCATTGAAGCGTTGCGCGGAAACCGGCTGATGCTGCGCGGCGTGGGGTTGAACGAAAAGGAACTGGAGATACTGGGTATCTCCCATGCGGGGGAATAAAAAATGAAACGTGTCTATGTAAACGAAGAATGGTGCCTCGGATGCCACTTGTGCGAATATAACTGCGCATACGCCAATTCCGGTTTGAAAGATATGGTCGTCGCCCTCAAGGATAAAAAGATCTTTCCGCGGATCCGCGTGGAAGGAGAAGACAGGATCACCTTTGCGGTTTCATGCCGTCATTGCACCGATCCGATCTGCGTCAAAAGCTGTATCGCCGGAGCGATATCAAATCGGGACGGTGTTGTGAGGATCGACCGTAACAAATGTGTAGGTTGTCTCACCTGCGTGCTCGTTTGTCCTTATGGGGCGCTGGCGCCGGGAGAAGACGGCGTAATGCAGAAATGCGAGCTTTGTCTTGACAACGCTTGCGGCGCGCCGGCGTGCGTAACGGGTTGCCCGAATCGGGCAATCGTTTACGAAGAAAGGAGCGAGACCCAATGAAACGATACGTTATTATCGGAGGTGGCGTCGCCGCCGTCGGCTGCATCGAGGGCATTCGATCCCTCGACCGGGAGGGGGAGATCACCGTCATATCCGAAGAGGATCATCCGGTATACAGCCGCCCGTTGATCTCCTATCTGCTGGAAGGCAAGACCGATATCGAACGGATGAAATACCGTCCGGACGGGTTTTACAAAGAAAACGGCTGCCGGGTGTTCTACGGCAGACGCGCCGTATCTATCGACGCCGTCTCACACACGGTAACGTTGGACGCCGGCGCCGAAATACTTTATGACAAGTTGTGCGTCGCCGCAGGCTCGCGCCCGTTCGTCCCGTCTTTTGACGGTTTGGATACAGTAGAAAACAAGTATTCCTTTATGACTCTTGACGATGCCCTTGCCATAGATGCGGCGCTTTTTGAAAGTGCCCGTGTCCTGATCGTAGGCGCGGGACTCATCGGATTGAAATGTGCCGAAGGGATCCGGGGTCGAGTAGGCAGCATCACAGTATGCGATCTTGCCGACCGGGTGCTCTCCAGTATACTCGACGCGGCCTGCGCCGCCGTCGTTCAAAAGCATCTCGAGCAAAACGGCATCGATTTTATGCTCGGCGATACGGTTCAGCGCTTTGAAGGCAACCGCGCCTGTATGAAAAGCGGCGGCACGGTGGATTTTGATCTGCTTGTACTTGCCGTCGGCGTGCGGGCAAACAGCGAGCTTGTAAGAGATGCAGGAGGCGAGGTAAACCGTGGGATCCTTGTGGACGAAAAGATGCAAACGACGCTCACCGACGTTTACGCGGCAGGCGACTGTACGGAAGGATACGACGCTTCGCTCGGCGCACGGCGTGTTCTTGCCATTCTCCCAAACGCCTATATGCAGGGAAATACAGCGGGTATCAATATGGCGGGAGGTGAAAAACAGTTTGAGAACGCCGTTCCCATGAACTCCATCGGTTTCTTCGGCCTTCATATGATGACCGCCGGAGTATATGACGGCGAAATGTTCGAGGATGAAAAAAACGGATCCATCCGAAGATTATTTGTAAAAGGCGGACGGCTCGTAGGCTATATCCTCATTGGAGTAACGGACAGGGCGGGCATTTATACCTCTCTGGTTCGTGAAAAGACACCTCTTGATACTGTCGATTTCGACCTGACAAAAATAGTTGCTTCAAATTTAATTTTTTCACAAGATATACGTAGAAAAAAATTCGGAGGTGTAGTATAATATGATAATTGATGCAAAAGGTCTAAGTTACCGTGATATCAATAATAAACTGCGCACCACGGACAAAGAGAGCACGATCATGAACTGTCTCGGGCAGCGTTTCATCTGCGCCGGGATGTCGGGTATTTCCGTAACGTTGGAGGGGATCCCCGGCAACGCGCTCGGCGCCTATCTCAACGGCGCGGAGATCACGGTAAAGGGCAACGCGCAGGACGCCGTCGGCGACACGATGAACGACGGCCGGATCGTCATATTCGGAAGTGCGGGCGACGCGGCCGGTTACGCCATGCGCGGCGGGAGCATCTTCGTCAAGGGAAACGCCGGTTACCGCGCCGGGATCCACATGAAGGCGTACAAAGAAAAAATCCCCGTTATGGTCATCGGCGGCAAAGCCGGAAGTTTTCTCGGCGAATATCAGGCAGGCGGCGTGATCGTCGTTCTCGGACTCGGAACAAACGGCAAAAAGATCGTAGGCAATTTTCCATGCACGGGAATGCATGGCGGCAAGCTGATCCTGCGTTCCGATTGCCGGGATATCGCTTTCCCGGATCAGGTCACGGCAAGACCGGCGACCGATCAAGAGAAAACCGAGATCGACCGTTACGTCTCCGAATATTGCCGTCTGTTCGGCGGGGATAAAGAAGAATTGACGGATCATCCTTTTACGGTCGTAACTCCGGACAGCAAAAATCCTTATAAACAACTGTACGTTGCCAATTAGAACATCTGAAAGCGGGAGGATATCATGAAATATTCAAAGGAAGAAATAATGCAATACGTTGTCGAGGAGGACGTCAAATTCATCCGTCTTGCATTCTTCGACGTGTTCGGACGTCAGAAGAATATTTCGATTATGCCGGACGAGCTTGACCGTGCGTTTACCTACGGCATTGCTTTCGACGCCTCCGCCATCGCCGGTTTCGGCGACGAGGCACATTCCGATCTGTTCCTGCACCCCGATCCCGAAACGCTGACATGGCTGCCCTGGCGCCCGGAACACGGGAAGGTCGTGCGGATGTTCTGCTCGATCACCTATCCCGACGGAAAACCGTTCGAATGCGATACGAGAAGTCTGCTCAAAAAAGCGGTGAGCGACGCAGCAGAGGCGGGTTACACCTTTTATTTCGGTGCCGAGCAGGAATTTTACCTGTTTGAACTTGATGAAAAAAATCAGCCCACAAAGACGCCGTATGACCGAGCCGGCTATATGGATATCGCGCCGGAAGACAAGGGAGAAAACGTACGGCGCGAGATCTGTCTGACACTTGAGAAAATGGGCATCCGTCCCGAAAGCTCGCACCACGAGGAAGGCCCAGGACAAAATGAGATTGATTTTCGTTATACCGAGGCGTTGACGGCGGCGGATAACGTGATGACGTTTCAGACGGTCGTCAAGACTGTCGCGCGCCGCAATGGTCTGTTTGCCGACTTTTCTCCGAAGCCGCTTCCGGATGAACCCGGCAACGGCTTCCATATCAATATGTCGGTCCGCCCGGACGATTCTTCCGAAAAACTGAAACACATGATCGCAGGCGTACTTGACAGGGCGATCCCGACGACGGTCTTTCTTGATCCGACCGAGGATTCTTACAAAAGGCTCGGTCAGCGCAAAGCGCCAAGCTACGTCTCCTGGTCAGCGGAAAACCGTTCGCAGTTGGTACGGATCCCCGCCGCCTCGAGGGAATTTCGACGCGCCGAGTTACGATCCCCAGATCCTACGGCAAATCCATATATCGCCTTTGCGCTTTTGATTTGGGCGGGGATGGACGGCATTCAAAAGCAAACAGAGCTTCCGAAGCCTGTCGACATCAACCTGTTTAAAGCCGATGAGGAAGCCGTCTCAGGGCTGGAAAAGCTGCCCGAGACGCTTGCCGAAGCAAAGGCCATTGCGAAAAACGATTGCTTTATCAAAGCGCATATTCCTGCTGAAATTTTGGATATATACTGCGCGGAATGATCTGTAAATAATCCGGTGAAGGGGGGATCCGTTTGAGCCTGAGAGAACAAGTCTACAGTGTTCTGGTCGTTTCGGCGTCCGTAAAATTCAATCAGGCTCTGCCTGAGATCTTTTCCGCTCCCGTTTTTTCGCCCGTCCAATTTGTTTCCAACGTCAGCGCCGCCAAGCGGGCGATCGCAGAGCGGGATTTTGATATGATAATAGTAAACTCACCGCTTCCCGATGATTCCGGACTCCGTTTCGCCATCGATACCGTAAGCAGCTATCAGACCGTCGTCCTCTTTCTGGCAAGAACAGAGCAATATACGCAGTCCTTCGATCAGCTTGCGGAGCACGGGGTATTCCTGATTCAAAAGCCCACGTCAAAAACAGCGTTTGAGCTTGCTTCCGGCTGGCTGATCAGCGCCCGCGAAAGGATAAGAAAAACAGAAAAGAAAACGCTTTCCATTGAAGAAAAGATGAACGAGATACGGCTTGTCAACCGCGCAAAATGGCTGCTGATCAGCGAGCTGAAAATGACCGAGCCGGACGCTCACCGTTATATAGAAAAACAGGCGATGGACCGCTGCGTTCCGAAACGGCAGATCGCCGAGGAAATCATCAATACATACAGTTAGACGTATTGTTATTTTGAAAAAGTGCGTGCAGTTATCAAATACCATATCATGTAAAAGTTTCAGCGGCGGGAGCGATCCCGCCGCAGTGCGTTATATCACTGTTTACAGACTCTTTCCGAAGAACGGAAGGATGAATTCGAACGCCTCGGAGACGAACGGCGCGAGGTTGTACATAAGAAGCAGATCACCTTCCACATCTTTGAGCTGTGCCTTCAATATCTTGTTTTCCATACGAAGACGTTCTTCTTCGCTCAGCTCTTCTAACGGTCTCGTTCTCCCCCTTCCGTCTTTAAATCCGTCTATCCCGTTCTCCTCATACTTCCTCACCCATGCATATATTTGCTGGTACGACACTTCGTATGTTTGGATCGTCAGTGGATAGTCCTTTCCGTGTTCAATGCAGAATGCTACAATCTCTACTCTCTCTTCTTGCGTCGTTTTTCTTCCCTTGGTCATATAGATCTCCGTTCCGGCTTCTCGCCTTTCTTTGATTTCTCTATGACCATTATACCACTTTATCCATGTTCGTAGTGACTTTTTATCAGATATCCCGAATTTTTTACATATTGTCCTTAGACCGCCTTCCCCATTCAGGTACGATTGAATTGCTTCCAATTTTAACTCTTTGCTGTATTTCTTCTTCCTTTTCTTTGACATTAATAACCCCCATAGTTGTAGTCTTGATGCGTTTTGTTTTTTCAAGTGTCTACTCTATAGGGATTATATCATTGAGGTGGGGGACTTTTTGCTAATTTTTCGTTAAAAAATCAGGGGTCCAAACAGCATCATACTGTGCTGCGGCGATGAAGACGACATCGGCAGGGAGCTAAGGCTCCTGGAAAGCGCGGCGCCGGATGGAATCGATCTGTTCATGCAGAGCAGGAACCCTCCCCGGCGTTTCGTCGGGGAGGGTTCCTGAATCTATTGTAGCGCTGTTATATTCTGAGCGATTTTTGTGAAGAAATCTGCTGACCAGATATCTACGGACGCAGGATTTTTAATAAACTGGAAGACGTCCTGTTTCGAGTCCGGGTAATCTATCGAAGTGAAACGTTCGCACAATGCTTCCCTTATGTTGTCTATTGTCATGTTGTATAAAAAAATGCAGAAAACCTCCGATTTAAAATGTTGGTATTCTCCGAAGAAATACGGTTTAATCTACGCAGGGAGGTCATACGAAATGAAAAAGGACATTTTAGAATACGTGGGACAAGAAAAAGAGGATCCTATATAAATGCTGTTACAGTTTCAGCATCCAAATGC
>JAEEJO010000048.1 GCA_016281915.1 Clostridiales bacterium
CCTTTAAAAATGGACACTTTTGAAAAAGTGGGCATTGACAGAGCATCTTTTTTTTATTATACTGTATTTGTGAAACAAAGTCAAGCCATTTTTCGGATTATAACGGTTCCGTTTTATGCGGCCGCAATATAAAACGGAAACCAACCGCGCGGATACTTTCGGATATGGCGCTGACGATTGTTTCAGATTTAAATAAAATAGAGGAAACTAATGCAAATATTTTTTAAAAAAATAATCGCAATCGCCATTGTCGCGATCATTGCTGCTGTAATTGCCATCCCCGCTTTTGCAGGAATGTATTCATTGAGTGCCACTGCCGGATGGGAAGCCACGGACCTCCCACGTCTGTTCAACGCTCGTGCAACTCTTTCATACACCGGAGGCAACGGGAATGAAGTTTTTGCATATGCTTATGCCGAAACAAATTTAGAAAACATCTCTGTTATCGCCAAATGGGATACTGCAGTTGCAGCGTCTTTTGTCGGACCGTGGAAAGCATACACCCTTGACATCATTCCGTTTGTTACAAACTATTATGGATATGCCATATATACCGGTAACTGATACCCGGTGAAAGCTTTTATGTCAGGAGATAACATGTTTATCTCCTGACGTCCCCCCTGATTTATAATTTTGATATAGTATATCGGAGGTTAAAAATATATGAAACTTGCACTTCTGAATCTCTGGACAAACCTGAAAAAATCACCGATAATCTCGCTAATTATTTTTATTCAGCTCGTTTTGACCGGATTTTTCATCTTTTATGCAATATACGCGCAGACCGATCTTGATGCAAACAACAGATATGTTCAGAATCAATTTGGAAAATATAAGTTTTTTTATGTTTCATACCGCGGCAGCGATATACAGGAAGTAACAAGAAGTCAGGGCTTTACATTTACATCTATCGATGAAACTGATTATTCGGACTATTATGCTTTTCACGATAAAATCAGTAATTCGGAAATTACGAAAACGGCTGTTCAAACCAATTTTATTCAGATCGCCCTTGATTATCCTATATCGCGGTGGGGCATAAAAGATGAAAACTCGGGCGAATATTCTTTTTATAACTCGAAAAGCGGGACGGAATATCTGCTGAATACATGGAGCGTAGATAAGAATTTCTGTGAATATCTCGGTTTTCAGATCGAAAGCGGCAGAATGTTTGAAGACGGAGATTTCGATAACTTCAATCCAGATCATATTCCCGTTATCCTCGGCTCGGACTATAAAGGCTATTTATCCCTCGGCGATACCTTTAAGGGCAGTATTTTCGCAGTCCCCGGCGATCGAAACGGAAAATACAATGAGTATATGACTTTTGAAGTAGTCGGTTTCATTAAAAAAGATCAGTATGTGGTTCCTATCGGATCTTCTGAGCCTTGCCCGCTAAACAGATATGTCGTAATACCGTATTTTTCCAGGACTCTTGACTACTGGGTTCAATTTCAGCAGGATAATCCTCAGTATGGCGGCCGTTCTCGCTTTGTTAACTATTATATGTATGAAATCGGGATAGGTGGGCTTGGATCAAAACATTATATAACATTGCCCGAAAACGAGGGCGCCGCATATAATGAGATCAATGCTTTTTTGCAGGAAGCAGGACTTGAAGACTATTCTGCAGGTAAAGCATACACATCCGAGCAGCTAGCGGACAGATATGCGGAGCGCACATTGATTCAGAGATATCTTCTCATTATTATGCTCATTTTAACGCTTTTGAGCGTTATTTTTACATCAATAAATAAAATATCCGCCAATATTAAGGCGTATGCGGTCCACAGTCTCGTGGGAGCAACAAAACCGACAGTTGTATTCTGGTCGCTGTTTGAAACTTTTATTTACTGCGCACTCGGTATTTTCGGAGGGTATTTGTGGTTTGAAGCCGTAATAATATCGGACGAGCCTTCTTTGAGGTCGCTTTCTTCATACGGTGAAGCTGTTTTTAAATCAGTTATCATTTCCGGTATATTTACTTTACTTGCATGTCTGTTTTCGTTCGTCTTTGTGTTGATAAAAATGAAAAGTTACAGTCTTGTCTCGCTTGTTCGCGGAAACGATGTAAAAAAAGGAAAAGGTTTTTCTGCATACAAAATTATAACTCTGTTTATGTTCGGACTTGTAGGTATTTGTATAACATTCGTTACAAGCTATAATTATCAGGTTGAAAATATAGATAAATATCAACGCAACTTTTACGGTAAAAACGCGTATATTTTTACCGTTCAGCCTCTTATGGAAGAAGACGCCCCCAGGCCTGAGGTACAATACGATATCGATGTTGCAAATTACAGCATAGATCGCGTTATCACACAGCGCTATGACTCCATTATGAGCCCCGCCATAAGGGGAACTTATTTCAAAGGCAATTCCGATCTTCCGGAAATGACGCAGGGAAGATATTTTACTTCCGATGAAGTAAAAAGTGTCCAGCATAAAGTAGTTGTAGGCAAAAACGTTGTAGATGATTTTGTAACGGAAATCGACGGCAAAATGATTTTTAACTACCGTAACACCGACTATGAGGTCATTGGTGTTATGGGCAGGGAAGGACATGACACAACGCTTGATAACTGGGCGATTTTTACTCTGCCTACAATGTTGCCGTCCGGCACAACCGGCACATATATCATTGATGCGCCTTCTGCCGAAGAATCTTCCGCCGCGCTCGCAGTATTTCGCGAACAGCTTGAATCCTTATGCGATTATTCCGAAATGCCCTACAGCTCGGTTATTGATATCGGTATCAGTTCGTATGTATTGAATATTTTTATTGCATTGATCATTCTCACATCAATAGTTTTCGCTGTTTATTTCATTGATAAATTAACAAAAATA
>JAEEJO010000049.1 GCA_016281915.1 Clostridiales bacterium
GGCCCGGCATGATCACGCCGCCGTTTGCGTCGATCCATTCCGCGTCCGGGTACTTTGCCCGAAGCGCCGCCGTTTCGCCGACCTCCTTCACATAGCGTCCATCGACCGCAACCGCGCCGTTTTCATAAAATTCCGTGCCGTTCCTCGTCAGCAGTCTGCCGTTTCCGATCAGGATCATAAAGCCACACTCCCTCAATATAATATTTATGAGTATATTATACATGATTTTGCAAAAGAACGCAAGCCGTGAAACGGCGAAGTTTCTCCGCCGCTCTGCCGGCGAATTGTGAAACAATTTCGGGAAAAATTTCACAATTCAAAAAAAGGATTTTGCGCGTCGACGTCGTATATAATAATATCTATGTAATTACATGGATGTAATTATATTGATGTAATTATATTGATATAATTAAATAGATGTAATTAAATGGATGTAATTATATGGATGTAATTATATTGATGTAATTATATGGATGTAATTATACTGAATGATACTATCAATGTTAATTATATGGATGTAATTATATGGAAGAGGGCTGCCCCTTCATGAGACAGCCCTCTTTTTTTGCGTCGATATCAGAGCTTATAGAAACATGCGACGATGCTGTCGAGCGTATTCTCAACAAAACAGGTCAGCGTTATATAAGCCACGTATTCTCCTCGCTGGATGTATACCTGCCTCTGATAAACAGGAACGCCGTACACTTCGCCGGTGATGTTTGCGCCCGTATACTCATCCCCGCCCAGCGTAACCTTCGTTTTCTTTATGACCAGATTCGTATATCCGGCTTGCTCAAACGTATTCTTCATCTCCGGGATGATCATGTCGATCATCGCATCCAATTCTATTGACTTATAGATTGCTTTCTTTTGGTACTGAATATTGATATTCGCCATACCGTCTTCCGATTCGGCAAACATTTCGGTGAACGTTTCGCTTTGATCGATGAGCTCCTGAATATCGGATGATAAATACTGTTCGCCCCAATTATTCGCCTCCGCGATCTGTTTCTCGTCCGCAAACGTCCAATTCTCCAATCTGATCCCGTATCCGAGGAACGTGCTCTCATAGGCGTCGCCGTTCACGGTGCCGAGCGTAAACAGCGTATCGGCGTTCCAGATCCCGTTTTCAGGCGCGTCCGCTTCCGGCTCTTCTGTGGGCTCAACCGTATCCTGCACGGGCTCCGGCTCAGGTTTTGCCGTTGTGACGGCTGTGTTATCCGTCGGTTTCTCTGTTTCCCGATCTTTTTGCTGCGCTGTTCCGCATCCGAGCAAGCCGACTGCAAATACAAACACCAGAATCCATGCAACAAACCGTTTCATAATGACCTCCTGTAATCCCTGTCGCAAGTTGTATTGTCTGTATAGGATATTATCACAAACTCGCCGTTTTGTAAACATGGTCCGCTCTCCGTTGTATTCTTCCGAATGATTGGACATGCCGAAACCGGAAAATGCTGCATCTGTTTTCAAAATAATGATTCCGCATACAAGAACCCGACGGAGCAAAGAAAAGCCCGCCGGGTCGGTATGTTTATGCTGTATTCAACCTGAACCGCCGTCAGAACTGGAATTGCAACGGAAACGCAAACACTTCATAGGAAGCAACGTTTTCAACGGTCAGCGAATCCGGTGCAGACAAACACGTTAATGTGAATCCTATCTTCTCCCCGGGATTCAGATCGTTCGTCAGGATCGTAAACAACTGCCCTATTCCATTGTGATTCGCATCATAAAGGTTTGCAACAACGTAAACCATGCTTCCGACTTCCGTTGTGTTATTCTCGACACGTCCAAGCATTTTAATCCCGCCGTATTGTTCATTTTCAAGTGACAAATCGGAGATGTTATACCGAATACATTCAACCTTTGCCTTCGCAATATCCAAATGTGGAATAACATTCAGTTCCTCTACACCAGGGTCGTTGTCAAGCGTCGTATCCTCTACAAGCAAAGCGGTTTCACCGGGCAACAATACCGTCGGATAAGCGTAAAGGAGAGATAAGGTTTTAACAAGTTTTCCTTCATTATTCTCTAAATCTGCGGAAGAACTGTTAAGATATAATGGCTCACTTCCGGTATTCTCAATCTGAATAACAGCTTGAACCCATGTAGTCCCGATACTGTTATGATATACCGTCCCTTTTTGATAAATGACTTCGTATGCCTCTCTCTTGGTTTCAACAGGTTTTGTTTGGGTTTCTTCTACACTCTGAGACTGAGCTGTATTTGAATCGTTCTGTTGTTGTGGCAGACTTGTCGATGGATTGTTTTCCTCCATCATCGAGCAGCCGATTGTTCCGATCGCAAAGATAAAAGTCAATATACATACAATAAACCGCTTCATAACGCCCTCCAATAATTCTTATTGCAAGTTGCATTTTATATTATAAGTTGTCAATTATCTTATGTCAAGTCGTATTTCCGTTTGTAAACTGTTTATCACATAATCGTTTTCGTCAATACTCACAGAAAGGAGGGCAGGTAAATGGAATTGGATTATCAAGAAATTGGTCGGCGCATTGCAAAGCGCAGAAAAGAGCTCGGCTTGAAACAGGTTCAGGTTTGTGAAGCTGCCGGAATCAACGATAAATACTTGTCCTGTATTGAGCGTGCAACCTCGATTCCTTCTTTGGAAGTCATCATGAAACTTGCATCAGCGCTTGATACAACACCGGATACATTCCTGGTAGGGACTGCCCTCCACGAAGATGATGAGTGGCGTAATGTTGCGGAGCTTTTGCGTGGGATGAACCCGAAGCAGCTTGCGACCGCAAAAAGTCTCCTTCGGTGGATTTCGGAGGAATTCTGATCAGTAGGTCTCGTGCACTTCGCTTTATGCGCGGAGTGCTTTTGTTTTGCTTGCAAACCGGTCCGCGGCGTTGTATGATAAAAAGAGAACCGAAAAAGGAGAGTTTTATGAGACGCGTATACGGCTATCGCTGCACCCTCTGCGGCAAAGAATATCCCTACGGACCGGAGCTTATGACCTGCCCCGCCTGCGGAGAAAAGGGCATCCTCGATATTCTGTTCGACTATGACGAGGTCAAAAAGGAGCTGAACCGCGACACGCTGAAGGCGGATCGCGACAACAGCATGTGGCGCTACAAAGCGCTGATGCCGCTCAAGGGCGAGGGCTTATCGAAATTTTTGCGCATCGGCTGGACGCCGCTGTACGAATCCC
>JAEEJO010000050.1 GCA_016281915.1 Clostridiales bacterium
GCCCTGATTTACGGTATAAGACGCAGTTGTGTCTCTGTTCGGGACAATAGCAACGTCGGAACCGACGATAATGCCGCTTCCATCCTTATAAGTCATATTAAACTGCTTGAATATCGCGGCATAGTAGGTCACGGTGGAGTTGCTGCCGTTAAGATCAGCAGCTCTTTCAATAGCATCGGCACGAACCTGAGCTATTGTGAGCAAGGGAGTAGCGACAGTGTAGTTTTGTTCGGTAGTCCAGCCCTTGAAGACCTGACCGTTTGGAACTGTTCCGGCACCCGGATCCCAGATGATTTGGTCAACTTCTTCAGCGGTATCGCTTTCTTTGATGATCATTGACTCGATCTCGCTGTCGCCGTTTTTGAACGTAACGGTAAGACGGGGAACGGTGCTTTCAACAACAACGTATACGGAGAAATGAGATGCTTTGAACGTAACGCTGCCGTTTTCGGGTCTTATATCTTCCGCGACGAGCTCTCTTCCGTTTTCGCCCTCATGATAAACGTTTACAAAAGGAACGGATTCAAAGCTTTCATCGTAGATGGTTACTTCTACCTTTTTACCCTCTTCGGGCTGCCATAAGGTGTTGTTGCCGTCATAGATAGTAATATCATAGCTGGCAAGGTCAGCACCGGCAGGATCAGATGATCTGATACCGAATAAATTCTTTAAGCCCTTGATGAAGTTCTTCTCGACGGATGCCGCATCGATATGCTTTTCGGCCGTTACGGAACCGTCAACGGGCAGTTCGCCTTTCAGCGTTACGTTGCTGTAAGACGAATAAAGGGTAATATTATCCGTAACAACAGCGTCCGCTTCAGCACCTTCCGCAGGTTCATCCGAAGAGACATCTTCGTTTGCGGAGGTATCGCCGGTCGAGTCATCTGCTGCGGGCAAATCCGTGTTTTCGGAGGAAGCAGGAACTTCTGAATTATCCGAAGATTCCGAAGCAGTGTTTTCTTCGGAAGATACAGCGTCTGAGCTTTCAGTTGCTTCAGCCACTTCTTCGGCAGCAGCGTCCGTAGCTTTATCGGAGCCTTCCGACTGCTCGGCAGCGCCGACGTCTTCATCAGACGGCGTGTAATCGCCTGAGTCGGGTATTTCTTCCGAACCGGTTTCCTCCTCTCTAGGAGTTACGAAATCGATGATACCGGGGTCTTCGGTATCGATTGTCTCTGCGATGATATCCAGAGGCATCAGGCTGACGATCATCACAACGGAGATGAAAAACGCCAGCATTCTGGTGATTCCCGATGTTTGTTTCATAGTGTGAACCTCTTTTTATTAATGAAATATTAATAATAAACAATCTGAAGTATGATATACTGACAGATATACATTATAGATTATAACATATAAAGTTCAAATTGTCAAGCTTTCCAGTTTAAATAAAGGCAAAAAAACAGAACTATTTTTATTTGAGTTTTTATACTTAAAACGCGAATCTTATGCGTATAATCGGCAGCAATATTCAAAAATACCTCAAACGGACAAAATAAAGCCCATACGGGCATTTCCGTATGAGCTGAAAAGGTCACAAAGTCATTAAATTGTCAAAAAAGTTGCCGAATAACAGTTGCAAAAACAGGCGAAATCATTTAGTATATTCCGCATACCACCGTGCAAAACGCCTGAGCCCTTCTTCAATGCCGATGCGCGGACGGAAGCCGTAGTCTTTTTCGAGAGCTTCAGAGTCGGCATACGTTACGGGGACATCGCCGGGCTGCATACCGACGAGCTGTCTGTGTCCCTCAAAATCGTAGTCCGCAGGAAGGACGCCGGCGGCAACGAGCTCATTCTGAAGGACTGAAACGAAATCAAGAAGGTTTTCCGGCTGGCCGCCACCGATGTTATAAACCGCATACGGAGGAAGAGGAAGCCCGTCCTCGCCGTTCTGCTTTTCGGGAGCGCCCTGCAGCACGCGGTATATGCCCTCGACGATATCGTCAATATATGTGAAATCGCGCTTGCAGCTGCCGTAGTTGAAAATCTTTATCGTTCCGCCCTCCGTAAGGGTTTTTGCTGCGGAAAAATAGAACATATCGGGTCGTCCGGCAGGTCCGTAAACGGTAAAGAAGCGAAGACCGGTAGACGGGATATTATAAAGCTTTGAATATGCGTGCGCAAGAAGCTCGTTGCTCTTTTTTGTTGCGGCATAGAGGCTGACGGGATTATCGACCTTGTCGTCCGTGCTGAACGGAACTTTTTTGTTTCCGCCGTATACTGAAGAGCTTGACGCATATACAAGGTGCTCGACAGGAAAGCGGCGGCACGCCTCGAGAATATTGTAAAAGCCTATAATATTGCTTTCGATATAGACGTCAGGATGATCGATTGAATATCTCACGCCTGCCTGAGCTGCGAGATTGACGACGGCATATGGTCTGTATTTCTCAAAAATCCCGTCAACGAGCGCTTTATCGGCAATATTGCCCTCTATGAAAACGTGTTTGGCTCCACTGCTTTTTGCCTTTTTTTCAATAAGCGAAAGGCGGTAGCGTTTGAGCGCGGGATCGTAATAGTCATTCATATTGTCGAGCGAAATAACAGTGCCGGAAGGCATTTCGTCCAGAAGACGAAGAACGAGATTTGCCCCGATAAAACCGGGAGAGCCTGTGACAAGAACGGTTTTTTCGCTGAGATCTAAACGTTTTTTCATTTTGTTATCCCCTTATAGTATTTGCAGACCGCCTGATAGCTTTCAAGGTTGCCTATATCGTATCTGTTGCCAGGCATTTCCATGCTGTGGACCGCGGTATGCTTGCACATCCATGAAACAAGGCTGCCCGGAGCGTCCGTTCCGCAGCCGTCCGCAATTGCATCACGGATCTTTGCGGCGTCTTCGCGTTTATAGTAATAAAACGGGGGCGTGCACCAGTGAGATCTGGGATTTTCGGGTTTTTCTTCGAGGCAGAGGAGAAGATCGTTGCTGTCTGCCTCTGCAATACCGCATTTTCTGAGCTTTTTCTCATCTTTTTCATAATATCTCATCGTGCAGGACGTGTTTTTTGCTTTTGCATAGTTCAAAAACGACGTAAGAGAGAAATCAAGGACGTTATCGCCTGCGATAACGAGTATGTCATCGTCGATCCCGAGCTTTTCGACAGCGAAAAGCATATCGCAGACTGCGCCGAGACGCGTTTCGTTTGAAGAGGTTCCGTCGTCTAAAACAGTGATGGGGAGACGGTGAGAAGACGCCCAGTCGTTAAAATGGCCGACGAATCTGTGATTGGATATAACGATATATCCGTCAACTTCACCGGAAGACGAAATATCGTCAAGAAGCCAGTCAAGTATGGTTTTTTCGCCAACTTTCAGGAGAGGCTTGGGGAAGTTTTCGGTAAGAGGGTAAAGACGGGTGGCGTAACCCGCGGCAAGGATAAGACATTTCATTTTTTCGTCCTCATTTCTGATTTTCGATACCGTCTGCGCTTTCGCAGATATGGAAGCTGTATTTTCCTTTCATTTCGGGGAAGCACGAAAGATATTCGCGATCTACATGTTCGGAAATGCTATCGGCTTTTGAAGGGTCTATAAGCGCCATGCAGCAGCCCTTGAAGCCCGCGCCGCTGAAACGGCCGCCGTATATACCGTCGGTACCGCGCATGATTTCATAAAGCTTTATCTGCTCGGGAGCACCGGACTCCCAGTTATTTATGCTGCTGAGTCCAGATTCAAAGGAAAGACGGCCGTATTCTTCGATATCTCCCCTTCTCCATGCCTCCGCGCCTGCCTCTACACGGCGAAATTCCGTAAACCAGTGTTCGCAGCGTTTTGCCCACGGAACCGGCAGTTTGCTTTTATATTTCTCGAACACTTCGAAATCAACGTCTCTTGCGTTTGTCTGACCGAATTTGCCGTAGTCAAGACCTGCAAACGCTTTGAGGGCATATACTCCCGCGCGAAGTTCGTCAACGCGCATATTGTATTTTGAACCTGCAAGACTGTGTTCAAGGCCGCTGAAAAAGATCGCGATCTTATACGGTTTCATGGACGGATTGGCAGGAATAAGCTCATAAGAGTTGTCTTTGCAGTCAAGGTAGAGAAGGTGGTCTTTTTTGCTAAGGACCTCGCAGCTCTGGTCGAGCGTTCCCACGTTTACGCCTACATAGTTTTTTTCTCCGTCAAACGCAATATCGATAAGCTGCTGCGACGTAAGGGTGATGCGGTTCACCCTGCAAAGAGCATCGAGAAACGCGAGAATGACCGCCGCGGAAGATGAAAGACCGCCTATCGGGAGACTGCCCTCGATAACTCCGCAAATGCCGTAAGACAGCTGATGTTTTTTGCTGAGCGCCCACGTCGCGCCTCGCAGATAGTCCGCCCAGTCGCCTGTTTTTTCTCCGACGTCTTTTATGTGCCACTGAGCGCGTTTAGGAAACTGCAGGCTCTGCATTTCAATAACTCCGTTCTGCTTCGGACGGAACGCTATATGTATGCCTTTATCGATCGCAAAACCTGTTATTTTGCCGAGATTGTGGTCGCTGTGCGCGCCGATCGGACAGATTCTGTAGGGTGAAAAAGTTACTCCGTCGGCGTCTTTGCCGTATATTTCAAAAAATCTTTCTTCACAATTCATAAAAGTATTCTCCCTGGTCTGGATTTATCAGTCTCTGTAAAAGAGATCTCGCGTGTATACTCTTTCCCGAACGTCGTCAAGAACGGGATCGTAGCGGTTTGCGATTATGCATCCGCACATCTTTTTGAATTTCTTCAGATTGTTAACGACAACAGAGCCGAAAAACGTTGTGCCGTCTTCGAGCGTAGGTTCATAGATAACAACCGTTGCACCCTTTGCCTTTATGCGTTTCATAACGCCCTGTATCGACGACTGACGGAAATTATCGCTGCTGCTTTTCATGGTAAGACGGTAAACTCCTACGACAATGTCCTTCTGCATGTTTTCGCGCGCTTTTGAGTAGGACTCGTTATTGCCGTAAGTGCCTGCGATCTGCATAACTCTGTCGGAAATGAAATCTTTTCTTGTTCTGTTGCTTTCAACTATCGCCTGAATCAGGTTTTCGGGAACGTCGCGGTAATTGGCAAGGAGCTGTTTTGTGTCTTTGGGCAGGCAATATCCTCCGTAGCCGAAAGACGGGTTGTTGTAGTAGTCCCCTACGCGAGGATCGAGGCATACGCCCTTTATGATCGGCGCAGTCTCCAGATGTTTGATCTCAGCATAAGTGTCAAGCTCGTTGAAATATGAAACACGAAGTGCAAGATAAGTGTTTACGAAAAGCTTTGTAGCCTCCGCTTCCGTTGTCCCCATAAAGAGGATCGGAACGGATGTTTTCAGAGCGCAGTTGCAAAGAAGAGATGCAAATTCCTCTGCGGCAGCGGCATTGAGCCCGTCTGTGCCGACGATTATCCTGCTTGGATAAAGATTATCGTAAAGCGCTTTTGACTCCCTTAAAAACTCCGGGCTGAATATGATATTGTTCATACCTGTTTTTTCGCGGATACGCTCGGTATATCCTACCGGAACGGTTGATTTGATAACGATGACGGGACGGGTCTTTCTTTTTTCGGTCGCCTTTTTAATGAGCTCGAGCACTTTTTCGACCGCTGAACAGTCGAAAAAATTCTCTTTCGGGTCGTAATTGGTGGGTGCGGCTATAACGATATAGTCCGCCTCTGAATAGGCGGCCTCGCCGTTTGTTGTTGCGCGAAGAGAAAGCCCTCTTTCGTTGTGTTCCGCCATATATCTTTCTATATATTCGTCTCTGATGGGGCTTTGCCAGGCGTTTATCTTATCGACCTTTTCGGAAAGGATATCGACCGCGGTCACGTCGTTATGCTGTGAAAAAAGAACAGCAAGAGAGAGTCCGACGTAACCAGTGCCGGCTATGGCGATCTTCTTTCTTCCGACAACGCTCTTTTTTGCCTCATCATCGGCAGTGACCTCTGAAATGCTGAAATCAAGGACGGAAGAGAGTGAAAGCAATTGATCGACAGACGGGACGTAATCGCCGTTTTCAAGCCGGGAAAGAACGGAACGGTTGATATTGGCTTTTTCCGACAGTTCCGTCTGCGACATTTTCATAGTTTTTCTTCTGTTCAGAACGGTCCGTGACAGAAGATCGGTAGAAAGGTGCCTCATATTTATACTCCGAATCAATGTTGTTATCGGCAACATTTTTTTATTTTGCAGACAATATTATAGCAGACCGTCTGAAGAAAATCAACACTTATGTTGTCAACAAAATATGAAATTTTCATTCTAATGTCTAAAAACTCGATAAATGTTACCGGCAGCAACAAATAAAAGCAAATATGTGTTGCCGAAAGCAACATTCCGCCACTATTCGAGCGAATCTGCACCATAACGGTTGACCGAAAATGGCAGTTTATTCTGTCATTTTTTCGTTTTAGCATGCAAAACACTTGTAATTATCACAAAAATGTGCTATACTTAAAATTAAGTAAATTTATGAAAGGAACGATAGGTAAATGAAGGCTGTTAAAATAATCATCACGGTTTTACTGGCGATTATCCTGACCGTCGTGCTGTTTTCTTCATGTGTTGCCGAGGGTGTCAGACGTCAGATTTCCGAAGAGGGCATAAACGATATTTCGGAAAGACTCGATATATACGGATCTCTATCGGAAAATCTGAAAAAAGAAGGAAAAACGCTTGAAAAATGGCTCGAAGAACAGTCTGACAACGATCTTCTCACACGAATCAATTATTCAGAAGAGGGTCTTCGCGCCGTTTCCGCACTCGGTGCGATCCACGTCGCCGTTAAAGATAAAATAGGCGATTACGTCAGTGATTTTTACAACGGCAACGGCGAGGGAAAGATAACAAAGGAAGAGATACTTGACCTTGCAAACAGCGTGACAGACGATCTTGAAACATATCTTGACTATAAAGTTGAACCTTCGGATATTCAGGACCTTGAAGAATATCTTGACACGTGGGATCTTTCGAAATTTGAGCTTAAAAACATCATGGATTCCGTGCCTGCGCTGAAACTCGCGGCAAAAATACTCTCGTCGAACATCCTGCTTTATATTGCGATAGCAGTTGCCGCAGTTATCGCCCTTCTGATAATTCTTGTAAACAGAAACGGTTCCGCGCTTGTCGCCGCAGGCGTTTCTTCAACGGTTGCGGGATGTTTGCTTCTGCTCATAAAATGCGGTGAAATCTTCGCTACAGCATTTACGTCCGCAGCATGGACAGGCGTTGTAAGAGTAATTCTGGATACGCTGAACATATTCTTCTCGTATATGCTCTGGGGAGGGATCATATTCGTATCTGCAGGAATCATTCTGATCATAGTCGGCGCCGTAATGAAAAAGAAGGCAGACGCACGATAAGCAGATAAAACGAAGTTATTAAGTTATTATATTTATGTCACATAGAGGTTTCACGTTGTTATCATAGCATTTATAATAATATATTTTTAACACCATTTACATCTCAAATGATATACACAGCAAGTATATAAATAACAATTAAATAAAGGAGATCACAATATGTCAACAGCAACACTTAGTCTGATACTGTTATCGGTTATGCTTCTGATAATTATGGTTGCAACGATCATAATCATCGCTGTGCTCATTTCAAAAAACAAGAGCACTTCCGTTCCACCCTCGGCAACCGTTCCTCAGATGCTTCACTGCACGTCATGCGGTGAAATGATCCCGGCGGGAACACAATACTGCCCGAAATGCGGTGCGCTGAACGAAAACGCGTCAAGATATGCAAACGTCCAGCAGGACAGCCCTTCGGCGGGATTTGCGGTTCTGTCTTTCTTCTTCCCGCTTATCGGTCTTATTCTCTATCTTGTCTTTAAAGATCAGACTCCGCTTAAGGCAAAATCATGCGGTATGGGTGCTCTGACAGGATTTATAACAAGCGTTATTTTCACGATACTGTTTGTTATTATTTATGTCGTTTTTATCTTCGGCATGCTGTCTATGTACGCCTGATTCAAAATGTCATTAATTCCGTTAAAAGATATAACAATAAAAACTCCCGTTCAAAGCGGGAGTTTTTGCTATTTTATTATATTATATATCTTTCAATGTTTTATATCGCGGAAAAGAGTGACGGTCTTTTCGAAAACACTGTCCCCTTCGCATCGTATCGGGCCTGACTGACCGCTGCCGTCCGGATCGGTCTTCATGCCGTCAAAAAGAGGAAGCGAGTATTCTGAAAACGTTTTTTCGAGTTCAGATGCAAGTGAATCCCGTATTGTTTCATAAGCGGGAGATGAAAACAGGTTTTCTTCTTCGTCATGATCTGTTTGAAGATCGTAAAGTTGGTGCGTTCCGTTTACTCCGTTGTGAACATACTTATAGCGGCGCGTTCTTATCATTCTTACAGGACCGTATTCATCCATTATGCAGATGCTTCGGCCAGTTTCTCCGCGTCCATGAGTAAGTTCGGCAAGAAAAGATTCACCCGGTATAAGCTCTTCCTTCTCATGCTGCGGCATGCCCAGAAAGTCTCTCAGTGTAGGCAGAACATCGCAATGGCTTATAAGGTTATCAACGGTTGCCCCGGAACGTATATATCGCGGTCCCCATACGATAAACGGCACTTTGACTGATGAATCATACATATTCTGAGGGTATGTTCCGTTGCCTTTGCCCCAGACGCCGTGCTGACCGAGATTCATACCGTTATCTCCGGAGAAAACAACGATAGTGTTATCTTCAAGACCGTTGCGTCGAAGCGCTTCCATCACCTTTCCCACGCCTTCGTCCATCGCCGTTATTGCAGCGTAGTATCCCTTAAGAAGATACTTCCTTTTCTCTTCAGTATCGCCCACTTCGGACATCGCTATCTGATCGGGATGAAGCTTGTGAAACGGATGACATTTAAACTGACAGTCGTTATAAAGCTCAAGGATATCCTTGCGGTGCTGCTCATGACCCCAGGGCATGTGAGGCGCAGTATAATGCAGGTGCAGCGAAAACGGTTCGCGAGGATGTTCATCTATAAAACTCACCGCACGCCGCGTGAAATAGTCAGTAACGTATTCGTTAAGATATCCTGTCCTGCCGTTTTCACAAACGTCCGGATGCATATATTCGCAGCCGCCGCCGAGAAGAACAGTCCACTCGTCAAAACCGCTGCGTTTTTTCATGCTGTCACCCATATGCCATTTGCCGACAAGCCCCATGCGATATCCCGTTTTTTCGAGAACGTCGAAGCAGGTCGGTATACCGGCAAGAAAATCGACCGCCTGAGTATCGGAAGAATATCTGGCGCGAAGGCTTTCGGGAAGAGAATCTCTTGAAACGTTGCCGCCGCAAAGCCAGTCATGAACTCCGTGCGCTGAAGGCATCCTTCCGGTTACAAGGCTGCATCTTGCAGGCGAACAGACGGGAGACGCACAGAAAAAATTTCTGAAATATACGCCCTCATATGAAAGTCGGTCCAGATTGGGTGTGATTATTTCGGGAGTTTCGCGTCCGAGAGCCCATGCCCCCTGATCGTCCGAAAGAATAAATACGATATTCGGTCTTTTCATAGTATTTCCCATTTTCAGTTAGTTACGCGCCCTGCATGCAGATCACGCAAGTCCGGATCTGCACTGTTTGCCGACGGACTTTTTGTATGCAAAATAAAGTTCTTCGGTAGCAAGGGCCATTTTGGTGACGGAAAAATCCTTTCCGTGAGGATATATATACCACGTATCTTCAAGTGTGTTCAGATCTACGCAGTCGCCGTGCTTGCCGAGATAATCGTATTCTATATGGCATGAGTAAAGAGAGGGAACGGGTTTTGACATTTCAAAGGGATCGCCGTCGACATCTGTTCCACAGACATGGAATCCGTTCATATCATGTATCATTGTCCCTTCGCCCAGCCGTATAAAACGTTTTGCATTGGGGAGGGAATCGACCGTTACCGAAAGTTCTCCGCTTGAATACCTTCCATCTTCAACTTCTTTTCGAACGTTTGCCCTTTCCCATTCATACCAGTCGGGGATATGCGAAAATTCGGTATCTCCGTCCTCGGCGCAAAGCTCTCCAAGCTCCGAAAGAGTCCATTTTTTACCGCATTCACGGCAGAAAAGTTCAGTCCCTTCAGAGTCCATTCTGAATTCGGTTTTGCATGAAGGGCACTGATAAAGCACTTTGTGGAGACCTTCAGCTCTTTTTTTGTATGTTACACGTATATCCCTGTCTTTTTGCCACGCATAATCGTCGTATTGAAAAGCGCTGACTATTTTGTCGTTTATTTCGTCAACCGAAGCTTCTTTAAGCTGTTCGGGAGTAAAAAGAAGCGTCATTTCGGCTTCGGTGGGAGAAACGGAACGGTCGTGAAGATTCCAGAACGGAGAATTGACGTGGTGTCCGTGGCAGATAAGAGAAACTACGGGAACTTTAAGCAGCTTGCAGAACTTGCCGAGTGATTCGGGAAGAACGGCTGTAGTGCCGCAAAGGGAATAGCGCGCCTCGGGATAGAGAACAACTATGTCTCCGTTTTTCACGGTTCTTTGAAGTTGTCTGACAAGCGTTATATCATTGGTGAATTTTCTTTTGCAGATGCACCCTACGTCACGAAGCAGTTTCTCTCTGCCTATATAGCCGTCTATGGCTACAACGTAATTGGCTCTGTTTGGAAATATCGCCTTCGTCGCTACTTTAAAATCAAAAAAAGCGTTATGGTTGCAAAGAAGTAAAAACGGCGGCTTGATTCCGTCCATACCGTTTTTGGTCAGTTTCACCCTGTGGCGGACAAGATCGGGAAGGCTGATGAGAATAGTAAGAGGCCTGAGATACCATTTTGTGCGGACCGGCGGCGCCGCCATATCAAATCGTTCAAAATCCTTTCGCATGTCAAACGCTCCAATTATCAGATAATAAACCTGTTTCAGATCAATGGTGTTCAAATCGGGATCTGCCTTTATTATATCACATGAATGTTTCTCAATCAAGGAAGCGAATGAAAGTCACAAAAATTTAACAATATCACATGAAGTGGTGGGAAAGAGCCATAAGATTCGATTTTTCACCCGTCAAAGTAAGCAACAGTCTTGAAAACAGGCAAAAAAATCGAAAATGTGCATCAATTAAAGAAAACTTATTGTTTCTGTTCCCGTCTATTTCGGAATTATCCGATTTATTTACTTGATTTTCGGTAAAAAACATTGTATTATATAAAAAAATGGCGTTAAAAAACAATTCAGAACGCCATGAAACGATAAAAAGAATGAAGGAGAATGAAAAATGAAACGTTTTGCAACACTCACAGTAGTATGTCTGTTTATTTTTGCGGTTATCACCGGTTGTTCAGGCGGAGGATCCTCTGCGGCAGGCAAATACGTTCTTAAAACAATGAACGGTCTTACCTTCGAGCAGGCAATGAGCGACGCTCTCGGTGGAGAATTCAATATTGAAGACTATTATGAAATTCTCGGCATATCATCAAGCGAAGAATATATGGTCATTGAACTGAAAGCCGATGGTTCTGCGCTCATATCCGTAGGAGGAGAAGAACCGGCAACAACAACTTGGAAACAGAGCGGAAACACAATCACATTTGAAGCAGACGGGGAGATGGTCGAGGCTACTCTTGCGGGAAGCGATCTTTTCATGGTAATTGGAGACGAAGAATACGTTCTGACCAAGAAATAATCCCGTTGATCTGGTTTTTGATATGTATGCGGAATGAAGTGGTGACAGAAGATGGTTTGCCCGTATTGCAACAGTGAACTGGAAAAAGGGTTCATTCAAAGCCCTCATGAAATTGCATGGCATAAGGGCGAAAAAAGGCATATTTTCGGCAGAGCCGCATTTCGTGAAGAGTCGGTCGTTTTATCCGATCTGTCGTTTATGAAATGATCTGCCGCAGCAGCATTTCTTTGCAGAAAATGCCGTAAGGTCATTATTGATTATTCGGACCCAGCCTCTGATTTTAATAACCGTTAATTCTGAAAACGATCATAAAAAAACACGATCCCTTCGCTGACAAACAGCGAAGGGATATTTTTTTCATCAATGTCGTTTCTGAGAAAATGCCTGTCAAGCGATTATATATCTCACTCCCACTCGACTGTTGCGGGAGGTTTTGACGTGATATCGTAAACTATGCGGTTCACGGTTTTCACTTCGTTTGTGATGCGGCGGGAGGCAGTTTCAAGTATCTCAAATGGAATACGGGTCCAGTCTGCCGTCATAAAATCGTCTGTTGTAACGGCACGAAGCGCAACGGTATGTCCGTATGTTCTAGCGTCGCCCATTACGCCAACGCTTCTTGTGTCTGTAAGAACTGCAAAATACTGGCTCGGTCTCACGTCCGCCTTTTCGAGTTCCTCTCTGAATATAGCGTCTGCCTCACGCAGAGTATCGGCTTTTTCTTTGGTTATATCCCCTATTATCCTGACAGCAAGCCCCGGACCGGGAAACGGCTGGCGCATAACGAGATATTCGGGCAGTCCGAGTTTCAGTCCGACAGAGCGGACCTCGTCCTTAAAAAGCTCACGAAGAGGCTCAACGATGCCCTCAAAATCTATAACAGAGGGCAGACCTCCTACGTTATGATGGCTTTTAATCGTTGAAGCGTCGCCTTTTCCGCTTTCGACTACGTCGGGATAGATCGTACCCTGAACAAGATAATCTACCTTTCCGAGAGAACGGCTTTCCTCTTCAAATACTCTGATGAATTCCTCGCCTATTATCTTACGCTTTTTCTCAGGCTCGGTAACGCCGGAAAGTTTTGATAAAAATCGTTCCTCTGCGTTTACTCTGACAAGTTTTATATTGAATTTGCCGCGAAAGATGCGTTCAACGTCATCGCCTTCGTTTTTTCTGAGAAGACCGTGATCAACAAAAACACAGACGAGGTTATCCCCTACCGCGCGATGCATGAGAACTGCGGCAACAGACGAGTCGACACCGCCCGAAAGCGCGCATAAAACGCGCTTGCCTTTAAGCTTTTCTTTGTATTCCGCAACGGTTTTCTCGATAAAGTCGTCCATTTTCCAATCGCCTGAGCATCCGCAGACGCCGAAAAGGAAGTTGGAAAGGAGTGTTTTGCCGTATTCGGTATGCGTCACCTCGGGGTGAAACTGAACTCCGTAAATTCTGCGCTTCTCACATGCCATAGCGGCACATGGGCAGCTTGAAGTAACTGCGGTCGTTTCAAATCCGTCCGGAAGACGGGAGACGAAATCGGTATGGCTCATCCAGCAGACGCTTTTTTCGGGAATATTCTCAAAAAGCGTGCATTTTTTTATTTCAACTTCTGTTTTTCCGTATTCGCTGATGCTGCCCGCAGACCTTATTTCTCCGCCCGCAAGATATGCGATAAGCTGATGTCCGTAGCAGATGCCAAGCAGCGGAACGCCTATATTCAGTATTTCTGCGCTGAAACGTGGAGAGCTTTCTTCGTATACGCTGTTAGGCCCTCCGGTGAAAATGATGCCTTTGTATCCTTCCGACTTTATCTGTTCAAGAGAGATTTTGTTATACGGCTTTATCTCGGCAAAAACTCCGAGTTCGCGGACACGGCGCGCGATAAGCAGATCATACTGACCGCCGAAATCAAGAACAAGTATTTTTTCCATTCAGATATCCTTTCAGAATATTCGGGCGCTTATCTCGTTATGATGCTGTCACGCTCGGGTCCGACAGAGACATAGCCTATATGGCAGCCGATCTTTTCTTCGACGAACAAAACGTAGTCCTGAGCCGCTTTCGGAAGATCTTCAAACTTTCTGCATGAAGAAACGTCAACGCCCCAGCCGGGAAGATACTCGATCACGGGCTTTGCGTCGGGAAGGGCGGCAGGGAACGGGAATTCGTCTGTCTGTTCGCCGTTCAGAACGTAGTGCGTGCAGACGGGTATTTTATCCATATACGACAAAACGTCAAGTTTTGTAAGAGCTATGCACGTTGCAGCCTGGACCTGAACGCCGTAGCGTGTGGCGACTATATCGAGCGGACCTACGCGGCGCGGTCTGCCTGTTTTTGCACCGTATTCTCCGCCCGCTTCGCGAAGTTTTTCCGCTTCGGGACCGAACCACTCGCATGTGAACGGGCCTTCGCCTACGCATGTGGAGTATGCTTTGACAACGCCTATAATATCATCGATCTTTACCGAAGGACAGCCGGAACCTATAGGAGCGTAAGATGCGGTCGTGTTTGAAGACGTCGTATATGGAGCGATTCCGAAATCAAGATCTCTCAGAGAGCCGAGCTGAGCCTCAAACATAATGCTCTTTCCGTTTTTCTGCGCTTCGCGAAGAAGCTTTCCGGTATCGGTGACAAACGGTTTTATTTTATCAGCGTATTTTTCGATCCACTCTTCGATCTCCGCCATTGTGTGAGGTTTTGCGCCGTATACGCGCTCGATCGTAAGATTCTTCCACTCAAGCAGTTCGGAAAGATGACGTCTGAGCTCTTCAGGATAAAAAAGCTCCCCTGCAAAAACAGTTTTTTTCTGATATTTATCCGAATAAAACGGAGCTATGCCCTGCTTTGTGGATCCGTATTTTTTATCTGCAAGCCTCTCTTCTTCAAGAGCGTCAAGCTCTCTGTGCCACGGCAAAAGAAGCGATGCGCGGTCGCTGATCTTGAGATTGTTTTCGTTAATGGCAATACCTTTTTCTCTGACGGTTTCGATTTCCGCCATAAGGTTTTCCGGGTCAAGCGCTACTCCGTTACCCAGAACGTTTACAACGTTTTTGTGAAAAATGCCGGACGGAAGAAGGTGAAGAGCAAATTTTCCGTATTCGTTGATAACCGTGTGACCTGCATTGCCACCGCCCTGAAAACGAACGACAAAATCATAGTTTTCGGTTATCAGATCAACCATTCTTCCTTTTCCTTCATCGCCCCAGTTGATGCCGACTATAGCGCAGTTTCTCATTTTTACACCTCGTATAATTTATGGTTTATCATCATTCAAACAAAAAACGCGCCTCTGAACCAACAGGTCCAAAGACGCCATGCCTTCAACATCGATAATTATACATCTATACATTTAATATGTCAAGTTAATTTTTGCAACTTTTTTTTGAAATCCCCAATAAACGAATTTTATCATTGACATAATCTGCTTGACGGAGTATAATATCCGTGGTATAATATATGGTAGAAAATTAAGAATTCCGCTGGAATATGAAAGGCGAAAAATGAAGAAAAAATACGATTCAGAGCAGGTAGGACGAATAAAACGCAACGAAGAAGCCTTTAACAGGGTCGCGGCTTCGGTATCAGCGCTGAAAGAAGCGATAAAAAGCTACGATGATGTGAGCGAAGATATAAAGAGCCTTACAGAGTATTACGAAAGCAGCGACTGGAAGAAGGATTTTTCTGATGATGAAAACAATCTGATTCCCAAAGACCTGAAACGCGGAGTTTTATCCGAAGACGGGATTTACAATCTGCTTGACGAAGTAAAAGAATTGAATCAGATCCTGAAAAGGGATGACGTGAATGATTGATTTTTTCAGGCGCAAAAAAGAAAAACACCCGAAAGATAACGAAAAAGAACAAAAAATTGTTGTGATAAAGAAATCAGACCCGCACGTCTGCGGCGGAACAGACGCAACGCAGGATATAAACGCGCCGAAAACCATAGATTCAAAAGATATCACAGTTTTTGACGTTACATCTGCGCTTCATACGGTCAGAACCGCGGAAACAGGGGAAGAAAACAGATATACACCCGGCTATGTTTCCGCTTTTGCCGTTCCTGCGAAGAAAGGAACATTCATGTTTCTTGAAACAGGTGAAAGTTTTCATTATCGCGACAAGAGGGATTCTGTATGGGCACTTGTAAAGGAAAACCCTTTCACAGAACTTGCGGAGCTCGTAAAAAAGTATGATCTGGCGTGCAAAAACGGTTTCCATTCAAGAACGCACGGACTTCCCGAAAATTTCGGCGGAAGCGTGTATATTCTTTACGCCGACGGAGAAAAAATAAGTTTTTCAAACAATCAGGTGCCGATAATAACAAGCGAGGCAGGTTTAGGAATAGCGGATTTTTTTAAAGGAAAAATAAGCGGAACAAAAGTCTGTCTTCCGGCAGCGGATGACATTATTGAAATACGCTATTTTGAAGAGCATGAAAACGGGGCTTTCACTGAATCCGTTCTGACCATTCGGGAGAGCGGTGGAATTCTCAGAAAAACAGTCAGCTCAGGTAATTCCGAAGCCCGCATGGCAGAGCACACCGTTTCTGAGGAAACGGTTGACACGATAAAGAAAACGGTCGAAAATTGCGGAGTATTTGCTTGGGAAGGGATACCCGACGGCATTCACCGCTCAAACGGTTGTAAAACGCTGACTTTTAAATTCAGGAACACGGAAGAGATCACCGTTAAAAATCACAGGCTCCTGCCTGAAAAAATAGGTGAAGCATTTTTCAGAATCGAGCTTGAAATGACGGTCAGATACTGACAGAAGACCACGAGATGAAAAAGCACCCGACGGAATATGGGAAAGACCCGGCGTGAGACGAACAATAGTCGGAATAAGCGGAAACATTATAATCGTTCTTCGAAGAGGTGCCTCTGTACTGCTGATAACCTTTACAGATAAGACCGACGGTCTCAGTGAGCTGAATCTCAGAAAAGCAGGGCTTAGATATCCTGCCACGGTACGGGATATGCCGGCGGAGCGATAAAAGCAAGGCGGACAGTTCGATAAACGCCTTTGCCGGGAATCGTTTTTAATCCCGCTCGTTATTTTTTAACTGTGTGTGAATATCCTTCATGGCGTAACGCCGCAGAGGAACAAATAGATTTAATCATGAAAGGAATGCGGAGCTGAATATTGCTCTGCTGGTAAAAACAATGGATAATCGTCCGACCGGAAGAAAGCGCAACGTATCAGGCAGCGCCTCCGGAGTAAACAGAAAAGGTTCCGGATTAGGAACAGGAAGAGTCGGAAGAACGGATTATTCCGGCAAAAATACATCTGCGGGAAACGGACAGCAGTCCTCACCTTTTTCAGCGAACAACACAGGCAGCAACAGAGGATCGTCACAAAGAGTTACAAGGGCGGGACTGAACCTCGGCAAAGGCTCGATCGTTGTGATAATCGTTGTGATAGCGGCATATCTCCTTTTGAAAAACTGCGGCGGGGTCGACCTGCTTGGCGGCCTTGGAAATATCGGAGAGCTTGCCGGAGGTTCGGACGTTGCTCAGGGCGGAGATCTTTTTGGCAATATTGACCTCACCTCGCTTCTTTATCAGAGCACCGGAGCATCTCAATCTGCTCAGAACACTGTTACGGATACCGGTTCATCTGCATGGAACAGCTCTCAGAACAACGCAGGCAGCGTGAATACATCCGTATCTTCCGGTGTTCGCGATAAATATACTGAAATATTGGGCAACGGCAACGACGTTGTTACGCTTATGATGTATATGTGCGGAACAGACCTTGAGTCTAAATACGCTATGGCATCAAAAGATATCCAGGAAATGTGCGCAAGCACGCTCTCAGATAACCTCAACGTGATCATTTACACAGGTGGAACGAAAACGTGGCAGAATTCCGTGATCAGCAATTCCAAAAACCAGATATACCGTGTTGTAAACAACGGACTTCAGAAAATCGAGGACAATATGGGCAACGGCTCGATGGCAAGTCCCGATACGCTTGAATCATTTGTGAAATACTGTGCGAAGGCCTTCCCCGCAAACAGATATCAGCTTATCATGTGGGACCACGGCGGAGGAACTGTTTCCGGTGTATGCTTTGACGAAAAAGCAACCACAAAACAGGCGATGTCGCTTACCGGTATTCAGAGCGCACTGAGAAAAGCCGGTGTTAAGTTTGATTTCATCGGTTTTGACGCATGCCTTATGGGAACGCTCGAAACAGGCACGATGCTCAGTGAGTTTGCGGACTATATGATAGCTTCCGAAGAGACTGAACCCGGCATAGGCTGGTATTATACAAACTGGCTTACAGCGCTTTCACGAAACACTTCGGCATCAACGCTCGATATAGGCAAAACCATCATTGACGACTTTATTACGCAGTGCGACCGCAGCTGCAGAGGTCAGAAAACCACGCTTTCGCTTACCGATCTTGCAGAGCTTGAAGCAGCTGTTCCGCAACCGCTTTCAACATTCTCCGAAAAGCTCACAAAAGAGATAAAGAGCGGTAATTATTCCGAAATATCCAAAGCGAGAGCAACGTCAAGAGAATTTTCAAAAAACAAGATAGACCAGGTCGACCTCGTTCATTTCGCTCTGAACACCAACACATCAGAAGGCAAAGCTCTTGCCGATAAACTGCTCGGCGCGATAAAGTATAACAGAACGTCCGCAGAAATGACTAACGCATACGGCCTTTCCGTTTACTTCCCCTATCAGAGAACCTCTTACGTTGACAGCGCAGTTAACACAAACTCAAAGATAGGCATGTCCGACAGTTATTCAGCTTGCATCAAGCAGTTTGCTTCGCTTGAAGTAAGCGGTCAGGCGGCAACCGGCGGAACATCAAATCCGCTTTCGAGCCTCAGCGGATCGTTTACAGGCTCATCATCATCGCTCTCAACTATCGGTTCGCTTCTGGGAAGCTTTCTTGGCGGCGATTACGGAGTTGTAGATGGTCTTTCGAATCTCAACATTGGCTTCCTTTCTGACAGAGCAATGTCCGATGACGACACGGTGAAGTATATTTCCGACAACTATCTTGACACCACGTATCTCAAGTGGAAGGAAAACAGTGAAGGAAAGCTTGCGATCGGTCTGGCCGATGAAAAGCAGTGGTCGCTTGTTAACGATATCGTGCTCAACACATTCTATGACGACGGCAGCGGATATATCGATATGGGTATGGACAATGTTGTCGAATTTGACAACGACGGATACCTGCTTGCGCCCGAAGGCAAGTATTGCATGGCGGTAAACGGAAATCCTGTGGCTTACTATTATGAAAGCACGCAGAACGGCGTTATTTACGGTTATATCCCTGCAATCCTCAACGGTGAGAAGGTTGAACTTCTTGTTCAGTTTGCAGATGACAAGGGTGTTATAACGGGCGCGAACACCGTTTACGACGACGTTGAAGTTGAGGCGAAAAACATATTTGAGATAAACGAAGGTGACACTCTGATATTCACCGCAGATTATTATTCTTATAAAAATGAATTTGTAGACGCATACCCGATAAGCGATCCGATCACCGTTCCTGCATCGGGTCTGACTGTTTCGGATATCGTACTGGATGACGGAGAGATGGTTTACACCTACAGATTCACCGATATTTACGGTCAGAATTACTGGACGGAGTCGGTTGTAGCGGAATAACAAAACAGTATAAAGATCATAAAACGGAAAGGGGAAATTGTTATGCTTAACGACATATACGGCGATCTGCCTCCTGTCGCTATAACGATAATCTCCCTTTCCGTTATGCTTCTGGGCGGATTTTTGCTGTCACGGTTAACAAAACTTCTGCGTTTGCCTAACGTTACGGCGTATATCGTTACGGGAATAATACTGGGACCTTTCTGCCTGAACCTTATTCCTGGATCGATACTTGTTCACACGGAATTTCTGCCCGATATTGCGCTTGCATTCATTGCTTTCAGCACGGGAGAGTTTTTCAGACTGAAAACGTTGAAAAAGAACGGCTTGAAGGTGGTTGTGATAACTGTTTTCGAGTCGCTTGCAGCATCGCTTTTTGTATTTGTTCTGACATGTTTCGTTCTTCGCCTTGATTTCGCGTTTTCGCTCATCCTTTCCGCTCTTGCGGCAGCCACCGCACCTGCGTCAACGCTTATGACGATACGTCAGACCGGAGCAAAAGGAGAATTTGTGGATACGCTTCTTCAGGTAGTTGCACTTGACGATATCGTAGGTCTTGCAGCATATTCAGTGGCGATCTCGGTGGCGATAGCGTCGTTTTCACAGACCGGCATAGATGCGGGCGGAATTCTTCTTCCGATTGCGATAAATCTTGCCGTGATCCTTCTCGGTGCGGTTTTCGGACTGATAATGAAGATAGTGATATCAAAGAGCAATTCGTCTGATAACCGTCTTATCATAGCTCTGTCGCTGATCTTTGCCTTTTGCGGGATATGCGCCGTAACGGAGGTCTCCCCCCTGCTCGGCTGTATGTCCATGGGTATGGTATATATAAACGTTTCCGAAGACGACAAGCTTTTTAAGCAGCTCAACTATTTCAGTCCGCCGATACTTCTTCTGTTTTTTGTAAGAAGCGGCGTATCGTTTGATCTGAATGCGCTGATAAGTCCTTCCGGAGCGATAGGCAGCGTATCGCTGCTTACTATCGGGATCCTTTATTTTTTCATAAGAATTCTCGGCAAATACGGCGGCGCATTTTTAGGGGCGCTTATAACGGGAAAGAGTAATGAAATAAGGAACTTTCTCGGTCTTGCGCTGATACCGCAGGCAGGTGTTGCGATAGGTCTTGCGGCTCTCGGGGCGCGGACGCTTTCGCTTTCAGGATATGCGGAACTCGGCAACGCTTTGCAGACGATAATTCTGTCTTCAAGCGTTCTTTACGAGCTTATCGGTCCTGCATGCGCAAAGCTGTCGCTTTATCTGTCCCACTCTTATTCAAACAAGCTCGAAGCTGCCGTGCCGATGGACGAGAAAGAAATATCGGAGAAAAACGAAGTGGAACTGCTTATTGCGCGCATAGAAAAGATCAGAAAAGAGCTTCCGGAGGAAAATCCTTCGGAAAAGGCATTCAACGAAGCGGCGGAAAGCTACGATATTTACTATCCCAACAATCAGCGTAAATTCGGAAATAAAAGGAGATAAACGATATGGATATAATAGGAAATCTGCTTGGAGCGTGGGCGGAAGAGATAAATATATGGTCGGTACTTTTCCGCATAGCAGTATCGCTGTTATTTGCGGCAATAATCGGATGCGAACGGTCAAGCAAACGTCATTCGGCAGGACTTCGAACGTTTATCGTTATAGCCATCGGCACCACATTTGCGATGCTGACTGATATGTTTATTTTTGAGAAAACGCAGAGCGGTTTATTCATCCTTTCAGGGGCTTCCGTCATCGCTACCGCGCTCATCACGTCAAATTCCATTCTTTTCAGCTCTCGAAATCAGATAAGAGGTCTGACCACCTCTGCAGGGCTGTGGGCGGTAGGGCTTCTCGGTCTTGCCGTAGGCGCCGGATTTTATACGGTCGGTCTTCTGGGATTTATAGCAGTGCTTGTAAGCCTTGCTTTCTTTAACGGAATGGAAAAATATCTGAAAAACCGATCGAATCATTTTGAAATTCACCTTGAACTCACAAGCAGCACCTATCTGAAAGAATTCATTGCAACCGTCCGCAAGCTCGGGCTGATAATAGATGACGTTGAGTTCAATCCCGCATACGTCAATTCGGGACTGAGCGTTTACACTATATCGCTCACCGTTGCAAGCCCCGAACTGAAAAAATATAAAACGCATAAAGAAATAATCGAGGCATTGTCTTCAATCGATTACGTTTACGATATCGAAGAGCTGAGCGTCTAAGAAGAACGAAAAAAGAGATCCTGTATGAAGATCATACAGGATCATTTTTTTATTCACATTTTTTTTACGCCAGACATTCCGCGGTCTTTCCGTTTTCGACAGTTACGGTTTTTGTTCCGGACGGGAATTCGGCGATCCATGTCAGATCATATCCCGAACGGTTGGTAATAACCGTTTTTTTCTTCTCCTCATGGCATACATCAACGGTTCCGTTCCAAAGCGGGAAACCTGTTACGCACGACGTTTCGGCACAGGCAGAGCGTGTTTTGAGGATACGTCCGTCAAAGTCTGCCCCTATACCCATATAGCCGCATAAAAGAGCTTCTATGACTGCATATGAAACCTCGGGGTATTCTCTTCTCTTATAGTTTTCATCTGTCATTTTGAGCCACACATGCATCGCTTCGTCATCTCTGCCGTATTTCCATAAAAGCATCGGAATATAAGAACGGATCTCAACGTTCATGGAGTCTTCCAATTCCATAAGAGCTCTGAACTGTCTTTCTATCTGACTGCTGTCAGTGATTATTCCCGTTCTGAGCGGAGTCATAAGGTTATTGTCGCTCCGTTTCGGATTGAACGAACCGTCGCCGTTACGGAATTCAAAGAAACGCTGCTCTTCGCTGCCCCACCATTCATTATTAAAAATATCATGAAGGCGTTCTGCTTTCTTCAGGCATTCCCCAGCTTTTTCATGATCATTTTTCATAAGGAACATACGCGCACCGGCTTTGAAAGCGCTGTATTCGAGAGAGAGAGCATCTGCTGCACACGCATAGCCCGTCGTTCCTGCTTCCTCATATGAGGCTACGCCGCGCCTTCCGTCGCTGTCCACACGATCAACAATGCCGTCCCCGTCGCGGTCCCACTTCGGGATATATTTTTCCAAAGTAATTCTGAAAAAGTTCTCGATAGACGGAGAGAGAAGATAACTGCTGTCTCCCGTAAGATCGTAAAGGCGGGATGCTGTATCCATGATGTCGAAATTTGACGGCAGATTATACCAGAAGTCCGAGTCATTTGTATAATCAACGGGCGTAGGTTTCCCTTCAAACGTGATTTCCCAGAATGTGCACCAGTCTTTAGATTCACTCACTCCGTCTGTAAAGGCACGCATCATGTTTCTGTTATGTTCGGCAAGCCCGAGACAGTTAGCTCCGACAGACTGGTGAGAAAAGTCTCTCATGCAAAAAGAGTCTCTGCCGGGAAGCGTTGCTTCATAGCACGGACCTACTGCGGCGTCATCACGGACGAACTCTTCCGCCTGTGCCTTTGCCCATTCGAATCCTTTGCAAAGTCTTTTGTTATCCGATGTGAATTTTGCGGGTTGTCTGCTCACGTTAACGATACCCCCGATTTATCATTTTTTTGTTAAGTATTCAGCGCTGTTCTGGATTTTTATCGGAACTTCCGAGAATTTTACGGATAATATAAAATCTCATTCCCGACGGCAGCGCGTCAAAGAGGATAAGAAGGGCGTTTCGGTTAAGGGAATATGCGAATCTCGGATTTTTTGATTCAAGCACGGTCAGTATCTTTTTTGCTATCATCACAGGTGAAATTCGCCGAGATTCAACGCTATCAACGATCTTCCCGAACCTTTCCGCATTATACTTGTAGCGTTCCGTTTTTGCACAAAAAGCGTTCAGCTGTTTTACCGATTCATCAAGCATTCCGGTATCCACCGCGCCTGCGCGCAGAACGGATACTTTTATCCCGTCAAGCTGAAGCTCCATACGAAGAGAATATGCATATTTATCGAGAGCTGCTTTTGTTATTCCGTATATTCCGGTGAAAGGAAGCGGGGCGCGAGGCGCAAGTTCGCTTGTGACGATGATAACCGAAGATCCTTTTTTAAGAAAAGGACGGAACACCTTGTTTATAATAAATGCGCCTCCGACGTTTATTCGGAATATCTTTTCAAAGTCTGCGGCAGGCATTTCAACTAGAGAATCGAGCATATAGATACCTGCAAGATGGACTATCCCGCAAAGCTCGTCTGTAACCGCGCGTATTTTTCGGGACAGATCGCAAACGCTTTGCTCATCCGTGATATCTGCCTGAATCGGAATTACGTTTTTCTGTTCCGCGCAGAGCGCTATATCTGACGCGAACACGGTATACCCGTTTGAGACCAGAGCATCAACGACCGCCTTTCCCATCCCACCGTTTGCTCCCGTAACGAGTATGTATTTCATAAAATCGTTCCTTCCCGTTGAATGTGCCGCTTTTCAGGTCATGCACCTGTCTCATGGATTCAGCCCCGGACTGTTTCAGCCTTTCTTTTATTATATCACAGATAAATATTGATGTCAATATTCGATATTTCACGTTTACGTGATCATACAAAACAATGACGAATTGCATTATAATGCCGCTGATCCGAGAAATTCCGTACAGACGCGCGCTCATAATAAAAAAAAGCGGAGAAGCCGTAATGACTTCTCCGTTTTCAACAATAATAAACTTAAAGAACGATGCCGTGAGCGTGAACATTGGGAAGCGGATTGACGCGAACGAGTGCGCCGCCGTTTTCGTAAGAATCAATGACCGCGAAAGTATATTCAAGAGTTGCAAGAGCATCTCTGCCCGAAGCTCTGATAAGCTCTCTGGGAACCTTGTTTGTGATATCTTCGAGGAATGCATGGATTCTGTTCGGGAACGTTGAGCCGAAGTCTGTAATACCGGTATTGGTAACTACGGGCTCCTGACCGGCGGTCCAGTAAGTGAGTTTTTCAACGCAGTTTTCAATGCAGAACGTGCCGCGCGTTCCTGCCATTTCAAAGCACCACCATCCGCCAAGACCGAAGGATGCGTCGCCGCGCTGGGAGATGATATATCCTGCGGAGCCGTTCTCAAAGCGCATATGGATAGATGCGATCGAGAGCATAAGGTCGTCTGCTGATTTTCTTACGCCGGGCTTATTCATGAACGCCTGGATATGGGTGATATCACCGCCGAAACGGCGCATTACCGAGAACGGATGAGCAAGGAAAGCCTTGAGGTGAGAATAAGGACGCTGCCATCTGCCCGTAGAAGCTCCGCCGTAGCCCATTTCGCTGCCGTTGAAGCCCATTTTCTGCATCAGGTATACAGGCTCGCCTATTTTCTTGTCAGCTATGAGCTGAAGCGCCTGTTCTGCGGGTTTTGTAAAGTAGTGATTGAGGTTGCAGCCGAGATAAACGTTTTGTTCCGCTGCAAATTTAACCATTTCGCGAGCTTCGCGAACATCGTTTGAGATCGGTTTTTCAACAAGAACGTTTTTGCCTGCCGCGAGCGCTTCCATAGCCGGTTCATAGTGCCACGATCCGTTTTCGTAACCTGAAGTGGTAACGTCTACGATATCGAGCTCAGGATGCGCCTTAAGCATTTCTTTGAGTGAGTAAAAAGCCTCTACACCGAATTCCTCTGCTGCCTGATCTGCTTTTTCTTTTATGATATCGCAGACCGCGATAAGCTCGGCGAGAGAATCGTTTTTGTAGCATCTGCAGTGGGTATGGCCTATTCCGCCCATACCTACAACGCCAACTTTAAGTGCCATCTTTTACCTCCGATGTTATAATTATTCTTTCTTTCACTGTTGTGGCGGTGTCGTTCCCGCCACTGTTTAAACTGTCTGAAAAAGTTTGCTGAACACGTTTTCGATCACAGGTAACGTCAGATTGTTACAGACTCGACCTTTACCGGGACGTTGCCGCGTTTTATCGACTCGATCGCCGCATGGATAACACGGCTTGCTTCAAGGCCCGCTTCGCCCGAACCGTTGATCTCCTCGGGCTTGGCGCCGTCTCTGATCTGTTCGGCAAAGCATGTGACACGCGCTTTGAATGTGTCAAAAAAGCTTTCGTAACCGCCGAAAACGGGGTTTACGTATTCTTCTCTTACCATATTTCCTCTCGGGAAAAGGGTGGAGTGTAGCCACATATCCTCAACAACGAATCTGCCCTGTGTTCCTGCGACCTCGCAGCGTTCCATAGGATGACCGCGTTCGATGTCGTAGGAGCTTGTGAGATGTCCCACAATACCGTTTTTGAAGCGCATATTGATGGACGATGACGAATATATCCATCTTCCGGGCGCCTTCATCGCATAGCACTGGACTTCGTCGATATCTCCGCAGAAATAGCGCATCATGTCAACGCTGTGGGGATTAAGCGCTTTAAGATGATAAAATTCGCTTTCAAGAGGCATAAATTTGCCTATCCAGAGCGCCATATTTACGAAAATAAGGTCTCCGAGCCGTCCGTCCTGCTGCCACTTTTTTGCCTGCAGCGCTGCGGGAGTGAAACGGTGATTGAAATCTATGCCGAAGCACCGGTTATACTGTTTTGCTGTATCTACCATGATCTTTGCGCACTGGATATCGTTTGATATAGGTTTTTCGCAAAGAACGTGTGCGCCTGAGCGCAGAGCCTGCAATACAGGCTGGCAGTGATCGGATGAATATTCGTAACCGCCCGTTGCAACAGATACGATATCGGGCTTTATCTCGTCAAGCATAGTCTGAGCATTGAGATAATACGGAACGTCGTATGCTTTTGATGCGGCTTCCGCTCTGTCACGCCTTATGTCGCACACTGCGGCAAGTTCGACAAAATCGAGTGATTTATATATTCTGGCATGGTTGTTTCCGATAGGACCCATGCCTATAACACATACACGAAGCATCTGATTTGCGACCTCTGTTTATATATTATTCGTCATCATCGAGGATCTGAAGTTTTCTTGCATCATCGGGGTTGCCGATATGCATCTTCGAGTATGCCTCCTCAGATGATTCGAAGGGTCTGCCGATACCGTTCCACGTGGTTGCGTTGGTATAGATCGGAGCGGTGCGTTTCGTTGCTTTTTCGCGTTTTTTCACATGCTTTTCAAGGCGTTTTGTAAGCGCTGCAACGATTTCGGGGTTTTCCTTGGCAACGTTGACGGTTTCGCCGGGATCTTTGATAAGATTGTAAAGCTCAACGTTTTCTCTGAAATGAAAGTCGGGTTCGAGAGCGCAGATAAGCTTCCATTCGGGAGTACGCCAACCGTGCTTTCTTTCCCATGTTGCCTCGGTGATATACATCTCCGGCTCTTCCTTGAATTTGTCGGTATTGTAAACAAGATTCATCATGCTCTGTCCGTCAAATTTAATACCGGATTTTATGCCGATAATGTCAAGCAGTGTGGGCATGATATCTTTGAGCTGGCAGAATTCGGAGAAACGCTTGCCTTCGGGCAGATGTCCTTTATATCTGATCGCAAACGGAACTACGAGAGTGCAGTCGTAAAGACCGTGATGGTCATAATAGCACTCGTGTTCGTTAAGAGTTTCGCCGTGGTCGGAAGTAAGAATAACGATAGTTTCTTCTTCTATTCCGAGATCTGCTATCTTTGTGAAGATCTGAGACAGGCAGGAGTCAAGATATGCAACCGCGCCATCATACTGAGCGTTTACGTATTCCGCGTCTGTGCAGTGAGGCGGGAACCAAGAGCAGAAATAATCGCGGAAGGGTTTGAATTTATAGCATCTTTCAAGCGACTTGTTGTTTTTATCGAACTCGTCGCCCTGATAGAACATCCTTGAGAACGGTTCCGGCGGGAGATACGGAGAGTGAGGATCCATATGGCGCATAAAGAGCATGAAGGGCTTGTCCTGCTTTGCAAGTCTTTCAAGTTCGGGAAGAGCTACCGAGTTCATGGATTCAGCCTTTGCGGAACGGCCGGAAGCCCAGGAACCCCATGAAACGGGATATTCAAGATAGTTGTCGCAGCCTACCGAAATAGGACAGTTATATCCGATCGCAGTGGTAGTATAGCCGTTTTCCTTGAGAACTGTGGGAAGATTCTTTACGCCTTCGGCAAGAGGACCCTGATGACGGAGAGCAACAACGTTGGTTCCGAAGCAGTCCATACCGGTAAGCATGGAAGCATAACCGGGTGTGGTGGGGATAGACGGAGAGAAGCAGTTTTCAAATACAATACCGTCTTTGAAGTAATCGGAAATGTGCGGAGTTGTGAGACGATGATAGCCGTAAAGGCTCATTCTGTTGCGCCTGAGGCTGTCTACGCCGATAAAAACTATGTTAGGTTTCTTTTTCATGGCAAGCTCCTTGAAAAGTAAAATATTGATCAGATTCGTTTATTTTCTCGCGCCGAGAATTCTGAGGCATGCGTTCATATAGCCGTAGCTTTCAGCTGCGACAAGCGTGGATTCTTCGACACGGAGATTAGGACCGATAACCTCGAGGCATACCGGACCGTCGTAGTTAGCGTCAACAACTGCTTTGAAGTATCCGAAGAGGTCTATCTCGCCACTGCCGCACATCTGTTTGAAGGGATGACCGGGCGAGGACTGTCTGCCTGTGCAGTCGCGGATGTGAATATGTTTCATTGAGGAGATAACTTGTTTGATGGATTCTTCGGGCTGTTCGCCGCCGCGGTATATGTGAGAAGGATCCATGTCGATACCGAATGCAGGAGCGGTTATCTCCCTGATTGCGCGCAGAGTTGTTGGGGTGTTGTAAATCGCTCCGCCTACGTGCGCCTTAGCGCAGAGCGTAACGCCGTAAGGTTCAGCCATTTCGGCAAGCTTCTGAAGCGTTTCAACGGTTTTCTTGAACGCCTCCTCGTCATCGGAAGGTCCGCCGGGACCGACATTGACAACGGGGATACCGAGGGTTGCCGCTGCTTCGAAAGCCTTCTGAAGTCTTGTAAAATCATGAGAAGCGACTTCGGTTGAAAGGAATTTAAGATCGTTTGCCTCCATTATCGCACGGAGTTCGCCTGCCTGAGACTGCCAGTTATCGAGATTGAGGTGTTCGCACATACCCTGAATTGCTGAAATCTCAAGTCCGTCATAGCCGCATATCTTTATCAGACGCGCCGCCTCTGCAAAGGAGACCGTTTTGAAGAGGACTGTGTTTACGCCGAGTTTAATCATACAGTAATCAGCTCCTGTTTAATAATTTGTCTTTTACGTTTTTGCCGGCATTGAAGCCGACGAATGCTTTAGAGTATTATATAATATAAATAAAAATATGTCAAGAATAAAAATGAAAATCCGTCATGTTTTTTTGCGAAAACGCAAAAAAAACACAGCGGACCCATCATATTTTTCTTCAGACAGTCTTTTTATTGCCGTCTGTTTCTTTCGCAAGGTTTTCTTTTGCCGCGGACATCATCAGTTTCAGTCTGTTTATCTGGTTGACCTCTGATGCGCCGGGGTCGTAATCTATGGGCACGATATTCGCCTGAGGATAGCGGCGGCGGATCTCTTTTATCATGCCCTTGCCGGTTACGTGGTTAGGCAGACACGCAAAAGGCTGAACGCAGACGATGTTCGGGATGTTGTGATCAATCATTTCAAGCATTTCCGCGGTAAGAAGCCAGCCTTCGCCCGTGATATTGCAGGTTGAAAGGATAGTTTCGGCTTTTGCGGCAAGCTCGTCTATTTCTGAGATTTTGCCGAACCGCGGGAATTGATCAAGTGCTCTTTCGGAGTGAACGCGATAAAGCTTTGTCAGCACCTTGTTGAACTCGGTGAAGACAACGGCGTTTATTTTGTTGCCCGAAAGCTTTTCGTATTTTGTCTGAGACTGATAGCAGATATAGGAAAAGAAGTTTACAAGGTCTGGCAGATATGCTTCGCCGCCTTCTCTTTCTATATTGCCTATAAGGTCATTGTTGCCGAGAGGATGATACTGAACGAGTATCTCCCCTACTATTCCTACTCTCGGTTTTGGTGTGTCGTCTATTTCAACTTCCGAAAAATCCTTCAGGATACCCATTGACGTTTTGTATATTTCCGAACGTTTTCCGCGGACCGCCTTCTGTTTGATGATATCGAGCCATTTGCGGTAGAGTTTTTCGGACGTGCCCTTTACCTTTTCATAAGGACGGGTGCGGAGAAACGCCCGTGAGAGAAGATCGGCATAAACGATACCGATAATAGTCTGATGAAGCATTGACGCCGTGAATTTGAAACCGGGATTTTTCTCCATTCCGACAAAGTTGAGGGAAAGGACTGGAACAGAGCCGAAGCCGGCGTCCTTCATAGCTTTTCTGAGGAAGGCTATATAGTTTGTGGCACGGCATCCGCCGCCGGTCTGCGTAATGATAACAGACGTGTTGTTAAGATCATACTCTCCCGATTTAAGTGCGCTTATAAGCTGACCGACGACTATAACCGAGGGATAGCATGCGTCGTTGTTTACGTATTTCAGCCCTTCGTCAACGGTGCTGCGATCGGGTTTTGCAAGTATCACCATATTGTAGCCTGCATGTCTGAAGACAGCTTCGAGAACTTCGAAATGGACCGGCGACATCTGAGGCGCGATAATTGTGTGGCGTTTTTTCATTTCGCCGGTAAAGATTACCCTGTTGAGGCCGTAATCGGCAACGTGAGGCGTAAAGCCCGATTCCTTGCGATCGTAAATAGCCGAAATGAGAGATCTTATTCTGACTTTCGCCGCACCAAGATTATTTACCTCGTCTATTTTAAGGACTGTATATATTTTTTCCGCAGATTCAAGTATTTCTGCGACCTGATCGGTGGTAACGGCATCAACGCCGCATCCGAACGAGTTGAGCTGAATAAGCTCAAGATTTTTTGTTTCACGAACGACGTGCGCGGCGGCATAAAGTCTTGAATGATATGCCCACTGGTCAACGACGCGCAGAGTCTGTCTGTTTTCGGCAAGATGGCAGATACTGTCTTCGGTAAGCACCGCCATACCGCAGGACGTGATAATATTGTGAAGACCGTGGTTTATCTCAGGGTCAACATGATACGGTCTGCCCGCGAGAACTATGCCCGTGATACCGTTTTTGTTTATATATTCGAGCGTTTCCTCGCCCTTTCTTCGCATATCGTCTCTGAATCTGTCGTGTTCTTCAAAAGCAGCTTTCGCAGATGAAGCGATTTCATCCGGTCTGAATCCTCTTTTTCCAAACTCTTCGGTCAGATGTTTAACGAGTTTTTTCCTGTCAAGAAGTGAGAAGAACGGATTTATAAACTCTATATGTTTTTCCGAAAGCTGCTCAACGTTGTTTTTTATTACTTCCGGATATGAGCATACAATCGGGCAGTTATAGGCGTTATTTGAGAAGTCTATCTCCTTGGCCTCATAAACGATTCCCGGGTAGAATATACGGGTCACGCCCTTGTTGATGAGATTCACGATATGTCCGTGAACTATCTTTGCGGGGTAGCAGGCGGATTCAGATGGAATGGATTCGATTCCGCTTTCATAAAGCTTTTTGGAGCTGTTGTCGGAAAGGACGACTTCATAACCGAGGTTTGTGAGGAAAGTGAACCAGAACGGGTAGTTTTCATACATATTAAGAACGCGCGGTATACCTATCTTACCGTGAGGAGCGTCCTTTCGCGGTTCGTATGAAAAAAGTCGTTTGTATTTGTATTCATAAAGATCGGGGATATCCTTTGAGCTTTTCTCTATACCTGCGCCCTTATCGCAGCGGTTGCCGGAGATGAAGCGTTTGCCGTTATCGAATTTTAGGATTGTGAGCAGACAGTTGTTCGTGCATCCTCCGCAGCGCCGCATAGTGCTCTGATACGAGAATTTTTCAAGGTTTTCCCTGCTGATGAGCGCACTTGTTTTTCCTGCTTTGTTTCTGGCTATAAGAGCCATGCCGAACGCGCCCATAAGACCTGCAATGTCGGGTCTGACAACGTCTCTTCCCGATATTATCTCAAAACTTCTGAGTATGGCATCATTGAAAAACGTTCCGCCCTGAACTATTATTTTTTCGCCGAGGTCTTTCGGGTCTTTTATTTTTATAACCTTCTGAAGAACGTTCTTTACAACGGAATATGACAGACCGGCGGAAATATCGGCAACGGATGCTCCGTCCTTCTGAGCCTGCTTTACTTTTGAATTCATAAAGACCGTGCAGCGCGAACCGAGATCTGCCGGTTCTTTCGCTTTGAGCGCCTCGTTGGCAAACTCGGCAACGGACATTCCTATGGATTTTGCGAATACTTCTATAAAGGAGCCGCATCCCGAAGAGCAGGCTTCATTGAGCATGATATTTTCTATTGCGCCGTTTTTCAGACGCGTGCACTTCATGTCCTGACCGCCGATGTCGAGAATGAAATCAACGCCAGGGAGGAAAAACTCAGCAGCCTTGTAATGCGCGATGGTTTCCACTTCGCCGATATCGAAGCTGTACGCCGTCATGAGCATTTTTTCTCCGTAGCCGGTCACGCCTGCGCAGCGAATGTGAGCCTCTTCGGGCAGAACAGAGTAAAGTTCGGTAAGTATCTCGCCTATTTTTTTCAGCGGATTTCCGCTGTTTGATCCATAATGCGAATAAAGGATCGCCCCGTCAGAGTCTATAAGCACCGCTTTCGTGGTAGTGGAGCCTGCGTCGACGCCAAGGAAGCAGTCACCGTGAAAATCTTTGAGAGGACGCGTTTTTGCGGTGTCCTTTGCATGACGCGCGCGAAAAGCTTCAAGCTCTGCGCCGTCCCTGAAGAGCGGAGGAAGAACGTTGAGCTTTTCAAACGATGAATTGCCGAGTTTTTTTATTCTTTCGGCAACTTCCGTCAGATCGTATTCATTTCCTTCCGCAGAAAGAACGGCTGCACCGAACGAAACAAAAAGGTGCGCGTTTTCAGGGAAAACAACGTTTTCGGGAGAAAGGTGAAGCGTTTCGATAAAACGTTTTCTCAGTTCGGAATTGTAGTAAAGCGGGCCTCCGAGGAATGCGATGTTGCCTCTGATCGGTTTGCCGCAGGCAAGGGTCGAAATAGTCTGGGTAACAACCGCCTGAAAGACCGATACGGCTATGTTTTCTTTCGACGCGCCTTCGTTAAGAAGAGACTGAACGTCGGTTTTGGCAAAAACGCCGCATCTGGCGGCTATGGGGTATATCTCAGTATAGTTTTTTGCAAGTTCGTTAAGTCCGTCGGCATCGGTCTGAAGAAGCGACGCCATCTGATCGATAAAAGCACCCGTTCCGCCTGCGCATGTGCCGTTCATGCGCTGTTCGGGAGATACTTCAAAATATGTTATCTTCGCATCCTCGCCACCGAGCTCGATCGCAACGTTCGTCTGCGGAGCAACGCGTTTTACGGCAGCCGTTCCCGCGATTACCTCCTGAACGAAAGGAACGCCAATATGCTGAGAAAGACCGACGCCGCCTGATCCCGTTACAGCGAGTGTGGAGCGGATGGGACCGAGCTCGTCGCACGCCTCGAGAAGAAGCGACAAAACGGCATTGCGGACGTCGGAAAGATGACGTTTATATCTGGTGTATACGGTAGACATATTCTCGTCTACCACAAATATTTTAACTGTTGTTGACCCTACGTCAAGACCTGTATGATACATTTTTTTATCCTTTACTTCTGATTTTCATCCTTAGCTTTTTCGATAATGCGAACGATCTTCACCTTCGGATCGAAATTTTTGTCAAGCACCTTCAGCCCGATAAAATACGCCGCAAACATCGCTATACCCGCCAGCGCAAGGTAAGGATTTATAACGAAAAGACCGTATGCGGCAAATAAGATCGCCACTGGAACAAGGAATATATATAATATCACGAGAACCGATTTTGCGTCCTCGCGCGTTTCAACCTCAACAAGATCGCCCACGGAAACCCCCAAAGGGTCGTAAGCGCGTAATTCAGATTCGTTCTTTGTGCAGATCGCACTGTTTTCGCAATGCTCACAGCTTTTCGGGCGCGCGCATTTTACCTGCGCCATACCGCCTTTTTTATTGTAAACAATACCTTCGGTAATCATTTTTCCTCACTATCTGCGCCGATAATCTTTTCGGCAACTCTCAGTCCGTCAACTGCGGAAGACATTATACCGCCTGCGTATCCCGCGCCTTCGCCGCACGGATATAACCCGCTTGCGCCGACTGCCTGAAGATTTTCATCCCGGACGATACGCATAGGCGCGGAAGTGCGTGTTTCGGGAGCGGTCAGAACACCGTAAGGGTCGTAAAAAAACCGTTTTGAAAACTCCCCCATTCCCTCTCTCAGCATCGAAAGCGTTTTTTCGGGAAAAAGCGTATCGAAGCTTCCGAGCTTTACGCCCGGCAAAAACGTCGGGGCAACGCGACCGAATCTATCCGGGGATGTGCCGTCTATAAAATTCTTTACGAGCGTTGCGGGGGCATAGCCTCCGTGAAGCGAATATGCCGCCTGCTCAATCTTTTTTCTCAGTTCAAGCGCCTCTCGCGGCGATGCGGAAGAAACCGTTGCAAGAAATGCGGCATTTGCGTTTTTTCCGTTTCTGCCGCTGTAGCTCATCCCGTTTGTAACGAGTCTTTTTTCGTCGGAAGACGAATTGACGACGTATCCGCCAGGACACATGCAGAACGTATAGAACGTTCCGTCTTTAAGATGTCTGAAAAAACTGAAGTCAGCCGGAGGAAGACGGCTGTCGTCCGCATTTTTGCCGTAAGACGCGGCATTGATGTCCGACTGCAGAAATTCCGCCCTGAAGCCTACGGAAAAAGGCTTGTTTTCGATAAGCAGCGGTTTTTTCATCATCAGCTCGTAAGTATCGCCCGCTCCGTTTCCGGTAGCGAGGATCACTGCATCAAAATATCTCTTTTCGCCGTTAAGACAGACGTTTTTAAGACGTCCGTTTTCTACGGAGATATCGGTAAGCTTTGTATTATAAAGTATTTCGCCGCCAAGTGAGATTATTTCTTTTCTCATTGCTTTTACGACCGAGCGAAGAACGTCTGTGCCTATATGCGGTTTTGCTGCGGATAAAACCGATCTGTCCGCTCCGAAACGGCAGAACGTATTAAGAACGAATCTGCATCTTTCGTCATTTATTCTTGTTGTGAGTTTCCCATCCGAAAACGTTCCCGCGCCTCCTTCACCGAACTGAACGTTCGACTCGGGGTCAAGCACGCCCGTTTTCCAGAACGTTTCAACGTCTTTTATCCTGTCATCCACAGGCTTTCCGCGCTCTGCGACGGTAGGACGAAAACCATATGCGGCAAGAAGGTATGCGGCAAACAGACCTGCGGGTCCGAAACCTGCGACCAGGATTTTTTTTTCGCTGCGATACTGTTTTGAAAAATCGTAGGAAAACTCGGAGTAAACATCGGACAGCGCGACGGTAAAAACCTCGGTTATCTCTTTTCTTCTGGCGTCAAGAGACCGCCTGAGCACAAATGCGCTCAGTGTTCCGGGCAGTCCTTCTCTGCGAAGAGCTTCTCTGACCGCTTCTTCATCGGAAAGTCCGAACGGGAGACGGACGTCGCGAATAAGTCCGTTTTTATCAACACTCATATCCGCACCCGGCCGTTACTGCACGTCTTCTATAGCAACGTTGACGTAGTATCTGTTCATAAAGCCGCCGTAAACGCCGCTCGGCAGCTCGACCTTAAGCTGATACTCTCCGTTTTCGTTCGGAACGGATGACAGATCGACTGAAAGCCTGAACGAATCCGGGAAGATCTCGGCAAGCGTGTAGTCCTGCGCGCGGAGTGTGATAACTTTATAAAGATCGGTGATCCTTGCGACCTTACCTTCGGGAACGTTCAGGAAAGATGCATTTTGCAGGTTAGCGGAAGAAAGACGGAATGTTTTTGTCTCCGCGTTGCCGAGGTCGACCGTTACAGTTACCGTTTTACTGTCACTGACAACTTCTATGCCCGACTGGTTCTGAACGGTGAAGTCAAAAGTCTTTTTAGAATCGGTCACTTCGGCAAGGTTGATGCTGCCTATATTGTAAGTATCGATATACGAAAGGACATCCTCTTCCCCCTGCAGCTGCAGATAAGGCGACGGAGAATAGGATACGGTAGCGTACGGCGTTTCGTCTCCACCGTAAGGATTCAGCAGCGACGTTGATATTTTCACGGATTTTCTATACTGAAGCGCCACGGACACCGTTGCCTGCGACGGTGAGAGCGAGAGGTAGGTGCGATCCACATAAGCCCTGTCGGAGGTAAGCAGAAGGATATCGCCTGACTCGACGATGTTTTTTTCTGCATTCGTAACGTCGATGAGGACCTCTGCGAAGCTTATCGTGTCAACAACGCTTTTCGGACCTTCGACGGTTATGGTCTCGGGAGAAACGGTCTGTTCGACAACGGAGTATCCGGTCTTGAAGGTGCCGCTGCTTTTTACGTCGACCCTGAGCGTTGTGCTGCTCTTTTTGACGAATTCAAGCGTTATTGAATCAGAACCGAGTATCTCATACGTAAGGCTGTCATCGCCGAGGGATATGCTGATGGGAACCTCGTAGATCCCTTCCGCCGCGACGGAGTTGAAGTTGAGTGATGCAGAGATTTTATCCTTTGAGTAATTCATGAGACTTGTTCTCGGTCCCGACACGCGAAGATTGACAAAAAACGAACGGCTCGTAACAAGAGGCATAAGGGAGTTATTGTAGGGAACCGTTCCCTCATATACGAACGAAATGGGAACGTTTGTGTATTCCTCGGATCTTCTCGGATCGGCAACGTTTACTATATACAGCCATATGCCTATGGCGATTATTACGGAAAGGATCTTCAGAAAAAGTGAATTGCGGAAAAGCCGTTCGAAAAAAGCGGAAATTTTACTCATCTTTCGTCTTTTCTCCTTTCAGCAGACCTTTAAGGACGTCCTTTTTACTGCGCGGCGTCTCATCTTTTATAAGCAGTTTGGTCAGCGCCTGGGGAAGAACGTCGGGAGTATAGCGACGGTTGAGCTTTCCGTCTACCGCAAGGGAGATAATGCCCGTTTCCTCCGAAACGATCACTGCAACGGCATCGGATACTTCAGAAATGCCGACACCCGCTCTGTGCCGCGTTCCGAGCTCTTTATCGATAAGCGATTCTGAAAGAGGAAGAACGCAGCCTGCCGCGATTATGCGGTTGTTGCGGATTATCATTGCACCGTCGTGAAGGGGCGCTTTATTGAAGAAGATATTCATTATCAGTTCGGGAGTGGTATCTGAGTCAAGGGGGACTGATTTGCCGGATGAAATGATGTCGCCGAGTTTGATGCTGCGTTCGATAACGATCAGCGCGCCTGTTTTGGTCGCGGAAAAATATGCAACGGCTTTGCAGAGGTTATTGATCATTTCTGTCGTGGATCCCTCACGGGCAAGGTTTTCCTCAAACGGAAGCAGCGGAATGTTTTTCAGGCCGTTTCTGCCTACCTTTTCAAGGGCAGAGCGAATCTCGGGCTGAAAAATAATGATTATCGCAAGCGCACCGAACTCAAGGAACGACTCGATTATAAAACTGGTCGCAGTGAGTTTGAACACACTTGAAAGTAAAAACAGCGCTATTACAAGGGCAATGCCCTTGAAAAGAAATGCGGCTCTCGTATCTCTGAAGAATTTTACCACGACGTAGACAAGAACGGAAACCAGCGCGATATCCAGGATATCAAAAAAGCTTATCGTTGAAACAGTTGAGACTATAAAGCTCCAGGCTTCCGAAAAGAACTCGCCCATACATTCCACCCCCATTATAGCATACGATGTAATTATATCATTATTCAAGAAGAAAATCAAGAGTTTATTGAGATATTTTGAGTCATTTTATCGAATTAATAAAGTCAATTGCGTATTTTTTCAAAAAAAGCCCGGAGTGCGTGATACCTCTCCGGCAGCACGGCAAAGCACAGACGGGAAAATGAAACGGATACGGCGCGAGGGAAATTTCGGGCAAGCGCTGCATCCCGAAGACGGTCAAATTCGAAAAGTTGTTTTTTTATAACAAAAAATTCACAATTAAATATTGCTTTTTTAATGTTGATATGATAATATAAATGTGTATAAATATTGCAATTTATTCAGTAGTTCATCTTTCATACGGCTGAGAAGTGTGCCCGGAGGTGATTTTATGCCTGTTTTACCCGATTTTATTAATATGACAATTTTATGGTTAATTATGCTGTTTATATTTGTCATAATTGAAGCCGTTTCGGTACAAATTGTTTCAATATGGTTTGCATTCGGAGCGCTTTGCGCACTTATAGCATCGGCTCTCGGTGCCGAACCGTGGCTTCAGATCGTTTTGTTCATAGTTTTGTCCGCGCTCTCTCTGATCCTTACACGTCCGCTCGTGAAAAAGTATATTCTGCCCAAAAGAGTTGCTACAAACTACGAACAGGCAATAGGTAAAATCGCGGTCGTTTCGGAAGAAATAGACAATATCGCGGCAACCGGAGCCGTTAAGATAAACGGTATTGAATGGACGGCAAGAAGCGAGGACGGAGCTAAGATCGCGGCAGGCAAGGAAGTTACCGTTGTTGCCATAGAAGGAGTAAAAGCTATCGTGTCGCAAAAAACGGAGCAGTAAAAAGAAATTCGCAAACTAATCAAAATAAAACGGAAGGACGTCTTTTTGACACAGGTAAAAAACATGCCCTATGATCTTGACGCAGTATTTGTTGCCGTAGGGGCGGTAATAATTCTGCTAATCGTAATCATCATCAGCAATATCAAAATCGTTTCACAGGCCCAGGCAATGGTCGTTGAACGCCTTGGAGCTTACGTGAAAACATGGCAGACGGGACTTCATGTAAAAGTACCATTTATCGAACGCGTTGCAAAGACGGTCACGCTGAAAGAACAGGTAGTCGATTTTGCACCGCAGCCCGTTATCACAAAAGACAACGTTACCATGCAGATAGACACGGTCGTTTATTTTCAGATAACAGACCCCAAGCTTTACGCATACGGCGTTGACAACCCGATGTCCGCAATCGAAAATCTTACGGCGACCACACTTCGTAATATCATCGGTGACCTTGAACTTGACTCTACGCTGACGTCAAGAGACATCATCAACACAAAGATGAGATCGATCCTCGACACCGCTACCGACCCCTGGGGAATCAAGGTTAACCGCGTTGAGCTCAAAAACATCATTCCGCCCAAAGAAATCAGAGACGCGATGGAAAAACAGATGAAGGCGGAGCGTGAAAGACGTGAAGCGATCCTCCGAGCGGAGGGCGACAAAAAGAGCGCGATACTTGTGGCGGAAGGTCAGAAGGAAAGCGTTATCTTAAAGGCAGAAGCGCAGAAACAGGCTGCAATACTTGCCGCGGAAGCAGAAAAAGAAGTAAAAATAAGAGAAGCCGAAGGAGAGGCTGAGGCTATTCTCAAGGTTCAGAAAGCAGCTGCGGAGGGTATAAAGCTGATGAACGAAGCAAATCCGTCAGACTCGGTAATAGCGATAAAATCGCTTGAAGCATTCACCGCAGCGGCAGACGGTAAAGCAACAAAGATAATCATACCCTCGCAGATTCAGTCCATAGCAGGGCTTGCAGCATCTGTGAAGGAACTTGTAAACAATGAGAAGGAGAGTTAAGATGGCGCAGAAAAAATATACCACAGAATATAAGCTTTCAATAGTTGACAGAATAGAAAACGGCGAATCGCGAAATTCAGTATCCAAGAAAACAGGGCTTTCTTCACTGACGATAAAGAGCTGGATAGATAAAAAGGATCAGCTTATCAATACGCTTTTTGAAGAGGCAAGGAACAGAAAGAAAGCAAACCGCAAAAAACGTTACAACGACAGAATAAAGGAACTAGTTGTAAAAAGGATCGAAGACGGCGAAAGCGTTTATAAGGTTAGCAAAGAGCTCGGTATCCCCTACCTTACGATCAAAAACTGGGTAATCGTTTCGCAAAACGAGAAAGAGCCCGCATCAGAGATAAATATCCCCGATACGAGCGACGTGATCATATCCGAAGAGGAGAAAAAAGAGCTTATCTCCTATATGGAAGAAAACGCAAAGAAAGAAACACCGGAAGATTCGATGCTCAGAAGCATTGACAGACAGAATGAAGAAATCGCAGCGCTCAAACAGCAGATATCGGAACTTCATGAAGAAATAGATATGCTGAAAAAAGCCGCTATCGCATTTGCAAAGCTGATCCCGTCGGATCTGACCTGAAAACGCAGATCATAAGAGAAAGACGAGACTCTTCAAAAAGAAGGGTCTCTTTTCTTTTATGAATTTCCGAAATCAGACCGTAATAAAGAGATCAGGGCACAGCTTCCGACACTATAAATAATTATCTCCCGTTCTGTGCAGGATTACGAAACAGTATCAAATCGCTGCGCAGGCAAAAAAAATGATAAAAAAAGGATTTTTCGGCGATATTTCAGAAATTTATAAACCATACATCCGAATTGCACCGAATATATCCGTTTTTCTTCGTTTTTCAAATTCCGTTTTCTGCGTCGTTATCGTTTTTTAGACGTGAAAAAGGCACCGTTTCGTTGGCGCAAATGTGAAATTTTAAATTTGAGATCGAGAAAAACGGAGGAATAACGAGAAAAACGGAGAAAAACAGAGATTATAAAATCGCAGCAATAAAAATTTCAAAACAGGTATTGACAAATAATAAAGTCTGTGATATAATTTCCGGGTATTGAATCTTAAACGGAGGGAATAATCATGTCAACATTCATGGCAAACGCTGCGAACATTGAACGTAAATGGTACGTTGTAGACGCGGCAAACAAGCCTTGCGGTCGTGTAGCCGCTGAGGTCGCCGTTCTTTTAAGAGGTAAACATAAGGCGACATACACACCTCACGTTGACTGCGGCGATTTTGTAATCGTTGTCAACGCAGACAAAGTTATCTGGACAGGAAAGAAACTCGACCAGAAACATTACCGTCATCACACCGGTTGGGTAGGCGGACTTAAAGAAGTTAAATACAGAACGATGATGGATAAAAACCCCGAATTCGTTTTCGAACTCGCCGTCAAGGGTATGATCCCCAACAACGTAATAGGCCGCAGCGCAATGCGCCGCCTTCGCGTATACAGCGGTGCAGAGCACAAACATGCAGCTCAGAAGCCCGAAGTATACAATATTGACTAAGGAGGACGAAACTGATGTATGAATCTAAAAGACCGTATTTTTACGGCACAGGCAGAAAGAAACATTCCGTAGCCCGCGTTCGCGTATACCAGGGCACCGGTAAAATTACCATAAACGGCAGAGATATAGACGATTATTTCGGTCTCGAAACTCTTAAACTCATCGTCCGTCAGCCTCTTGAGACCACAAATCTCACAGGCAAATACGATATAGAAGTTACCGTAGTAGGCGGCGGCGTTTCCGGTCAGGCAGGCGCTATCCGTCACGGTCTTGCAAGAGCTCTCGTTGTTTCCGACGAAAACCTCAAATCCACGCTTAAAAAAGCCGGATTCCTCACAAGAGACCCGAGAATGAAAGAAAGAAAGAAACCCGGTCTCAAAGCAGCAAGACGCGCTCCTCAGTTCAGCAAACGATAATCGCAACTGCAAAATACTCAAAAACCCCGGAAAACATTTGTTTCCGGGGTTTTATTTATAACTTAAAAATAAATGTACAGGCAATAGCCTTTACGGAGCAACGATATCTTCGAATACCCAGTTAACGTCCTTTGCGATCGCAGCCTCTACAACGGAACGAATCGAATTGAACGCCTCTGCGGGAGAACGACCTCTCGTTATCGCCAGAGAGAATGCATCGTCCATTTTGCTTGAAGCGTTTTCGCCAAGATCGAGATCGTGTCTGTAATTAATGTGTTCAAGCATAAAGCTGTAATTTTTAAAATCTCTCTCATCGTGGAAGAGGTATCGCTCAAGAGACGTGCGCCAGCCGCCTTCGTCGTCAATCGGGTCAAACATACGGTCAAGGAATATGCCGATATCAGAAAGTTCATTGCCGCTGTATTTTATAACCCAGTTTAACCGTCTTACCTTATGGACATATGCGGAAACGCAGTTCTCGTCACCGTTAGGTCCTTGCGGATAATTTATAAAGCCGTATGTGAAATCATTTCCCGGCAGATAAGCGCTTTCGTTATTTTCGGTAAAGTGTGTTGCATAGTAGGATTCTGTGGTAAGGAATGCCGCATTGCGGTCTTTGATAAAAACGTTTACATCGCCTGTTACGTACAGTTTTTCGTTGTATAGGCGTTGCAGATATGTCAGAGCGTCTATTCCGCTTTGATTATCAAGCCCGAAAATGTAATTTCCGTTGGAGTCTTTTTCGATTACCTGACATCCGTTCACAAGCATAAAGCCTATAGCGTCACGCTCGGGCATATTGGCGACGTGCGGAGCAAAGTGAGCGTCATAACCGTAGTTTTTTGCAGCGTCGGCAACTCTGAAAAGAAGGTCTTCATACTCTTTCCATACCCATCTTCCCGTTTCCTGATATTCATACGGAAGAACAAGACCGAATGAATTGAGCATATCCGTATTGAACATCATCGCGCATGCGAATTCCGGAGGGAAATCCCAGTTATACTGATAAAGTCCGTATAATTTTCCGTCAAAAATGCCGTACTGACGAAAACGCAGAGGACCGAATTTGTCATCATATCCGTTTATATTCGGGATATCTTCAACAGGTGCAAGCAAGCCGGCACGATAAAGCTCTATACCTGCATTAGTGGCATGGCTGTCTATTACGTCTAAAGTTTTCATACCGGCGGCTACCTGTTCCATAACTCTTCTTCCGCCGTCTTCCCAGGCAAGGAATTCAATTTTACAGCCGAGCTCTTCTTCAATCTTTCGGTAATGGGCGCGCATCTTGTCTCCGGCATTGCTGAAACCTTCGCTCGGATAAAACTGTGCCAGCCACCCTGTTCCCCATCTGAACGTGACGTCCGAAAGATCAACGGGGAGTTCCGTATCAAATTCGACATCGAACACCTCTGTCTGCTGAGTGCATGAAACAGAGGTGATCGTAAAGGAAACGATCAAAAGCAACGAAATAAAAGCAACGATTTTTCTCATTATTTCACCGGCTTTTTTTTCATTATAGCACATATCGACCAATATGTCAATCTGTTTTTCAAAATTCAGTTCTATTTACCCGAAACTGAGGGTTTGTTATGTAATAATGATTCTACCGTGACGTCGAGGGGCAGACAATCACAAAATAATATTATATAGATACAAACGGTATTTTTACTGTTTTTCGGCATATTTTAACGCCACAAACATTACAATTTCATATTTTCGCTGATTCAATAAAAATATCAATAAATTAATTATAAAAAAATTCATTTTTCCATTGACAAATTGAATAAAATGAAGTAGAATATTATATAAAACAAACACTATACAATTTTTACAACACCATACCGCAAATAAGTATTACAAGTAAGGAGGTAAGCGAAATGGTATTTAATCCCGAGGCGGGCAAAATTTTTGATACGGCATTTTATTTTACCGATTATTACTATCGTGATTTCGCGTCAAGCAAGTATATTTCGGTATATGAAGACACTGAATTTATGCTTAAGTGTCTGATTTTTATAAGAGAGAGAACAGAAACCATGCCGGATTTTCTAGCGCCACTGGCTTCAGTTAATCCCGGCGGAACATCACCCCTTCTTAAGTTTTTGAAAGATGAAAGAAGGAAAATTGACGGAAACTTTGACCTAAACACAGTAAAAAAGCTTTTTAAGAACGAAAAAAACGAATTTTACAATATATTTGTTAACCACATGTTTGGCAACGACTTGAATATTGACGAGCTAAAAACAGACGCCAAACTGTTTATGACAAAAATGGACAGTCTTGACAAGCCGGCAGATTTCAAGCTGAAAATAGCGTATATTCTCAACGATTTTGATTATGCGATCTCCGTTCTTGCCGAATGCTTCGAAAAAATCTACGAGACTGTCAGCGAGCTTCACGCAAAATACGAAAAAGAGATACTTTACACCTTTGAACAGATCAACAGCGGAGCAAATCTTGAGCTTTATATGCAGGAGTTCAAATACGTTCCCGAAAAATTTACCGAAACTACGGTAGGTATCACTCTTCTGAATCAGTTTGAGCTTTTCTGCAGCTTCAACGGAAGCAAAGCTTATATGATACTTGGCTACAGACATACCGAATGTTTCTGGAATATGGGCAAGGCAAAGACTGTTGACGCCAAAAAGTTTGTTATAACGGCAGGAAACGACATCCGCATGGATCTTATCGACCTTATAGCAAAAAACGGCAAGATAACGATTTCAACGCTTTCAAAGATCATGGGTGTTCCCATCACAACGGTCGGCCGCCATGTAAGCGGACTGAGAAACGACAATATCATATATATTTCAAAACGCGACGGTCTGCAGCTCTTTTACAGCATCAACACGTCTTATTTCAAGAGACTGAAATCTGCGTTTGACGATTACGTCGACAAGACGCTGACCATTGCAAACAGAAGCAAAAACAAACAGTAAACAAAAAAAATCGGACGTCATAAAGACGTCCGATAGTTTTTTCTAGGATTATTTAAGCGCTTCTGCCACAGCGACAGCGCAAGCGACGGTCATACCTACCATCGGGTTGTTGCCTGCTCCGATAAGTCCCATCATTTCAACGTGAGCGGGAACTGAAGAAGAGCCTGCAAACTGAGCGTCACCGTGCATACGTCCCATAGAGTCGGTAAGTCCGTAAGAAGCAGGGCCTGCCGCCATGTTGTCGGGATGAAGCGTTCTGCCTGTTCCGCCGCCGGAAGCTACGGAGAAGTATTTCTTTCCGTTTTCGATAGCCCACTTTTTATAAGTGCCTGCGACGAGATGCTGGAAACGTGTGGGGTTAGTGGAGTTTCCTGTAATGGAAACGTCAACTTTTTCATATTTCATGATCGCAACGCCTTCAAGAACGTCGTTCGCGCCGTAGCAGCGGACTTTTGCTCTTTCGCCGTCGGAGAATTTAACTTCGCGAACGATTTTCAGTTCTTCGGTAGCAAAGTTATAGTCGGTTTCAACATATGTGAAGCCGTTAATTCTTGAAATAATGTAAGCAGCGTCTTTGCCGAGACCGTTAAGGATTATGCGCAGCGGTTTTGTGCGGACTCTGTCTGCTTTTCTTGCAATTCCGATAGCGCCTTCCGCAGCAGCGAAGCTTTCATGTCCTGCAAGGAAGCAGAAGCAGTCTGTTTCTTCGCGAAGAAGCATTGCGCCGAGGTTGCCGTGTCCGAGACCAACTTTACGGTTTTCGGCAACGGAGCCGGGGATGCAGAATGCCTGGAGACCGATACCGATCGCTTCGGAAGCATCTGCAGCGTTGTTTTTATTCAGCTTGAGAGCTATTGCGCATCCGAGGGTATAAGCCCAGACAGCGTTTTCAAACGCAATAGGCTGAACGCCCTTTACGATCGATTCAACATCGATGCCTTTTGAGAGGCAGTAGTCGCGAGTTTCTTCTATAGAAGAGAAGCCGTATTCTTTTACGGTTTTGTTTATCTTGTCGATACGTCTTTCGTATCCTTCAAACAATGCCATCAGATCCTGCCTCCTTATTCATGACGCGGGTCGATGTATTTCGCCGCGTTATCATATCTGCCGTAAGTACCGATGTTTTTCTCGTATGCTTCTTTCGGGTCAACGCCTTTTTTGATAGCATCCATCATTTTGCCGAGATGAACGAATTTGTAGCCGATGATCTCGTTGTTTTCGTCCATAGCTACGTTGAGGATATAGCCTTCTGCCATTTCAAGGTAGCGGACGCCTTTTGCTTTGGTGCCGAACATGGTACCGATCTGAGAACGGAGACCTTTACCGAGGTCTTCAAGGGAAGCGCCGACAGGAAGTCCGTCTTCAGAAAAAGCGGTTTGGGAACGGCCGTATACGAGCTGCTTGAAAATCTCTCTCATCGCAACGTTTATAGCGTCGCAGACAAGGTCTGTATTAAGAGCTTCAAGAAGGGTTTTGCCCTGAAGTATCTCTGCCGCCATAGCAGCGGAATGAGTCATACCTGAGCAGCCGAGAGTCTCAACGAGAGCTTCCTCGATAATACCGTCTTTAACGTTAAGGGTAAGCTTGCAGGCGCCCTGCTGAGGTGCGCACCAGCCTATACCGTGAGAAAGACCGGAAATGTCTTTTATTTCGTATGCTTTTACCCAGCGACCCTCTTCGGGTATCGGGGCAGGTCCGTGATGAGGACCTTTTGCAACAACGCACATTCTTTCAACTTCGTTTGAATACTGAAGCTCGCGTGAGCATTGTTCGTTCATATATATTTCTCCTTTCAAGAGTTGAATTTTTCAATTGTTTTATATTATAAAACAAAACAAAAGTAATTTCAATAGAGACTTTTTGACAAAAAAAGCACACTTCTAAAAAACGAGTGAAAAGAACAAAAAGTGGTTCTCTTAAAGACACACAGCGGCTCCCTCTCTGTGTTATGCGGAGGGAGCCGTTTTTGTTTTACAGTATTCAGTGTGAAGAGGTATTTATCACCCGAATATATCTTCTGCGTATGATTCTATGTTAACGGCGTATTTCAGTCTGTTTTCTTCATCTGCATTTGCAAATTCTTCAAGTCTATCCTGCATGGTTTTGTTCCCGCCTATGCCTATGTAGGCATCAGTAAGACTCTCATACCTGTAGTTATACAACTCTGTTTTATTCATTTTCACCAAGTTATATACGTCTCTGTCGTCGTAAAAGAACTGTTGCCTCAAATACTCTATGGCGTCTTCCTCCGTTTCATAGCCGGGAAGAGGCTCATAAATCGCATTGAGAATGACGGCGGACATCACAGGGTCTTTGCAGAGAGTGGGAATACTTGTGGTAAATCTTGTTTGCGTAATTGTGGCACCCGTATTATCCGCAGTTCCGTGAGGACCATGAGGAAAAGGAACGACGCCGAAATTTTCCATATTATATGCAACAGATTTTTCCGATCCGCAAAGGTCTGTTCCGCTCATAAGAGTCATGACGGATTTTCCGTTCAGAAAAGCATTAAGCATCGTAATCTGATCGCTTCCGTCTATGCGGACGTAGGTACTGAGTCCACCAAAAGTCCAGTTCCACGCAGTCTGCATAGCTTCGAATGTTGCGGGTGAGTAGTGAAGGCTCAGCTGAAATTCACCCTTTTCGTCCTTAACAAATACGTGGACCCCATTTGTTGTATGCATCGTTCTGAAAACCCAGTGAACACTTGTCTGAAATGCCTTGACCTCATCTCCCGAGTCATTGATATGATTGTATACAGGCATCAGATCCTCAACTGTTTTCCATGTCCACTCGTCGCGTTCAACAAACTCGCGCGGGTCTGTCTGACGAAGGGCGGCTATATAGTCCTCGTTAACGACCATAACACCGTCAATAGTAAGATATTTATTGATGGGCCATGCGGCAGGAGCAACCCCGAAAAGGCCATTGTTCCAGCACATAGGTTTGAGCTCTTCTATCAATCCCCATTTTTCATGATTTGTGTAGTCTATTATGTCTTTTAAATAAGTCAGATCGTATAAATATCCCGACCTTGCAAGACCGGAAAGTCCGGCAGACCCTGTCTGAACAGCATCGAAAGGAACCATGCCGGCAACGGAATTTGACGTGATAAGATTGTTGATATCCGGCCCGGAATCATTGACGGTTACGGTAACATTGTATTTTTTTCAACTTCTCTGATCCTTTCCAGTGCAAGATCGGCAAACTCGGTGTTTACGACATAGCCGAAGTATTCTTCACCGGTTGAATATGTCCCGTTTCGATGAGCGATCGAGAATTCAGCGCCCATATATATAATCGATATCGCCCAGGTCTGTTGAAAACTCGGGAATCGTTTCTGTCTCTGAATTCTGTGTGCATGAGCAGATGGTAAAAATAATACAGATTACAAATAATGCTGACATTATTTTTTTCATATTACTCTTCCTTTCACACCTGATCAGTTATCTATGACAACAGATATTATCCGTACTGTAGGGTTTATCTTACCTGTCCGCTGCCGTACACGCAGTATTTAACGGTAGTAAGTTCATTCAGTCCCATAGGTCCTCTGGCGTGAAGTTTCTGTGTGGAAATGCCTATCTCTGCGCCGAGACCGAACTCTCCGCCGTCGGTAAAGCGTGTGGATGCGTTGACGTATACGGCTGCAGCGTCAACGCGGGCAAGGAATTCGCGGGAGTTTTCATAACTTGAAGTAACAATGCATTCGCTGTGTTTCGTGCCGTGTTCGTTTATATGATCTATCGCATCGTCAAGAGAATCGACGATTTTGACCGATATAACGTAGTCAAGGAATTCAGTATAAAAGTCCTCCTCGGTAGCAGCAACGCACGGGATGATCTGTGCGGTGCGCTCACATCCGCGTATCTCAACGTTTCTCGCATCCAGTTTTTCCTTGACGTAGGGAAGAAAAAGTTCCGCTACGTCCTTATGAACAAGGAGGCTTTCCACGGCATTGCATACGGACGGACGCGAACATTTTGCGTTATAGACTATTTTAGCCGCCATATCAAGGTCGCAGAGAGAGTCGACGTAAATATGGCAGTTTCCCGTACCTGTTTCGATAACGGGAACAGTTGAGTTTTCAACGACCGATCTGATAAGCCCTGCGCCGCCTCTGGGAATAAGAACGTCAACGTATCTGTTCAGACGCATCAGCGCGTTTGCGGTTTCACGGGAAGTATCTTCGATCAGCTGAACGGCATCCGGGTCTATCCCCTCTTTTTCAAGAGCTGAGCGCATAACGTCAACGATAGCCTTATTTGAACGTATCGCTTCTTTTCCGCCGCGCAGAATTACCGCGTTGCCTGATTTGAGAGTAAGTGCTGCCGCATCTGCCGTTACGTTGGGGCGAGCCTCATAAATAATTGCTATAACACCGAGCGGAACTCTTATTTTTTCTATTTTCAAACCGTTCGGACGGATATGAGATCCGAGCCCCTCTCCTATCGGATCTGGAAGAGCAACAACCGATTCAATGCCATCCGCCATAGAGTTTATCCGTTTTTCATCAAGAGTTAGCCTGTCTATAAGCGTATCTTTGATACTGCCGCGAGCAGCCGCAATATCTTCACTGTTTTTTTCGATTATAAACCGTGCGTTCTCCCTGATAGCCTTTGCCATGGCGATCAACGCGGCATTTTTCCGCTGCGTTCCTTCGCATGCAAGAGATATCGAAGCTTTTTTTGCCGCTGAACCGATCTGATCGAGTGTCATTTTACTTTTCCTGCTTTCTGCCCTTAAAAAGCGTTCCCGCGCGCTTTCCGTCAAGCAAATCGTAAATTAGACCGGGGTCTTTGCCGTAAACTATATGAACGTCTATTCCTGCCGCAGTTGCAATCTGAGCAGCAGCAACCTTTGTTGCCATTCCGCCTGTTCCTTTTGAAGAACCTGCGCCTCCCGCAAGACTTCTGATGCGGTCATCGATTTCTTTGATAACGGGGATCGGTCTTGATTCTTCGTCGTCAGGCGCTCCGTCGTAAAAAGCGTCCACATCGGTAAGCATAATAAGCTTATCTGCGCCTATAAACGTTGCAACAAGAGCTGAAAGGGTATCATTTTCGCCTATCTTTATCTCTTCGACCTCAACGCTGTCGTTTTCGTTGACTATCGGAATACATCCGTATTCAAGAAGCTCGTTGAACGTGTTTGTCACGTTTTCTTTAAGCGCAGGGATATCTATGACCTGTTTGTTGAGAAGGATCTGACCGACGTTGTATCCGTAATCGGTAAAAAAACGGTCGTAAATTGCCATCAGTTCGCATTGTCCGACAGCTGCAAGCGCCTGTTTTTTCGTTATTTCATCCGGTTTTTTTTCAAGGCGGAGCCTCGACATTCCCGCTACCTGCGCACCGGACGAAACAAGCACTACCTGATGACCGTTATTTTTGATATCCGCAATAACGCGGACAAGACGGTCTATCATCCTGAAATCGAGTTTTCCGCTCTGATGTGTGAGTGTGGAAGAACCGACTTTTATTACGATTTTCATTTTACCCCTGCTTTCATTTTACGGCTTTTCGGTTTCTGCTATCTGACGTGTTACATAACCGCCCTGAACGAGTACTTCAAATCCCATATTGAGCTCTTTTACGCCGTCTATTACTCTCTGAAGAGCAGAGACGGTATCCGCCGTATCGTGCATAAGGATCACGGCTGCCTTATACTCTCTGTTAAGGCGCTCTTTTGCTCCCGAAACGGCATTCTTTACTATGTTGTCAACGCCTGTTGCCGTAGTGTAGTCTTCGGTATCGACGTTCCAGTCGATTACGGTATAGCCCTCGGCATAAAGTCTGCTTACGATATCATAATAAACATCTCTGCTGCCTGCGTAGCGTTCGCAGAAAGAACGTGCGGAATAGGTGCCGCTGGGCAGACGGACTATTTTGGGAGTATATCCCGTCATATCATGAAGCAGTGCCGTTATCTTGGCAAAATCTTCAAAATACGCTTCGGCTGAAGAATATATCTTATTATATTCGTGCTCATATGCGTGAATAGCAAGAACGTGTCCCTCTTCAACTATGCGGCGGATAGCTTCCTTGCTTGCGGAGCCGCCGTTTTCGATCTGGGTACCTACGACAAAGAAAGTGGCTTTTATGTTGTTTTCTTTAAGGATATCCAGAATCTGAAGAGTATGATATGATGTTCCGTCGTCAAAAGTCAGGAACGCGGTGGGTTGTGTTTTATAAATGATTCTTTTTTTGATGGCGTTTATCTCCGCCTGAAGCGATTCCTTTTCCGCGGATGCCTCTGAGATCTTCGGTGTAAGACCGTCTATCTCGGTGCGGTATATAGCGCTTTGCTTTTCAAAGACCTCTGTCTCTTTTTCAAACCGCTCTATATCTCTTGAATCGTTATACATTCCGAAGCCGAGGACAACCGAAAGAATGATCGCAATGAAAGTTATAAGTACAGATAAAAATCTCATTCTTTCGCCTCCTATTCAGACAGAGAATCGTATTCGATTCTCAGTTTGTCAAGTTCGGCAGTTAAGTTTTCAAGGTCTGTGTTCATTTTTCTGCGCTCTTCGCCAAGTCTTTCGGTTTCATCCTTTGCTATTGCGAGCTTTCCTGCCGCTTCTTCTCTGCGAAGGCTGACGTCACGGTATCTGAAAAACAGAAATACCGTTACTGCCAGGGCAATAACAGCGACCAGAGCAAAAACGGCGTTTACCGCTTTTCTGCCGCGGCGTTCTTTTTCGCTGTAGTAGGATGATGATGACCGTGAAGAGGCTCTTACGTAGCTTCTTTGTCTCATTTCAATCTCCTGTTTGCTGTAAATTCGGGTTTTTTGTATTTGTGTGTTTATATAATTGTAGCATATTAAAGCGCTTTTTTCAATATCAAAACGCCGGAAATATATGATTTTTACAATTTTTTTAATTTTTCAATAACGTCGGACTTGACACGGGTGGACACGGATGGTATAATCATTGTATCATTGTGATAATAACAATAAACCGAAACGGATTTATGGACAAAATGAAGAACAAAAATAAGGTTTTAACCGTTCTGATTATCGCATCCGTGCTGACTGCGCTGATAATATTTTCAATGTCAATGATCCCCGGAGAAGAATCCGTGCGCGAAAGCGGGATGATCGTTGAATTTCTTCGCAATATGTTTGACTCTGAGCACAGTCTGACCGTTGACGAGCTTCAGTTTATAGTTAGAAAGACCGCGCATTTCTGCGAGTTTTTCATTTTCGGCGCGGAGCTGACTGCGATTGCGCTTATCAAAGCTAAAAAGATACTCAGCCCGTGGCTTTTTATGCCCCTGTTTTTCTCGCTTCTTACAGCCGTAACAGACGAGTTCATACAGCTTTTCAGAGAAAGAACAAGTCTTGTGACGGATGTGCTGATAGATTTTTCGGGAGCGCTTTTCGCAATATTTGTTCTCTGCTGTATTTTTGCGATCGCTTCAAGGTCGGCAAAACGGAAAGCTGAGGCAAAAAGAACAGACACGCTGTAACCTGTGAATAATACAAAAAGAGACGGAGCTTACGTTCCGTCTCTTTTATATAATTCTGTTTTACTATAATTATTTGCTCTTTGTGATATCGTTTAAGAGCTTGAGGAAGCTGTCGTTTGCATCGTCGTCATCGGGAACGGAGGTGGATGCTCTTCTTGCGGAAGGACGTTCTGTTCCTATCGGACGCTGAACACTGCCTGTTCTGGGCTGTCTTGTAGGCATCGGATCATATTCGGGTTCGGGATTAGTCTGTGCGGGAGCCTGCTCGGGAGCCTGTTCAGCTTTGGGTGTGGACGGGATATTGAAGAAGTTATCTATGGGAGTAGCAGACGGCTGTTTTTTAACGGGAGTGTTGACTACAGATTCGTCAAAGCAGGAAGCGATAACAGCTATGCGCAGCTCGTCCTGAAGAGTATCGTCGAGTATAACGCCCCAGATGATATCGACATCGGGATGAGCCTCTTCTTTGATGATATCAGCCGCTCTGTAAATATCTTCAAGGTCGATATTGGAGTCTGCGGTGAAGTTGAGAAGGATCTTGCGAGCGCCGGCGATAGACGTTTCAAGCAGCGGTGAGGTGATTGCGTTTCTTGCCGCTGTTTCCGCTTTGTCCTTGCCTTTTGCTGAAGCGACGCACATATGAGCGTAGCCTGCGTCTTTCATGTTTGACGTAACATCCGCGAAGTCGAGATTTATAAAGCCGTGGCCCTGGATAAGCTCGGTAATGCTCTGAACGCCCTGTTTAAGGATGCCGTCAGCCATTTCAAAAGCATTGGCAAGAGTGATCTTTGCATCTGTAACGAGTTTGAGACGTTCGTTGGGAATAACGATAAGAGCGTCAACTTCCTGAAGAAGTTCTTCTATACCGCGTTCAGCTTGAGCCATTTTACGTGTGCCTTCAAAAGCAAAAGGTTTTGTGACTATACCTACGGTAAGCACGCCGAGTTCTTTTGCAACTCTGGCTACGAACGGAGCTGCGCCTGTACCTGTGCCGCCGCCCATACCTGCGGTGATGAATACCATTTCGGTGCCCTTGAGCACTTCTTCGATCTGAGCCTTGCTTTCTTCCGCAGCTTTACGTCCTATTTCCGGATTGGCGCCTGCGCCTCTTCCGTGTGTGACGCTTTCTCCGATAAGAACCTTATGGGTAGCCTGCGAGTGGTTGAGCGCCTGCTTATCTGTGTTGACAGCAACGAATTCCACGCCGAGAACTTCGTCTTTGATCATTCTGTTAACGGCGTTGTTTCCGCCGCCGCCTACGCCTACGACTTTGATGGTTACGAAATTATCCTGTTCCTCTATACTGCGAAATGCCATACCGTTCATCCTTTCAGAACATTCCATTTAATGTTTTATAATATGAATTGGTGTATATACATAATTATACTCTTATATATTATCATATTTTTTCGTTATAGTCAATAGTTTTGTTTGAATTATTTTTTAAAAATGCGGTTTTTTATACCGAAAACGGCAAAAATCATTCAAGAGCGCGGTATCTGCCCTCTCCCGGGTTTCGAACGTTTATCACTGCGCGTCTATCCGACGGGTTTCTGGAAAGAATTTCGAGAAGCATGCCCGTTTTTTTGTCAAGATCCTCGCTTGTTCCGAGTTCGACCTCGATTATGTCGTCAAGATAAAATACGAGATTGTATTTTTTTGAAAAATCAATATATGTCACCCTCTGCGAAAGATCGTATTTTTCAAGAGTGTCAAGAAGATCTGCAAGTATTGATACGTCTATATTTTCGTTAAGATCAATGGTTTTGCCGAGCATATACGATTTTTCCTGAGCTTCGTCCTCTCCGCTTCCGTTTTGAGCCGCCGTATCCGACGCGAACTCTATACCGTCGATCTTCAGAACACCTTCGACGGGAGAAGGAGTGATCTCAAGGACCTTGAAATCACCGTCAAGACAAAGATAAACGCCGTTTGACGAAACGGAGTATTTTGCGGTGGCGCCTTCGACAGAAATATTCAGTCTGTCCGGGAATGCGATGGAAAAAGTTACGTTTTTCACATACGGAAGAGCGGTCTGCAGCTTGTCTTTTGCTTTGTTTTTGTCAAACTGCAGTATGGGCTCGCCGCGAAATTCGTCGCATTTTGAAAGAAGCTCTCCGGAACCGTATCTGCTTGCGTTTTCTACGGCAACAACGCCGATACGAAGGAATATGCGCGATAAAACGGAAAGAATTACCGCTACGGCAATAAGTATTATCAGCACAGTCACCGTCCGCGTGATGCGTCGGCGGCGAAGTGTTCTGTTTATTCGTTCTATCTCGCTTGCCATATTTTTCCTTTCACGTTTCAGTTCGATAAAGGCTTTTTGATTATTTTTAAATAATTATTGTGCGCGGTTCGCGATCAGTTTTTCAGTTTCGGCGCAGATTTCCTCTGCAGCATTCGTTTTTGCGAGCGAAAGCGCCGCATTTTCCATCTCGTGAAGCCTGTTTTTATCGCTGCAAAGATCCTTAACGAGCTCGTAAAGCTTTTTACCGTCCAGGTCTTTTTCCTCTATCAGAACCGCCGCGCCCGCATCGGAATACGTTTTCGCGTTATAATATTGATGGTTTTCGGCGACATTCGGCGACGGAATAAGCACGGATGCCTTTCCTAACGCGGCAATTTCCGTCAGAGTCATGGCTCCGGAACGGTTTATAACTATATCCGCAGCGGCCATTACGTCGGGCATATTGTAAATATACTCCATTATGTGAAGGTTCGGCGCAGAGGCTGTATCGCCGAGCTTTTCGATCACGCGTTCATAGTCCGAAGATGCACCATGAAAATGCGTTATAATGCCTTCTTCAGCAGAAAGCTTTGCCATTTCACAGAAAGCGTCGTTTATCTCACGGGCGCCCAGACTGCCGCCGCATGACAAGACGACGGACGCATTTTCATCTATCCCGAGCTCCTTGCGCGCCGCTTCCCTTGTTTTAGTAAGAAATTCGCGTTTTATGGGATTTCCCGTAAGCAGGCATTTTTCCGGAGGACAGTCAAGTTTGTTTTTCAGAGGAAAGCTGAGAAAGATTCTGTCAACTCTCGATGCAAGCATTTTGGTCGTAACTCCGGCAAAAGCGTTCTGTTCGTGGATAACGGAAGGAATACCCAATTTGCATGCGGCATACATAACCGGTGCGCTGACATATCCCCCCGTACCTATCGCAACGTCGGGAGCAAAGTTTTTTATTACTTTGCGAAGCTTGGCAGACGTTGACGCAAAGGTAAAAAGAGCTTTTATATTATGTTTTAAAGCTTTAAAGGTCTTTGCCCTTGTAAAACCGTTTGCCTTTACAAACGTGATGTTGTATCCGGCTCTCGGAACGAGGTCCGCCTCTCTGTTGTTTTTTGTTCCTATAAAGAGGATATCCGCGTCGGGATGCCGTATTTTCATTTCATTTGCGATTGCGATCGCAGGATTTATATGTCCGGATGTTCCTCCGCAGGCAACCAATATTTTCATACTAATCACGCCCTTTATTTCTGATACAGATCTCTAGATACGCCCAGAACAAGTCCCATTTCAACAAGCAAAACCATAAGAGCTGTGCCTCCGTAACTGAAAAACGGAAGTGAAATGCCGGTTGTAGGCGTGGAGTTTGTAACAACGCTGAGGTTAAGAACCGTCTGCAGTGCGACTCTCGTTATGATACCCATTGAAAGGAGCGACATAAACTGATTGTTTGTTTTTACGCTGATATAAATACCGCGCCAGATAAGAAGCGCAAAAAGAATTATTATGAGAACTACCCCTATAAAGCCTATTTCCTCCGAAGTGATCGAAAAAATGCAGTCGTTTTGAGGCTCGGGCAAAAAAAGGTATTTTTGTCTGCTTTTTCCGTAGCCAAGTCCGAAAAGACCGCCGGAACCGATCGTGATCAGAGACTGATAAGGTTGATGTCCGTTTCCGAGAAGGTCTCTCGTTGGATCAAGCCATACAAGAACGCGTTCCATCATATAATTTACATTCAAAACTGCAACTATTGCGCCTAATATGCCGATCGCAGCCGCTACACCGCAGTATAATTTATTGCTGCCGCCTACTATGAGCATTATAAAGCCGACGCCGAAAATAAGGATCGCGCCGGAAAGGTGCGTTTCAATAAGAACAAGTCCCGCCGGAAAAGCAAAAATGAGAAACGGAATGACAAAGCCTCTGATGAACGTTTTCATTACGTTTTTATTTTTCCTTATATAACGCGCAAGCTCCATAATAACTGCGAGTTTAGCGAATTCGGACGGCTGGAACTGTACCGAGCCGATATAGAGCCAGCGTTTTTCGGAGTCCTTGCTGACAATCAGAACAAGAATAAGAAGAGCGACGGAACCAACGTAAAATACGGGGATGAACCTTGAGTAGAAGCTTGCCGGAATCATTGAGGCAATAAACATACCCGCGACACCTATAGCCGCATAAATAACCTGACGACGAATAAAGAAGTAACTGTCTCCCGTTTTTGCAAGCGATGCGGCATGACCCGCGGAAAGAAGCATCATAAGTCCTACCGCAAGAAGCAGAAGGACTATGATAAGCATGGGAAGATCTATGGGTTTGAGCAGTTTTTCTTTTTTAAGGGGTGTTTCGGGCTCGACTGCCCTGTTTTTGACGGAAGTCATTTTTATCTGTCCTTTTATTATATAAGAAGGAGGGCTGCGATAATGCAGGCTATTACGGTTATTCCGGAAAACAGGAGACATATCTTTTCTTCGCTCCATCCGGACATTTCAAAGCTGTGATGTATCGGAGTCATTTTGAAAAGGCGTTTGCCGTGGGTTATTTTGAAATATACGCGCTGAATTATTACCGAAAACGTTTCTATAAGATAGATTATACCGACAAGAAGAAGAACGATCGGCATATCGAGCGAAAAGGCTATTGTTACAACCATTCCTCCAAGGAACATAGAGCCGACGTCGCCCATCATTATCTTGCATGGATGCCAGTTAAAAATGAGAAAAGCTAGCAGGGCTCCTGTAAGCGCAAGAGAAAGAACGGTGATATCGTAACATCCGCGTGCAGCGGAAATAACAACGTAAAAAATAGCCACGGGTATAGTTACGCTTGTGCAGAGTCCGTCAAGACCGTCCGTAATATTTACGGCATTTGTAAATCCCACCATTATTATCATGGCAAGGACGTACCAGAATATGCCAAGATCGATACTGAATCCGCCTATCTTATCGACAAAGAACGGAAAATCAAAACGTATCGTTGTGTCTCCGCCCGTGCGGACGGCATTGAATATAATAAACGCAAGTGAAATAATGAACTGAATGATGATCTTCTGCAGCTCTGAAAGACCCGCATTGTTTTTTTGTTTAATCTTAAGAAAGTCGTCGCTGAAACCGAGGATTGCGAAAACAAACGACGTTATCAGGCATATTATGCCTGCAGACGGAACAGACGACGATGCGGTATAGTATTCAAAAGCGAGAATAAAATACGAAATGATCACGGCGAACATAAAGATAAGTCCGCCCATTGTGGGAGTTCCCTGTTTTGATTTATGCCAGGTAGGACCCATATTCTGTATGATCTGCTGACCCGCTTTAAGCTTTCTCAGGAAAGGAATAACTACGGGTGTGAAGATCAGAACAAGAACAAGAGAAACAAAAAATGCGATTATTGCCTGAAGAGGTATCGTCATAACGATTTCCTTTCTTTATTTGGCCTGATTTTTAAGGTTTGCTATAATTTCTTCGGCGTGCATTCCCCTGCTCGCCTTAAAAAGAATAACGTCTCCGCGGGCAGCGATACGGGAAAGGATATCGGATGCTTCTGCGGTGTTTTTGCAGGTATATATATCAGAAGGCTTAAGTCCCGCCTTTTCAGCGCCTTTTTTATAGCTTTCTGCAAAGTCGCCGAATGCAATTAGAATATCTGCGCCGTGGATCTGTCTGCCCGTCATTTCATGCAGCTCTTCGGAATGAGAACCAAGCTCGAGCATATCGCCTAAAACCGCTATTTTTCTTCCGTTTTTTGTTCTCAGCACATTAACTGCCGCAACTACCGAATCAGGGCTTGCATTATAGCAGTCCTCAATAACGGTCATGGAATTCATCTCATAGATATTCTGCCTGAGCGGCGCGTTTCTGAATTTGAGAAGGCCCGCTTTGATATTATCGTTGTCAATACCGAGTATCTGTCCGACGGCTATTGCGGAAAGGGCGTTGTATACATTATGCACACCCTCTGTGGGAATGGTGACGTCGATAACACCGGCAGGCGTTTCGGCAAAAAAGCTGCATTGTCCGTCCGCGCCGAGGATATCCTCCGCTCTGAATTCAGCGTTTCTGTTGCCGATACCGTAATAAATCACACGTTGTCTTATCGACTTAGGATCGATCCTGGAAAGGTATTCGTCATCACCGTTAAGGATAAGTATCCCTTTTTCATCCATTCCGTCAAGGATCTCAAGTTTTGCCTTCATTATATTTTCGCGGCTTCCCAGAAACTCGATATGAGAAAAGCCTATATTTGATATGACCGCGATATCGGGATATGCAATCCCGGAAAGCAGGCTTATTTCACCGAAACCGCTCATACCCATTTCAAACACGCACGCATTGCTTGTTGACGGCATATTGAGAATGGTGGCAGGAAGACCGACGGTGCTGTTCTTGTTTCCTTCTGTTTTGTAAACATTGAATCCGCGAGAGAGCACTGCCGCAATAAACTCTTTTGTAGTGGTTTTTCCTACGCTTCCCGTAACTGCGACCGTGGGGATGTCAAGAGTTTTTGCATAAAGCCGCGCCGCTGCCTGAAAAGCAGCGAGTGAATCGTTAACAAGAAGATACGGGATCCTTGTATCCGTTTTATGCGTGCATATTGCTGCCACTGCGCCCTTTTCGGCAGCGCTGTTTATAAAAATGTGTCCGTCCGTTCTTTCCCCCGGAAGGCACACAAAAAGGCAGCCGGGAAAAGCCTCGCGCGAATCATATGCCGCGCCGATAAATTCCGTATCGCCGCCGATCATTTCCCCGCCGACGGCAGCCTGTAATTGAGAAAGCTTCATTATATCCTCTTTCAAACCCTTTTAAGGCTACATTGTTTCTTCATTATTCAAATTTTACCGTAACTACCGTTCCCCTGTCTACGCTTGCGCCTGCTTCGGGCGACTGCGAAACGGCCTTTACTTCCGGATAATTTATATTGGAACCTCGGACCGCTATATTGAGATCTGCGCCTAGAAGCGTTTCGTTTGATTCAGCCGCGGTTTTTCCGATAACGTCCGGAACGATCGTCTTTTGATCATACGGCGTATCGTTTGTGTAAATGATAACTGTTCCGCCTTCAGGAATCTCCTTGTCGGCGGCAGGGAACTGCGCTGTTACAAGGCCGTTTCCGCCGACTATCTTGGCTGAAAAAGATGATGCTGCAAGAGCAGAGGCCGCATCTGCGGAGTCATATCCGAGAACATTCGGAACCGGCTGCGACAGACTTGTCGATCCGTCTGAATAGCTCGGTTCGATATTCAGATGTTTAAGGCAGTCAAGCATAATATCTCTGCCGAGAGGCGCAGCTATATACGAGCCGTAGATCTGTCCGCTGTCAGGCTCGTCAACGATAACAAGAACGCAGATCTGCGGGTCGTCAGCAGGTGCGAAGCAGACAAAAGATGCGATCTTTTTGCTGTTTTCGTAAGAACCGTTTGAAACCTTCTGTGAGGTTCCCGTCTTACCTGCCATCTTATATCCTTTAAGGCGGCTTGTTTTGCTGCTATCGACAACGTATTCAAGCATATCCCAAAGCGTTTCGGCAGTTTCTTTTGAAACTATCTGTCTGACCTCTTTAGGTTCGTTTGATACTATTACGTTTCCGTCAGCATCGATTATTTCTTTTATGATATACGGCTGAAGGTATGTTCCGCCATTGGCTATCGCGCTGACACCGGCAATCAACTGCATACCGGTGATTTTGAACGTCTGACCGAAAGACGAGGAAAAAAGGTTATAGTCTGTCATCGAAGAAAGTGCGTGATGGATACCCGCGACCTCTCCGGGAAGACCTACGCCGGTTTTTTCGCGAAGACCGAAGATGGTAATATAATTATAAAAACGCTCTATTCCGATCTTTTCGGCAATCTGAATGAATACCGGGTTGCACGAGTTTGCAAGCGCCTGTCTGAAATCCTCGTATCCGTGTCCGCTTCTGTCGTGACAGTGATAAGTGATTACACCTTTGGTTATCTGTCCGGAGCAGTAAAACGTTTCGTTGAGGATCGGCAGTTTTTCTTCGAGAGCCATAGCGGAGGTAAATATTTTGAAAGTTGAACCCGGGTCATACTGCTCAACGATCATTTTGTTGGTTCTGAGTTCCGCCGCGGTTTTATTATACTGTTTCAGATATTCGTCTGTGATACCGCCGAACTCGTCAAGATATTCCGAAAGCTTTTCGAGAATCAGCTCATCATTTATGGTAAACGGATCGTTCGGGTCATAGTCCGGTTTTGTTGCCATACCGAGTATTTCGCCGGTTTTAACGGACATTATGCATGCTGCGACACGGTTTTGAACCCTATGGTCGACCCTTGTTTTCTGGATATGCTTTTCGAGAAAATACTGCATCTCTATATCCACGGTAAGCTTTACGGTGCAGCCGTCTTTTGCGCTGATATACTGCTCATATTCAAACGGCATCGAGGTGCCGCGCGCATTGTTTGACGTGATTATCTTGCCATTTGTGCCTTTGAGATAATCATCGTAAAGATACTCAACACCTTCAAGTCCGTGATTGTCTGTTCCGACAAAGCCGAGAACCGTTGAAAGAAGGTTGCCGTGCGGATAAAATCTTTTGGGGATCTCGGTAATGGTTACTTTATTATATATGCTTTTGTTTGCACGAAGGAATTCTTCGACCTCTTCCTCTTTTTCCTTATTGATGCCACGGATTATCTCGATATATCCTACGTCCTTTTTCGTTTTTTCAAGGAGCGTATCATAATCGATCGAGAGGATTTCGGAAAGACCGGAAGCAAGAAGTTCACGGTCGTCGTCAGTTTCGATGGACCGCGGCGACATCGTTACAAGATATGCCGTTGCCGAAACCGCAAGCTCATTGCCGTTTCTGTCAACTATAGCGCCGCGTTTTGCCTGTATAGCCGTATCACTTGTCTGCTGCGCGACGGCAAGACGTTCGTAATAATCATGTCTGACTACCTGAAGATAGAAAAATCTGCCTATAAGCGCAATAAGGCACACTGTAAAGAGAATACCTACGACTATATATGCTGCTCTTCCGTTTTTTTTCTGCGGCTGCGCAGGAGTTGCAGGGACAGACGGTATGGAATTCATAAAAGAAGATCCTCCTTTCCCGGAATGCGCGAACACGGATCCCGTAATCAATATATCAATACGTTTTTTGAGAAATCAAGGGCCACTTGCGTGACCCTTAAGAGTTTTGGAGATACTGTATGAAAATCAAAAAATAATCCTGGCAATCAATACCGCGAAATGCGGTGTGATCATATGCAGAGGAGTGTAAATCGGAAATTTTTCGCGGGGACATAAACGATCATGTTTCCGTTATTTGAAATATTCCATTGCAACGGAAAATGCTCTCGATATTCTCGGAAGTATCCCCGCTTCTTCCTCCTCTGCGGCGATCAACAGTGTTTGGTTTGAGTTTTTGCTGACGATATATTCAATCTGGTAATTATTGATTTTAATCATGCCGAGACGGTTTATAGCATAATCTTCTACGGCACGGTAATTTGTGCGTTCTTCATACTTGATTTTAAGAAGCTCGCCTTCGTTCTGCGCTTCTGCAAGCTGATTGTTCAGAGATTTCAGCTGAGCAATTTTTTCATACTGCGCAATACAGCACATTACGCTCATTGCGCCTACGGCTACTATTATAATGATAAGGATCGCCGTAAGAATGTCTATATTTTTTGTCCGCGCTGTTTTTTCCATTTCTATCCTTCCTTATCATTATATTATTTATAAAACTTCAAATACTCTAAGCTTAGAGCTTCTTGCACGTGGGTTTGAATTAATTTCGTCTTCCGACGGAATTACGGGTTTTCTTGTAATAACTTTGCCGAGACTTTTTTTCCCGCAGACGCATACGGGGAAATCCGGAGGACACGTGCATGGATTTTCGGCGGTGGAAAATGACGTTTTAACGATTCTGTCCTCAAGAGAATGGAACGTGATCACACATATCCTTCCGCCGTGATTCATATGCGGTATTATATCGGAAAGAATATCTCTTATCTGAGAAAGCTCACCGTTCACCGCGATTCGTATTGCCTGAAAAACTCTTTTTGCCGGATGCTGAGACTCACCGAGCGCTTTTTTCGGCATAGCGGATCTTATTGCGTCCACAAGCTCATAAGTTGTTTCAAAGGGTTTCTCTTCGCGTTTTGAAACTATTTTTTTCGCTATCTGTCTTGACCATCTTTCTTCTCCGTATTCAAAGAAGATACGTGCAAGCTCGTTTTCCGGATATGTGTTTATAAGATCGGCAGCGGTAAACGCATCGTCGCGATTCATTCTCATATCGAGCGGAGCGTCATGCATATACGAAAACCCGCGCTCTGCGGAATCGAGCTGGTGAGAAGAAACGCCGAGATCAAGAAGAAGTCCGTCAAGCTTAAGACCTTTATTTTCGAGAATTTCCGGAAGATTCCGGAATTCGGAATGTATTATTTCTTTTTTGCATTTAAGCGGTTCAAGGCGTATCCTGCACGCCTCAACGGCTTCGGTATCTCTGTCTGTGCAGATCAGAAGTCCTTTTTCGGAAAGAGCGGAACCTATAGCGAAAGAATGCCCTCCGCCTCCGGCAGTGCCGTCTGCGTAAATTCCGTCCGGCTTGATCGAAAGATGTTCAAGAGTTTCATTCAAAAGGACGGGGACATGGGAAAACCCGCTCATCAGATTCCGAGCTCCTCAAACGCAGAAAGAATATCCTGACCGTTTTCTTCGTCATAAACGTCCCATCTGGCTGCATCCCATATTTCTATACGGGTCATTGCGCCTACGACTACAACGTCTTTTGAGAGCTCTGCGAATTTGCGAAGCCCCGGAGGAAGAATTATGCGCCCCTGAGTATCGATATCGGAACGGAATGCGTTACCGATGACCTGTCTTTGTGAAACGATACCTTTGCTTATCGATTTCATGGCGATCTCTTTTGCGAAATCATACCATCTTTTTTCGGAAAAAACGAAAACGCAGTGGTCAGAGCCCTTGGTCATATATACGGCGTTTCCTACCGTTTCACGGAATTTTGCAGGAATAAAAACTCTTCCCTTTGCGTCCATGGTATGGCGGTAGTTGCCGATAAGATTCATCGCGCCGGAAAAAAGATCGTCATCTGCCGTATTGTCTACCGCAGTAATAATTTCTTCATTATCCAATGTTTCCGACGCTCCTTTCTTCTATTTCGGCGTAAATCGTGGGCAGATAAACCACAAAAAACCGCTATCCACCACTTCAGTGTCAACATTATACAATATATGAGTTTTTTTGTCAATACGAATAGGAAAATTATTTGAGAGCAAAACGTAAATCTTTTATCACGCCAAAGCAATATTTTCGTCATTTTGCACAAAAAACATATTAAGAACAACCAAAACAGAAGAATCGGAGCATTTATCTATTGATTTTTGGGTGTTCATATGATATACTTTAAGAAATACAACAGATACAGACGCGGCGGAGGTCTTTATGTCAGAATACAAGTCTACGACCATTATGATGATCGACGGAAACAGCATCCTGAACAGGGCATTTTACGGGGTCCGTCCTCTTAACACTTCAACGGGGATACCGACGAACGCCGTTTACGGTTTTCTGACGATACTTTTTCGTCATCTTGACGAAGACATGCCCGACGGTGTCGGAATTGCTTTTGACATGAAAGCAAAAACGTTCAGACACCTTATGTATGACGGATACAAGGCAGGAAGGAAAGGCATGCCCGACGAGCTTGCCGCGCAGCTGCCATGGATAAAGAAAACGCTTGCGGCTATGGGCTTTTCCATCTATGAAAGAGAAGGGCTCGAGGCAGACGACATAATAGGAATAATATCAAAAAAGCAGAGCGGAGACGGCGGCAGATGCGTTATTATCACAGGCGACCGCGACGAGCTTCAGCTTGTAGACGAAAATATTACCGTTAAACTTGCCGTAACGAAAAACGGAGCACCTTCCGACGATATTTACACGCCTGAGGCGGTCGCTGCAAAATACGGTCTTTCTCCCGACAGGCTTATCGATCTGAAGGCTCTTATGGGTGACGCGTCGGACAATATTCCCGGGGTTCCCGGTGTGGGAGAAAAAACAGCAACGGAACTTCTGAAGGAATACGGAACGCTTGACGGCGTTTATGAAAATCTGGGCAAAATAACTAAAAAAGCGCTTCATGAAAAGCTCGAAAACGGGAAAGACAGCGCATATATGAGCAAAAAACTCGGAACTATCACCACTTCACTGCCGGAAGACGAGATGTTCCCCACCCCGGCACCGTACAATCCCGATCTTCCTGCGCTCAAACAGATCTTTACCGAGCTTGAAATGACGAAAATGCTTGACCGCATAAAAATCGCAACACCGCAGCCGGAGCCTGACGTTGCAGAATCAAAAACGGCGGAATTTCAAAAAGATCTACACGGACAACTGTTTGAAAGTGAACCGATATATATTATCCATTCTCTTCCCGAAAAAAAAGCTTATATAAAAAACGGCGATGAAGCGGTCTGCGCGGATATAGATGCCGTTCTGCCCCTTCTGGACAAAAAAAAGATAGTTACTCACGATTTCAAAGCCTTGCTAAGGTATTCTTTGCAACGCTCGTCAGCCCCTTTTGCAGTTTTTGACACGATGCTTGCGGCATACGTGGTCAATCCGTCAAGAAGTTCCTACGGTCTGAAGACCGCATATCTTGAAATGCTCGGAAAAGAATGTGACTCAGGAGCGGCTCAGGCGGTCTTTTTGCCCGATCTGGAAAGAAGTCTTTCGTCAAAACTGAAAGAAGACGGTTCCATAAAGCTTTATACCGATATTGAGCTTCCACTTTCAACGGTGCTTGCGGAAATGGAAGAAAAAGGAGTGCTTGTAGACTGCGATTTCCTTGAGCAGTTCGGGGTAAAGCTTGACTCGGAAACTGAGGAGCTGAAAAAAGAGATTTTCAGATATGCCGGCAAGGAGTTTAATATCAATTCAACAAAACAGCTTGGAGCAGTGCTTTTCGACGATCTGCTGCTGCCTGCAAAAAAGAAAACGAAAACAGGTTATTCAACAGATAACGACGTGCTTGAAGGGTTGATAGAATATCACCCGATCGTTGAGCTTATAATAAATTACAGGAAGCTGACAAAGCTGAAATCGACCTACGTTGACGGACTTCTGAAAGCCGTTGACAGCGACGGAAGGATACATACCGTATTTACGCAGACAGTCACACAGACGGGACGTATAAGCTCCATAGAACCTAATCTGCAGAATATCCCGGTAAGAACTGCTCTAGGTAGGGAGATGAGAAAGGCTTTCAGAGCCGAAGACGGAATGTGCCTTGTAGACGCAGACTATTCTCAGATTGAACTGAGACTTATGGCGCACATTTCCGGAGACAGAGTTCTCAAGGAGTCTTTCATATCCGGAGAAGACGTCCATGCAAGGACGGCATCAGAGGTATTCGGACTGCCGCAGGATTTTATCACAGAAGATATGCGCAGGCGCGCAAAAGCGATCAATTTCGGCATAATGTACGGCATAGGAGACTATACTCTTTCAAGAGATATCGACGTTACGAGAAAACAGGCGCGCAAATATATAGACGACTATCTTGCGGCTTATCCTGACGTAAAAAGATATATTTCGGAAACAGTTGAAAACGCAAAAAAGAACGGGTATGTTACAACGCTTTTCGGAAGGCGCAGATACGTTCCCGAAATCAACGCCTCAAACAAAATGCTTTCCGCTTTCGGTGAGCGCGTGGCGATGAACACCCCCATTCAGGGCACAGCCGCAGACCTTATAAAAATAGCAATGATCAGAGTGGCGGACAGGCTGAAAAAAGCCGGTATGAAATCGAGACTGATACTGCAGATACATGACGAACTTATTATCGAAGCGCCGGAAGAGGAAAAGGACGAGGCAGCTGCCATACTCAGAGAAGAAATGGAAAACGCCTATAAATTCGATGTTCCCGTAATAGCGGATATACACACCGGGAAAACATGGTATGACGCAAAAGCATGAAAGAGGTGAATGATTTGAAAAAGAAGGTATTTCTTATCAATTCCTATTCGTGCAGAGATAAGCTTGAAGAAATCAGACGGCTTATTAAAACCATAATGGGCGACGAGGAATACGAAACGGTCGAATCGGAGTATAAGGGACAGATAACGGAAGTTGTCAAAAATCTGAAAAACTGCGTGCTTTACTCTGTCGGAGGAGACGGAACGCTTGTAGAAGTGATAAACGGAGCCGCAGGGTCTGACAATGAAATATTCGTAGTTCCCGCAGGAACCGGCAACGACTTTTGCAGAATGCTGACCGATGAAAAGGACTATAAAAAAGTCCTTCAGGATCACGCATCATATACCGCAGCGGCAACAGATTGCGGAAAGGCGGGAGAAACGTATTTTGCAAATATCGCATCCGTCGGCTACGATGCTGAAATAGTTAAAAACTCTCTTCGTTTCAAAAAAATCCCCGTTTTAAGAAAAATAAGCTACATCGCATCGCTGATTTACACGATCTTCACATACAAACCGATAAAGCCGAGGCTTGAAATTGACGGGGAGATCATCGAAAAGCCGCTGCTTCTTGCGGCGTTTGCCAACGGGGAATATTACGGAGGCGGAATACACATCGCCCCTACCGCAAAAATAGACGACGGCTGTTTTGACGTCTACCTCTGCGATTCGGTTAAAAGGCTGACACTGATCACGCTGCTTCCCAAGCTGCTCAACGGTTCGCACGTTAAGGACAGGCATATCCATATAATAAAAGCTAAAGAAATCAAACTGTCAAGCGAAACACCTTTACTGCTGAATCTTGACGGAGAGCTCGAAGAGACGACCGAAACCACGGTCAGCCTGATAGAAGGCGGCGCGAAATTCTACCGAAAAGTCAGATGATCGCCGGAAGGCTCTTTCCCGAAGAAGAAACTTTTGACAAGAAAAAATTCGCAATCATTTTTTAAAAACTTTTTTGATCGGAGATAAAACATGGACAAGTTACCAAAATACAAAAACCCTGCTCTTCCAATAAAAGAGAGGGTTGAAGACCTTATTTCAAGAATGACACCTGAAGAAAAAGCGGCGCAGACAGATATGATGCCCGGCACTCCGTTTGCGACAAAGCCATCAAGGATCCACAACTGCAGTGTTGAACCGGATACCGAATATTATATTGATAAGATAGAAGCGGAGTTCGGACACACCGGCGTAGGCTTTGTTCACGACAACTATGCGGTCCCGGCAACAATGAACCGTGTTCAGAAATACTTTATCGAAAACACAAGGCTTGGGATACCTGTTATTTTTACGGGAGAAGCGCTTCACGGAATAAGCGGAACACGGGGAACGGTATTTCCATCACCGATCGGTCTCGGCGCATCTTTTGACAAGGACATTGTAAACCGTGTAGGCAGCGCAATAGGCAAGGAGACAAGAAGCCTCGGAATTCACGAAATACTCGCGCCGAATCTTGACATCGCAAGAGAAACACGCTGGGGCAGAACAGAGGAAACTTTCGGCGAAGACACATATCTTTCCTCAAGAATGGCTGCCGCAATAGTATCGGGCGAGCAGAAAGGCGACGTAAGCAGAAATGACGCGGTAGTCGCAGAGCCTAAGCACTACTGTTTTTACGGTATCCCTGAAGCAGGAACGAACTGCTCTCCGGCAAGGATAGGCAGAAGAGAGGCAGAGGCTGTTTATCTCCCCGTGTTTGAAGCCGCAATTAAAGAGGGCGGCGCATATAACGTTATGGTCAGCTACAACAGCATCGACGGCGACGTTATGATGTGCTCTGAATACTACCTGAAAACAATTCTTAAAGAACGTCTCGGACTGAAGGGTTATGCGCGCGCCGACTGGGGCGGAGTTGAAAAGGTTAAGAGCGGACACAAGCTTGTAAAAACCGACAGAGAAACGATCAAAAAGTGCATAAACAACGGTCTTGACATGAAAGGCCTTGATTATCCCAACAAATTCTGGCGAGAAACCATAACTGACCTGATAAAGACGGGCGAAATACCGATGGCTCGTATAGACGATATCGTCCGCCGCGTTCTGACACTTAAATTTGAGCTCGGTCTTTTCGAACATCCCTATACGGATGAAAATGCGTGGGAGGGCATCATCCGCTGTGACGAACACAAACAGGTTGCTCTCGAAGCCGCAAGAAAATCGATGACACTGCTGAAAAACAACGGCGTTCTTCCTCTTTCAAAAGACATAAAATCAATTGCCGTTATCGGTCCCTCTTCAGCAGCGCAGAAAATCGGCGGATATTCGTCGATCCCAACGGGATATGAGGTCAGATCCGTATACGAAGAAATAAAAGCTCTCGTCGGCGATCAGGTCACCGTTCGCCAGCATGACGGATGCGCAATCACACCGGATAAGAAAACTCCGCGATATATCGAAGGTCAGCCTCACCTTGCGTCGGCAGGAGAAGATGAGATACCCGATGATATCGACGGAGCAGTGAACACCGCATCGGAATGCGACTGCATCATATTTGTCGGCGGAGACAACTCGATCACAAGCGGTGAAGGAAACGACAGATGCGACTACGTCCTTCCCGGCAAACAGAGAGAGCTTATAGAGAGACTTGCCCGACTCGGCAAAAAGCTGATCGTAGTTCTCGAAGTAGGCAAACCTGTTGATCTTACAGTTGAAAAAGATATCTGCGACGGCATTCTTTGCGCATGGTTCGGCGGAGAGTTCGGCGCTAAAGCTATAACGGAAACGCTTTTCGGCTTAAACAACCCCGCAGGCAGAGTTAACGTATCATTCCCGAAAAACGTCGGTTCGATCCCGTGCTACTATTCAATGCTGCCCGGCGGCTCCGAAAGATACTATGAAGGATCGAAAAAAGCAAGATATCCCTTCGGTTTCGGTCTTTCCTACACAACATTCGAGTATTCAGATATTACGAGCGATAAAAAAGGCAGATATGACGTTGAGGTCGGTGTAACTGTCAAAAACACAGGCACGCTTGCAGGGGATGAAGTGGTTCAGCTTTACATAGACGACGTTGAAAGCTCAGTCGTTACTCCTCCAATGCTTTTGAAAGGTTTTGAACGCGTTCACTTTGAACCTGGTGAAGAGAAGCGGATAACGTTCACACTTAACAAAGACTCCTTCAGCCTCATCGATATAAATTATGAAAAAACCGTTGAACCCGGCGAATTCAGAATTCTTGTCGGCGCGTCATCAGACGATATAAGGCTTGAAACATCGATAGAACTTGACTGAAAACAAATAAAATATCCGGAAGCGGCTTTAACCGTCGCTTCCGGATATTTTATTTAACGTGTTTTTTTTGAGCTCTCAATTATTATGAAGTGATTCAGATGTCTGAGCTTGTCCTGCAAACAGGAACACCTGAATGGCTGTAGCGAGCGTAAGACCCTGTATTTGATTCAAAAAGGTTTCAGACATCGTATTCGTTTGTTTTGCCAAAGGTGAAGGTTTTTACGTTTACTTGATCACGTCCGACATATCTTGTCTGAAAAGCCTTATAACCGGCAAAACTGATATAATAACGGCGCATGCGACTGTTACGATCAGCATTATCAAAACAGACTGGGCGGGAAATGATATAAGCATCTGATTCCTTTATTAAGTTTATAATTAGTGAAGCAATGCCGATTTCTGCCGTAAACGGCAACGGGGTTAATTTGCGTTATTATGCTTCACATAATTATTATTATGCATTACATTATTATATATAAGTTATAAATCCGTGCTGCCGGAATCAGGCACTGAGTCCCATCTGATATGCTGCGGAGAGCTTGTCGCTGCCTTCGATGTCGCCTATACCGGTCACTCCGCCGCAGAAGATGCTTCCCGCAAGATGCGCTCTTTCGAAGCACTCTATCCAGCCTTCGACGCCGTTCAACGCCCTCTGAGGCACGCTTTCTTCATCCTCTGCGGCAGCGCAGAGGAAATAAATATCCGTAAACCTGTAATCAGAAGTGAAAAGCGGATTTGCCCTGTCAAGCATCGTTTTCAGCTGACCGCTCATTTCATAGTAATATATCGGAGTTGCGAAAGCTATGACGTCAGCGTCATGCATTTTCGCGCGTATAATATCAGCGTCATCGTGTATCACGCAGCGCTGCGTTTTCTGACACGCAAAGCAGCCTTTGCAAAAAGATATCGTCTTATCGTGAAGCGAAATATATTCAACTTCGTTGCCTGCCGACGATGCGCCTTCCGCGAAGCTCTTTGCCAGTCTTGCTGAATTACCGTTTGCCCTCGGGCTTGCCGAGATGACCAGTATCTTTTTACTCATTATAGTTTTTCCCCTGTTATAGCAAATTTAGAACTGTGACGGCGATTAAAAGCTGTTAAATCGCGCTCTCATCCCCATGAAATATGTTAAATCAACTTTACGGCTACGGCGGGAATTCCTGTTTCGGCGTCTTCAGGAGAGCCGATCTTCATCATTAAATCTCCTGAAAAGACCATACAGTTTCCGTCAAGCCAAACGTTTCCGGTTATATCCTGCGCTTCGTTTGAAAGCATATTCTGTGCAACGACCGTTCGTCCTTCAACGCTTTCGTCAAAATAGACCGAAAGATAGCCGAATCTTCCGAAAAGACCTATCGGCGCATTTGCAAAAGCGCCCTTGACGGATATATTTGCGATGGGTGTTTCATCTCGTCTGCCCACAAAGCACCTCGGGACAGCAGCAACGCAGAGTGCGCCGCAATCGGGATGAACAGACGAGAGAACATACGGCTTTTCGGTTTGTGCTCCAACAACAGGCAACGGCATATTTCTTGATACGAGAGCGGGTGCGGTAACATAATAATCACCTTCCGCAACGCTCGGCCAGTAGTGCCGTGCCCTTGAAGGATAATGCCATATGTCTTTCATACGATCCTCGGAAATATGAAGCTCGCCCATGTTGGCGGCAAAAGGCGGAGCGATTCTCTGCCAGCGAAGAGCGCATGCGGTTTCGGAAATCAGTCTCGGTTTGCCGGGAAGCCACTTGCGGATCTTTTCGAAATCATGGCGCATAACACCGCTCGCGCAGCCCAGAGCGGCACCGACAGCAGGCGTATCCTCTATATTCAGAACGGCGCATTTACCTTCGATATGGCTTGCCGCTTCAAGGCAGATAGCCGCCCTGTCGATCGTAGAGGCATATTTCAGTTCGTGGACAACGTCGTTCGTTCGCAGAAAATCGCTGCTGCGAAGAATTTTAGGCAGATAGTTTTTTGTAAGCTCCGTCAGTTCCCTGTTTTCCGGTGTTTCAAGAAGAGGGCGCCCGACAAGACCGTTTTCTATTCTGATGCCCGGCGCATACTTCCTGATACTTGCGTGCATCATAAGACAGTAGTCAGGGTCGGTCGAATGTTTGCCCCAGTCCGATTTCAGATACAAAACACCTGCTTTTGCGCACCATCTTCCCCTTTCTTCCCAATAAAGACGCTCTTCTTCGGCAGACAGTTCCGTTTCTTTTCCGTTGACAAGAGACGGCGTCTGCGTGGGGATCCAAAGTCCGAGTCCCTTATATCCGAGCTGACGGATATTATCTGACAAGGCTTTTAGCCTGTCAGCAGGATGCAGCGCTCTGAGCGACGGAAAACGCTCCGGATCGACTTCCAGCGTGCCGAACATTCTCATATCCTTTGCTCCGTACGAAACATCCCAGCCGTCGTCAAGAACTACTATCAGGTCGCCCCTGACTCCTTCAAAGCTTCTCAGAACGCCGTTCTTCCCGAAAAGGAATTCTTCATTCATCATATCGCGCGCAGGAATGCTAGTAACATCGGGATTTCTGAAATACATATTGTCATACTGCGAATCCCACGTGCAGTAATAGCTGCCGGTATCTTTTACCGAATCGGGTATAAGGTTCATTATTTCTCCTCTTCTCGTGCGGTGAAGTGACTTTTGGTTGCTTTTTTTGTGCGTTGCGTTTATTATAATCATTCCGTTTTTATCAACAGTTTCACGGCAGCCGTATGAAAGGCGACCGTATGTTTCGGCGGTCTGTTTATAATACCCGATCTGTATTCCGTTCAGACGTCAATCGCCGTAAACCGCGTCTCTGCCTGCATAATGGTATCCGAGGAAGTCTTCAACGATACCATCGTATCTGCTTTTCATCGATTCAAGTATCTGAGAGATCGAGGTGTTCGCATTGACCGATGACTCTATCGCGCCTCTTCCGCCTTCCCAGAAAAAGCCGTATTCGGTATTTGTGACCGTATTAATAAAGACCTCTGCATCGCGAATGTCAAAGAATATCTGCGTTGCCATATATTCGGCTATATCGTCCTTTGTTTCAAGACCGGGCAGGGGTTCATACATTGCGGAGAGAACGAGCGCCGCAGACTGCGCATCAGCGGTATTTACGGGAATTACTGTTGTAAATGCGATCTGCTCATAATATGAGCGGTATATACCCGGGGTCGCGTTGGGGCCGAGCGGGAACGGAAGGATACCGATATTATCCATTTTATACATCAGTGAATCGGTAGTGCTTATCAGTCCACCGTGAGAAGTTACGACCATAACCGAATCGCCGTTCTGAATATACATCAAATCAGATGAATCGGCAGGATAAAAACAGTCTTTGCAGGTATCGTTATGGATCGACTGTGCGCGTTCAAGAGCGGCTCTGCCGGGATCGGTATATACTCCGCAGACTACTTCGCCGTTTTCATAAGACGAGAACGTAACGCCGTTTGAAAGGAACATATTCATCGCGAAATACGCATTGTGAGTGTTCATAGCGTAAACTGTCCGTCCGGCGTCCTGATATGTGTATGCGTGAAGAACTTCTTCAAATTTATCCCACGTCCAGGTGTTGTTTTCGACAAATTCACGAGGATCGGGCTGCGCAAGCTGTGAAACGATGGTTTCGTTGACTGCGATTATATGACCTGTTGTTGAATAGAGAAGCTCGGGCCATGCAAAGGGAACGACGCCGTAGAGATCATCTTTCCACAGCATGGAGTAAAGCATATTCGGAGGGCCCCATTTATCGGTGTTCTGAACATCGAGAAGAGAGGAAAGTCCCAAAAGAAATCCGCCAGATCTCACCATGCCTCTGAGCAGGCTTGAGTCCGACGTAGTGATATCGTAGAGATGCGATCCTGAAACGATCGACGCGTTAAGCCTGTCATTAATAATATATGAGCTGGAATTGTTGTCAATGACGATTTTACAATTATAATCATTTTCGATCTGTTTTTTACGTTCGGTGGCCTGATCGGCAAAAACAGAGCCCGGAATAAAGCCGAAAACGTTTTCAATGTTGTCATGATAACGGTCCATTGAGAAGCCCCAGCTTACGGTTGCCCCGCCAAGGTCCGTTCCGCTGAACGTTGTCTCATATTCGGGAACCGTTTCGGTCTCGGCCTGTTCGCACGCACAAAAAAAGAACATAAATGCGAGCAATAAAGAAGCGATCTTTATAAAGTGTTTCATTTAACAATCCTCCTGTTCGGATCCTTTCTGTTTCGAGTTGTTTCGCCTTGTAACGTAAATATGCAAACCATATATAGCGGGTTTTGCTATAATTATATCAACAACACACTGTTTTGTCAATATATTTTAATAAACAAGTTTCAATATATCGCAATTTTAACTGTATCCGGTCGGGATCGTGTTCTTTTTCGGACCGATATTGCAAATCACGCGATTCTGTGGTATAATAAACGCAAAAAAACAGTTCCGGTCTTCATCAGAAGACCGTACGTATTATCCGGAGGGGAAAAGATGCCTGAAGTATTTCCTAAGCTGAGATCACACCCATGCATAAAAAAAAGAACTGAACCGATAGTGACTGCGAAGGATCTTCCGTATCCCGCGTCGCTCGTGTTCAATGCCGGCGTAATAAAATATAACGGCGAATATATAATGGTTTTCCGCAACGATTACGGAACCGACCGGGAAGGATATGAAACCGGAACAGGTCATTTCGTGGGAACTTGCGTTGGAATCGCAAGAAGCAAAAACGGTATAGACGGATGGAAATTCGATCCGAAGCCGATAATGGACAGCACGGATCCGCAAAACGATCCCGAATTGAACCGCTTTTACGATCCCCGCATAATCATGATAGAAAACAAGCTTTATCTCTGCCTTGCAATGGACACAAAACACGGTATAAGAGGCGCGATAGCCGAGCTTTCGGATGATCTGAAAACATACAGACTAATCAGCGCGACCGTTCCGGACAACAGGAACATGGTCCTTTTCCCGGAAAAGATCGGCGGAGAATTCATACGACTTGAAAGACCGATGCCTGTATACGGACGCGGACGCGACAGATTCGATATCTGGCTTTCGCGGTCGCCCGATCTTGAATACTGGGGCAAAAGCAGTCTTGTGATGGGCGTCGAGGACGCACCGTGGGCAAACGACAAGATCGGTCCCACTGCCGCTCCGATAAAAACGCGAAAGGGCTGGCTGACGCTTTTTCACGCCGTTGACCGTGACGACACGCGCGGCAAAAACGGATGGGACGGACAGTGGACAAAACGTTATACCGCAGGTATAATGCTTCTTGATCTCAACGACCCTTCAAAAATGATTTCGGTATATAAAGAGCCGCTGATCGCTCCCGATATGCCGATAGAAACGGACGAGGGATACAGACAGAACGTTATTTTCCCGTGCGGAATGCTGCTTGAAGGAAACGGTGAAGTAAAAATCTACTACGGCGCTTCGGATACCTGCGTATGTCTTGCTACGGCGGACGTTGAAGATCTGCTGAAGCTGTTTGAATAGTTTCGCTATATCAGTAAGTTTGAGAAAAACATGAAGCGCTGGTAAACCGGGCTTTACGGAGGAACGGCAACATGGGTATCATATTAAAAAAGATGGAGACAGACGAAGAAATAAAGGGGAAAGCCTATGTCCATTGGAAGTCGTGGCATGAAGCCTACGTGGGAATCGTAAGTCAGGAATATCTTGACAAACTCACA
>JAEEJO010000051.1 GCA_016281915.1 Clostridiales bacterium
CAGGTCTGAACAGTTTTCTTCAAACCCTTTTTGTTCCGTTACGATCCGCTTGGCTGTTTCCTTGATGGATTTATTGACCTTGCTCATAAGATCAATGTTTTTCCTCGCCGACAGCAGATTCGCGTACAGTTCTTTGTCGCTGTCGAAAACTGAATTCAGTCGCTCAAGAATCACGACAGGATTTTTTAGGGAATCCACAAGATCGACGTCATACAGAAAAGACTCAAATGTCTTTACAACGTCGTTTTCGATCTCTTCAACGACATCCAGGACACAGCCGTAGTAACGGTAAAAAGTCTTATGGTTTATTTCTGACAGTTCAATTATCTCTCGTACCGTTATTTCATCATAGCCCTTTACGGAAAGAAGTTTGGTAACCGCATAACGAATGGCTTTTTTGGTTTTCCGGACCCTAAGGTCGATTTTCTGATCATCCATAGAGAAGCTCCCAAAAAAGAAATTGTAAACGGTTTGTTAATTATGCCACAATTATACATATATTTGTGGCATATGCGCCATTTTCCTGCTTTTTTGTCCCTTGACTTTTTTTATTTTTATATTATACTAGGTGCATACGAAAAAGTCAATAAATCAATGGGTTTATAATAGTTTGTCAATATCCGCCCAGCAAGATGCGCGTATCGATTGTTATCAATACGCAATAAATGAGGCTGCGATCACAAGCGGGTTGACGGCGAAATGCGTATATTACTATTCGGGGTCATACTATACCTGTGATTAAAAGGAGAACGAAAGTGAAAAAGAAGAATATTTGGGCTTGCATTTGCGCTTTTATGGCTCTTGTTTTGCTCTTTCAGTCGTGCTCATCTTCCAAAACACGAAAAGGAGAAATCTACTGCGGCGATATCTCCGACAGCGACAGTTTGAGTTTCATAAAGTGGAACGAATACTTTGATGCGGCGAACAACATACACAACGGAAAAATCGATAAAAAAGCGGACTTGGAAGGATCCGAACGGGAAATAACAATAGAAGGCAAAAAGTATACGGGTGTTTATGCCGATACGACCAGTACGTTCATTTTTTCGTCGAAAATGAGCGACCGCTATACCGGGTACGGATTCAGTTTCATGCTGGATGAGAAAAGCGGCAGACTGACGCGCTTTTCAAAAATGCATTCTTCAGATACTGCGATAGACGAATCTTCCGGAAAAGCGGCAGCGGAACGATTCCTGTCCGGAATTATCGACATAGAAAACTATCAGTATTCAGGTTTCAATGATGGCGTTTTGGAAAACGATCGTGTTTTTAAATTCAAGCGTCTGATTGATGGAATCGATACTTCGGAATCTCTGCGCATCACAATAGCCGGGGACGGATCGGTCGTTGAATTTTCAAGTATTGCGCTCGGAGACTTTGACGGTTACAATCTTCCTTCCGATTTCAGCCCGGAAACAGCTCACAATAAAGCTGATATAAAACTGAAAGAGATTATCGAATCACAAAATGATTTGAGTAATACGGATTATTCTCTCCGGCGTCGCGAAACCATGCTGATAATGTATGAGGGAACGTGTTATTATTACATGGATTACGCCGTTGACATCGTTTACGGAGAAATGACTGATTCGACAGCGCTCGATTTGTTTTATTCGGTCGATTGACAGATCAGTACTTTCTGTAATATGTAAGATCTTCCGCAAGACGCAGGGTTCCCCTCCCTGAGTATTCAATAAGCCCGAGATCGCGCATGAGCAAATCAGATCATGCTTTCAATGTACGCCTCGCTGAGTATTACAAATGCTGCGGGTGAATTCCCATAGTAAATTCCACAGTGGAATATGCGATGGAATTTGCTCTGGGAATTCACCACTGACAAAAACGCTGTAAACGGGCGACCAGCTTTATAGGGGTGCAGGTTAGCCCACAATGCGAAATTCGTTCGCTCGCGCGATAAAACGGTCAACAAAAGCGGTTTGTTAGCAAAAATAAACCACGTTCAAATCACTGCCAAAAAATAAAGAAATAATGGTACCAAATCACCCCCATGAATCCAAATGCGGAACGTTATAATCATTGATATCATCGTTAATATGATAGTATTCATAAACGCAGGCGTCTGTAACGGCTTTGAAATCAGAAGAAAATGTTATGTACTGCGACCCTCCATTCCGGGACGGATCGAATCGAATCTTGTACTCATTCTCGGAATCGATGTCGTTGATAATATTATCCTTTCGTAAACTAAACGATGAATAATCGAGTAGTATAAAAAATCTGCTGACGGTCACTCCGTCGACTTTTACGATCACCCAATGCCCGGTCGCTTCACCCAGCCGATTGTTAAATCCATCTTCACATATCTTCACATTATGACCGTTGTACGATGTATCTGAATAAATGACTCTGGCAGGAAAAAATTTACATGCCACAAAATATAATATGACCAAAGCGGGAATCAAAAACACCGTAATTGCCACCGTGAGTATGATTTTTTTAGTTATTTTTCGGAGGCGTAATTCTTTCTTAACCCAATCCTCTCTACTGCTGCTCATTATCAACTATAATGGCCCCTGTGTTTTGACACATTTTTTGAATATGTATGACACACTGGTGAAGATTCCTGAAACGGAACGAAGCGTAGCGGAGTGACGTTTCAGAAATCCCGCGCCGCCGATCTCAGGGGTGATTCTCGATCAGGCGACGAAAACTGACTTGTATACCTGTGCAGGATACAAATAATCCAGTCCTTCATGCGGCCGCTCGTTATTGTTAAGTTTCCGCGAGGAAAAACGCGCGCGATCTTTACCTCGCGGAATACCTGCAGGATTATTTATGCCGCGGAACTTCTTTCTTCAGAGTAGGTTCTCGAGATAGAGATTTCCTGTCCGGAATATCTGCCTTCAAAAGCCACAGGATAAAGATATGCCCCGAGAATACAGGTCCGAACGGGAGGAGCGATGGCCGAAAGAAGGATTTCGATCTTATCCGCATCTGTTTTGCTCTGCACGCTGTATCTCATATTCCCGATCGACTCGGCGCCGACGATGATTATCAGAAATCCTCCGTCAAAGAAACCGGACCCGTACCGTGCCGCTGCATCCTCGAGCTCTTGCCGGGTCGCCAGGAACACGAAAGCAGTACGTTCCGCCAGCTCAGAGCCGAAATCACATATCGCACTCAGTTTTTCGACAGAATCCACAACAATGAATTGAGGAGACCTGGAAAGAGCTTCCATAGTATCGGAATAATACGTCGTGAGTGGCTCGATAAAGGGGGCGGAATCTTCATTCACGTTGCCGGGGTCAAAAGAAGAAGTGATATCTATTGAGGTGAATTCGGTTTCGACGTGAACCGAAGCACACCCAAAGAGAATGAGCGATACTATGATCAATGCCGTCGCCATTTTTAGAGTTTTCGTTATGTTTTTCATTACTAGTACCTCTGGATTCCTTTCTGTTCATTTTTTGAGTGGCAATTGACGCGAGGGAATTTCGCAAGGAGAAAAATGCGCACGGCTGTATCGTCTGCAAAGCCGGTCATCACTGCCTGTTTTTCGTTGCTTTACTGCTCGGATTCTGTCCGGGCCGGGGTCCCGTCGACGGCTTCGGCCTCAAGCAGGAAGCTGACCGGGCGGAAGCCGTCGTTGCAGGAGATCATCGCCGACCGTCTGTCCTTCATCCAGCCGTCCCAGAGATCCTCGGCGCCGAAAGAGAGCGCCATGACGAAGGGCGAGAGCGTCTGCCAGGCGCTCTCGCAGAGCCCCTCGGGCTTTCCGCCGGTCCCGTCGGCGACGAAGACCTGTCCCTCGCGCAGATCGCATGCGTGCTCGATCGGGTTCTCGTAGCGTTCGATGAGATCGGCGTGGCAGGCCTTCCGCATCACGGTTATCCTGACTTTTCTCATTTTCTTTCAGCTCTCAGAAATTGCCGCCGTTCCAGCCCCACCTGCCGCATTCCTCGTACTGAACGTAAACGCGGTCGCCGGGGATGCCGAGCTCGCGGCCCAGGATGTCACATATGTCTTTCGTCATTCTGTCGTAAGCCGACTTCGGCGCCGAGCCGAATATCTTCACCTCGACCATCGCTGAAGGCGCAGACGAGTCTCCTCTGAAATACATATGCGAACCCTGCGTAAAGTTGAGCATAAGCCAGGATTCTGTCTTTCCCGGGAAGTTTTCAATGGCTTTCCCGAGAGCCGAGGCAATCCTTTTCTCCTTTTCCTCGGGTATCCGAGCCGAAGTCACGGTATTGATGTATGGCATTTTCTTCTCCGTTCCGCCGCGTACGCGGCATTTTTTATTATATTACCGCTTGTGCTTTATATAACAACAACCAGCCCTTGAAACACTGTCTCCGCGAGGGATCCGGGGAGCGGGAGGTCACTGTCTGAAAAATCCTTCTGTGACGGTGACTGTCTTTTCCGGACTGTTCAGATCGACGGCGGCAAGATCTCCCGTCCCACCCTGCAGGCATATATAGAGCTTCCCGTTAGATATCGCCCAGGGTTTGTTGAACTTGTTTGCCGCGGCGAGAGAGCCGATCCGCAGTTCCACTCTCCTGTAGGGCTCAGCCGAGCCGGGATGAATGAATTCGATACCGTCGGCTGACAGGGTGATCAGATCGTCGCCGTATACTTCGAAGCACCCGCCGGCCGCCGCCGACCAGAGCTCCTTCCCTTTGACGTCATACGCCCGGAGAGTGCCATCTCCTGCGGCGTAGAGCTTACCGTCCGCAGTCTTCAGATAATCGAACCCGCCTTCGGGAGCACCGCAGATCTTTGTGGTCCCGCCGCCCGCGAACCTCACGAAATACACTCCGTCCCTGTCGACGGATATATATGCTCCGGAGGTCGAGACCCCGACGATGCGGGCGGGATCCGGGGTCGGGATCTCCGCTATCCTGAATACCGGCGCATCGGCGGAGTGATTCGCCGGTGCCGCCTTGAGCACAGCCTTTTTCCCGTCATAGGTAACATAGAATATTATTCCTTC
>JAEEJO010000052.1 GCA_016281915.1 Clostridiales bacterium
AAGTAAAGTGCCCAGAAGAGGAAACATACCCAAGCGTGAGGTTCTCCCCGATCCTATTTACGGCAGCCAGCTCGTTTCGAAGCTCGTCAACAGCGTTATGTATGACGGTAAAAAAGGCGTTGCTCAGAAAATAGTTTACGACGCATTTGACATCGTAAAAGAAAAAACAGGCAAGAACCCGCTTGAAGTATATGAACAGGCTATGGAAAACATCATGCCCGTTCTCGAAGTCAAGGCAAAACGTGTCGGCGGTTCCAACTACCAGGTACCTATGGAGGTTCGTCCCGAAAGAAGAGTTACCCTTGGTCTGCGTTGGCTCACGACATATGCGCGTTCACGCAATGAGCGCACAATGAAAGAAAGACTTGCAAACGAAATCCTCGATGCCATCAACAATCAGGGCGGTGCTTTCAAGAAGAAAGAAGACACCCACAAGATGGCAGAAGCGAACAAAGCGTTTGCACATTTCAGATGGTAATCACAAAAATCTCATTTTCGAAAGGAAACCCAGATGCCCAGACAATATCCCATTGAGCTTTACCGTAATATCGGCATAATGGCTCATATCGACGCGGGCAAAACAACGACCACCGAGCGTATCCTTTATTACACCGGCGTTAACCATAAACTCGGTGAAACACACGAAGGTACTGCCACCATGGACTTCATGGCACAAGAGCAGGAGAGAGGTATTACCATCACTTCAGCTGCAACTACTGCATACTGGAAAGGTCACCGTCTCAACATCATAGATACTCCCGGTCACGTGGACTTTACGGTCGAAGTAGAAAGATCTCTGAGAGTTCTTGACGGTTCGGTAACCGTTTTCTGTGCAAAAGGCGGCGTTGAACCCCAGTCTGAAACAGTTTGGCGACAGGCAGACAAATATAAAGTTCCCCGTATGGCTTACGTAAACAAGATGGACATTATGGGCGCGGATTTTTACCGTGTCGTCCAAATGATGCATGACCGTCTTAAATGCAATGCCGTTCCCATTCAGCTTCCGATAGGCTCCCAGGAATCGTTCCGCGGTGTTATCGACCTTGTTGAAATGACTGCCGACGTTTATTACGACGACATGGGAAACGACATGCGCGTTGAAGCCATCCCCGAAGACATGCTCGATCTTGCTGAGGAATACAGAACGCAGATGATCGAAGCATGCGCCGAGGAAGACGAATCCGTTATGGAAAAATACCTTGACGGCGAAGAGATCTCTCAGGACGAGATAAGAAGATGTCTGCGTTCCGGCACAATCGCAAACAAGATAGTTCCGGTAACGTGCGGCACATCATACCGCAACAAAGGCGTTCAGAAGCTTCTTGACGCGATCGTTGCTTATATGCCGTCCCCCGTTGATATCCCCGCGATCAAAGGTATAAATCCCGATACAAACGAAGAAGACGAGCGCAAGGCAAGCGACAGCGAGCCGTTTTCAGCTCTCGCTTTCAAGATAATGACCGACCCGTTTGTTGGTAAGCTTTGCTTTTTCAGGATCTATTCCGGCAAGATAACAGCCGGCGCGACCGTGAAAAACGCAACAAAAGGCAACCGCGAACGTCTCGGCAGAATCCTTTTGATGCACGCCAACCACAGAGAAGACCTTGAAGAAGCTTACGCAGGCGACATCGTTGCCGCAGTAGGTCTCAAAAGCACAACGACAGGCGACTCTCTCTGCGTAGAAGAAAACCCGATCATACTTGAATCGATGGAATTCCCCGAACCCGTCATCAGAGTAGCGATTGAACCGAAGACAAAAGCGGGTCAGGAAAAAATGAGCATCGCTCTTGCCAAACTCGCGGAAGAAGACCCGACGTTCAAAACGTATACCGACGAAGAAACGGGACAGACCATCATCGCAGGTATGGGCGAGCTTCATCTTGAGATCATCGTAGACAGAATGCTGCGTGAATTCAAGGTAGAGGCAAACGTTGGTAAACCTCAGGTCGCTTATAAAGAAGCGATCAGAAAAACTGTCGATCAGGATACGAAATATGCGCGTCAGTCCGGCGGTAAAGGTCAGTACGGTCACGTTAAGATCATCGTTGAACCGAACGAACCGGGCAAGGGCTACGAGTTTATCAACAAAGTTGTCGGAGGTTCCGTTCCCAAGGAATATATCCCGGCTGTAGACGCAGGTATTCAGGGCGCAATGCAGTCCGGTGTTCTTGCGGGATATCCGGTAGTTGACTGCAAAGTCACTCTTTACGACGGCTCGTATCACGAAGTCGACTCTTCCGAAATGGCGTTCAAGATCGCAGGTTCAATGGCGTTCAAGGATGCTATGAAGAAAGCTGACCCCGTAATTATGGAACCGATAATGAAAGTTGTTGTAACAACACCTGATGAATATCTCGGAGACGTTATCGGTGACCTTAACTCACGCAGAGGTCAGATCCAGACTCTCGACGTTGTCGCCGGCGGTCAGCAGGTAACTGCAAATGTTCCTCTCGGCGAAATGTTCGGATATGCTACCGATATGCGTTCCAAAACACAGGGACGCGGCTCTTACACAATGGAACCGAGCCACTATGCAGAAGTTCCCAAGAGCATTCAGGAAGCAATAATGAAAAAATAATTTTAAATAATCTTATCAAACAGGAGGAATCAATCTAATGGCAAAGGCTAAATTTGAAAGAACAAAACCCCATGTTAACATTGGTACCATCGGACACGTTGACCATGGTAAAACCACCCTTACCGCTGCTATCACAAAGTACCTCTCCCTCAAAGGCTACGCTAAATTCGAAGCATACGATATGATCGATAAAGCGCCTGAAGAAAGAGAAAGAGGAATCACCATCAACACCGCACACGTTGAGTATGAAACCGACTCCCGTCACTATGCTCACGTTGACTGCCCGGGCCACGCCGACTACATCAAGAACATGATCACCGGTGCTGCTCAGATGGACGGCGCTATCCTCGTTGTTGCTGCATCCGACGGCGTTATGGCTCAGACAAGTGAGCACATTCTTCTCGCCCGTCAGGTTGGCGTTCCCGCAATCGTTGTTTTCATGAACAAGGTTGACCAGGTTGACGACCCCGAGCTTCTCGAAATCGTTGATATGGATATTCGTGATCTTCTTAACAAATACGAATTCCCCGGCGACGACACCGCTATCATCCAGGGTTCCGCTCTCAAAGCTCTCGAAAGCGACTCCAAAGATGTTAACGCTCCCGAATACAAATGCATCCAGGAACTCATGGACGCTGTTGACACTCATATTCCCACACCCGAAAGAAACGACAATCTCCCGTTCCTTATGCCTATCGAAGACGTTATGACCATCACCGGCCGTGGTACCGTTGTTACCGGTCGTGTTGAAAGAGGCGTTCTTAAGATGTCCGAGGAAGTTGAAATCGTCGGTATCAAAGAAGAAACCCGTAAATCCGTTGTTACCGGTATCGAAATGTTCAGAAAGCTTCTTGACTTTGCTGAAGCAGGCGACAACATCGGATGCCTTCTCCGTGGTGTTCAGAGAACAGACGTTCAGAGAGGACAGGTTCTTGCTAAACCCGGTTCCATTCATCCCCATACGAAGTTCACAGGCGAGGTTTACGTTCTTACCGCTAAAGAAGGCGGACGTCATAAACCGTTCGTATCCAACTACAGACCTCAGTTCTATTTCAGAACAACCGACGTTACCGGTGTTATCACCCTTAAAGAAGGCGTTGACATGTGCATGCCGGGCGAAAACGTTACCATCAACGTTGCCCTCATCACTCCCATCGCTATCGAACCCGGTCTCCGCTTCGCTATTCGTGAAGGCGGCAAAACCGTTGGTTCCGGTATCGTTGCATCCATCGCTGAATAATTTCAAACAGCAAAAAAAGGCAGGGGATCATCTCCTGCCTTTTATTTTGCGCCAAGACTTGACAAAGCTGCGCAAAAGGTATATAATACCTGTATATTTCTGATTTTTCCCCTATGAAAGGAATAACGTTATGAAGATCGTTACAGCCGTTTTTGTTGTTTCTCTTGGTTATCCGAGAGAAAATGCAAAGAAAATGACTGCTATTATGGACAGCAACGAGGGAGATATTTATCTTTTCCCCGCATATTCTCTCACAGGCTCTTCCGCGGGAGAACTTTATGATTTTCCCGAATTCAAAGCGCAGACCGAAGCTGCGCTCGACTCTCTGTGCAAATACAGTGAGAAAACCGGCAAAATCATAGTTACATCCGTTCCTTATCATGAAAATGTAATAATAAAAGACGGTATACTTGTAAAAAAGAGCCATTTTGAGCTTGAAGGTAAAACAGTAGCCGTTTCGGAAAACGGAAACGAAAATTTCGACGTTCTGCTTCTGCCCACGATCATGCCGGGCTATCCGTGCATCCAGAATGATATAATCGAATACTGCAACCGCGCTTCTGGCGCAAAAAACTGTGTTGTTGCAGTAGCTAACGGCGGATTCGGTGAAAGCTCGGCAGATAACGTCTATAAAGGCTTCTGCGGTGTTTTCAACAAGGGGATCACGGTATCCTTCATGTCGCAGGATAAGCCTGAAACGATCGTTTCTACCGCTGATCACACAAAAGACACCGGACTTATCTATACAAGACAGAAGGTTGCCGACTACAGAATACCGTATTACGGAAAAAACGACAAAAAACGTTATCTTGAAGAGCTTTTCTCTCTTCAGACTCAGGCTCTTTACATGCGTCTTGTGAATACCGGAATAAAAAAGATAGTTGTTAACGTTTCGGGCGGACTTGACTCGACTACGGCGCTTCTTGTAGCGGAAAATACTTTCAAAATGCTCGGGCTGCCGGTTTCGGACATAACAGCGCTCACACTTCCGTGCTTTTCCACTTCAAAAAGAACGAACGAAAACGCAAAATCGCTTATGCGTCTGCTCGGAGTTACCGCAAGAGAGATCAACATCAAAGAATCGGTCCTTCTTCACCTCAAAGAAATCGGTCATGACGGAGTTACAAACGACGTTACATATGAAAACGCACAGGCAAGAGAGCGCGCGCAGATACTTTTTGACGTTGCAAACCAGCAAAACGCTCTTGCCCTCGGCACAGGCGATCTTTCAGAAGCGGCGCTCGGCTTTACAACTTATGCAGGCGATATGCTGAGTCATTATAACGTAAACGCAACTGTTCCCAAAACGGTTATGCGCGAGCTTGTAACACACATTGCAAAAAAACGCGGCGGAGAGCTTGAAAAAACGCTTCTTGATATCGTAGATACCCCTGTTTCTCCCGAGCTTAAGGACGGACAGAAAACAGAGGACATTCTCGGTCCGTATATTCTTCACGATTTTATAATTTACTATTTTGCAAAGCATAAATTCCCGCGTTCCGAGATACTGAAGTATATGTTGGCTACGTTTGATGAATATGCCGAAGATGAACTGAACACAGTGCTTGATACTTTCTATTCAAGATATTATAAAAACCAGTTTAAGCGCTCATCGGCAAGCGAAGGAGCAAATCTTATCGGCTTCACGCTTCCCTATATGCCGGCAGATATGAAACCTTTGCAATAATAATCCCTTTTGGTTATTCGGGAACGATTATTCTGTCTTCGTAAAGAACGCTTTAATTCAGTTATTTCAATGCAAACATTTGCAATGGATATCTTTTTAGGCGTAATTTGATAGTATCCCCAACAGTATTTATTTACAAAAGGAGAAAAAAGCTATGAAGTACGAAATTAAGGGCACGCCTCTTCCTGTGTTAATAATGACGCTGGAAGCAGGAGAAAAGATCAAGACTGACAAGGGCGCAATGAGCTGGATGTCTCCCAATATGGAAATGTCCACCAATGCCGGCGGCAGTATAGGAAAGGCGTTCGGAAGAATGTTCTCGGGAGAGTCGATGTTCCAGAACGTTTACACCTGTACCGGAGGCTCCGGATTATTTGCGGCAGCGTCAAGCTTTCCCGGTGAGATACTTCCTGTAATGGTAAATCCCGGAAACACCATAATAGCGCAGAAGTCCGCGTTTCTTGCAAGCGAAGATGGCGTTGAAATGTCTGTTCACTTCCAGAAGAAAACAGGAGCCGGTTTTTTCGGCGGTGAAGGCTTCATACTTCAGAAATTTACAGGAAACGGAATGGTATTTCTTGAAATAGACGGAAGCGTGCAGGAATACAATCTTGCTCCCGGTCAGAAAATAATTGTGGATACAGGTAATCTCGCGGCAATGCAGGAAACGGTCCAGATAGATATTCAGGCTGTAAAAGGTATAGGAAACGCTCTCTTTGGCGGAGAAGGTCTGTTCAATACCGTTCTTACCGGACCGGGCAAAATATGGCTGCAGACAATGCCGAGAAATACAATGGCGGATGCGCTCAGACCGTTCTTACCGTCCGCCCGCAGCTGACAGAAAAATCGTGATCAATCATGGCATAAAAGTGTATGGACCCCCGGGAATATGAAAAGCATTGTTTGTATGTTTTTCAGTCTGCATTTTAACTTCCATCGGTTGACCTCTTTGAACCGCAGCGACTATCACGTGGTTTTCGATATAAAAAAACCCCCTTGCTTTTTTCGCAAGGGGTTTTTTTTATTTACTGTTTTCTGTATCTTCTGCCCGTTTTTTCAAGGAAGAGACGGAGCGCCAGCGTCCAGTCTGTTTGAATGATGTCAAAATTTCTGTCTGCAAGCCAGCCCCAGCCGTCCTCCTGATCGAATGCGACTGCGGTATCGTCTGAATGGCGGGCGGAAAGCTGAGCATGGTAATCGTAAATAATTGAATTTACCCACACAAGCTTACGGTCGGCATGCATTTTTTCGATAAATTCTTCGCTGCAAAGTTCACTTTCTTCGGAAGAAAAGAGAACTTCTGCTCCAACGTAGTTGATCTTCCTTTTTTTCAGCTCTTCGTGAGTGCCGTCATCTTTGGAAATCAGCGCAAGATACGCGATATCCGGCGCGTATTCCTCGATAATATCAAGCATTTCCTTTGAAGGACCGGTCTTTACGACGATCTGATCTTTCATGTTGTGTTTTCTGATCAGCTCGGATATTTTTTGCGGATGATCCCAGAATTTATCAACGTTTATAAAGCATTTGTTTTTATAGCGTTCAAAAATCTCGTCGAGGGTGCAAAGTCCCCATTCCGTTGCGGCACGGTCATAGTTGACATAGCGAAGCTGACGTATTTCATCGTCGTGCATCTGCGGAATACGGCAGTTTTTGCCGAGATGAGCGCCTTCCATACCGGGGTGAAAGCTGAAAAGCGTGCCGTCCGCGCTTAAACTTGCATCAATTTCTATCATATCCGCGCCCTGTGAAACTGCCGCGTCATATGCTGCGATAGTATTGCACGGTATATTTCCGGCACACGCGCCACGGTGAGCCGTGATCAGGATCTGCTCCTGCGCTGCCAGATAAAGATCCATTGCCATATTTGTCACCTTTCCAAAAACAGACCGGCTTTATGCCGGTCTGCGTTATTTTTATTCTTCTTCGTCTTTCTTTGCTTCTTCAATTATTTGCTCTGCGACGTTATCAGGTGCGACCTGGTAAGAATCAAATTCAAGATCGAAAGAGCCGCGACCGCGTGTCATTGAACGGAGGTCTGTAGCATAAGAAGCCATTTCGGACATCGGAACCGTTGCCTGAACTTCCTGCATTCCTCTTTCCTCAGCGGGAGTCATACCAATGATCGATCCTCTGCGCTTGCTTATATCGCCCATAATATCGCCCATGAGGCTGTCGGGAATAAGAACGCTGAGTTTTCCTATCGGTTCAAGGATCTTCGGTTTTGCACGCGAGAGTCCTTCTTTGTATGCGATGGAAGCAGCCATCTTGAATGACATTTCCGAAGAGTCAACGGGATGGTAAGAACCGTCAACGAGAGTTGCTTTAAGTCCTACAACGGGATAGCCGGCAAGAACGCCCTTCTGAGCGCATTCGCGAAGTCCTTTTTCTACTGCCGGGAAGAAGTTTCTCGGTACTGCGCCGCCGAATACGTTTTCTTCAAAAAGAAGCTCGTCGCCGTCATACGGTTCAAATTCGATCCATACGTCACCGTACTGACCGTGACCGCCGGACTGTTTCTTATGTTTACCCTGAACTCTTACCTTCTGGCTGATCGCCTCTCTGTAAGGAACTCTGGGTTCTTTAAGATCAACGCCGACGTTGAATTTTGTTTTGAGTTTGCTTACTATAACGTCAAGGTGAGTGTCACCAAGACCGCTGATAACCTGCTCGTGGGTTTCGGCATTGTTGACGTATGAGAAGGTAAGATCTTCTTCTGCGAGTCTCTGAAGACCGAGAGAGATTTTTTCTTCGTCGCCCTTTGCCTTGGGAAGGATCGCTCTTGAGAAGCAGGGCTTCGGATAATCTATCGGTTTAACCTCAACGTTTGCGCCTGCGTTGCAGAGAACGTCGCCTGTTGCGGTTGAAACGAGTTTGTTTACAACGCCTATATCGCCGCAGCAAAGACCGTCAACTTCGGTCTGAGTCTTGCCCTTTATCGTAAAGATACGACCGAGCTTTTCGTTTGATCCTGCACGCGGATTTGTGAGAGTAATACCTGCGTTGATGTTACCGGATATTACTTTGAAGAAGGACATTTTTCCTACGAACGGGTCGGCGATCGTCTTAAATACGAACAGGGCCGGATCACCGGAGGAATCGTCCTTGGGAGCGGGAACGTAGTGCGCGATGAAGTCGAGGAGCGAAGGAATGCCTTCGAATGTTATGGAAGAACCGCAGAGAACGGGAACGAGTGTTTCGGATTTAAGTCCGATCTCTACGCCTTTTCTGATCTCGTCTTTGGTGAATTCACCGCCTTCGAAGAATTTTTCCATAAGCTCTTCATCAGTAGCGGCTATAGCCTCGTTAAGCACGTCTTTAAGCTTTGAGATTTCGCCTGCGGCATCTCCGGGAACGGGAACGTCAACAAGCTTGCCGCCTTCGGATTTACGGCATACTTCATCAATGAGGTTGTAGTAGCCTGCCGACTTGCCATTGCTGACAATAGGAACGTTTACAGCGCACATACCTGTGCCGAATTTATCCTGAAGATCTTCGAATACTCTTTCAAAGTCTGCGTTTTCTTCGTCTGCCTTCGTTATGAAAAACATTACGGGAACGCCTTTTGCCTTTGCAAGCTTAAATGCTTTTTCTGTGCCTACGTTTACGCCGTCTTTTGCGGAAACAACGATAAGAGCTGTTTCAACTGCACTGAGAGCCTGACGGACTTCGCCTTCAAAATCGAAATAACCGGGAGTATCGAGGATATTGATTTTCGTATTTTTCCATTCAACGGGCGCAAGCGCGGTAGAAATAGATATCTTTCTCTTTATTTCTTCCGGGTCAAAGTCGCAAACTGTATTTCCGTCAGCAGTCTTTCCGAGACGGTCTGTTCCTTTGGTGTAGAAAAGCAGGGCTTCAGCAAGAGAAGTCTTTCCGTCTCCACCGTGACCCATAAGACAAATGTTTCTGATCTGAGATGCGGTATATTGCATGTTATCTATATCTCCTTTCGCCCGAGTTTACCCGAGCTTATAATTTTCATTTAATTGCGGCAAGGATACCACTTATTAATTATATACCATGTTGGCATAAAAAGCAATAGTTAAAACACAAAAAAATTGATTTTTAATAATTTTTTTTTGAAAACAGGGACCGAAAACGTCAAATCAGCCTACTTCCGGCAGGATTCCGCGCATATTTCCGTCATCGGCATAGCTTGCCTCACCGTCAACGTAACGTCTTATATACTTGATATTCATTCCGTCAAAAGCGGTCGTGAGATTGTTTGTAATATTGCCCAGAAGAAACGCTCCGCCCGCGCTTGCCTCAACGTGATATGTGCAGTTATTGTCAAGAAGCACAGAGCCTATCACGGAAATATATGCGCCATCGGTAAGAACCGCGCTTTTGCCCAGACTGCAAAATACCGACGACTGCAGCGATACGGTGCCGCTTCTGACGAATATGCCGTTTGTCACTTCTCCCGTGCCAAGCAGATTGTAAATATTCACCTTGCCGCGGTTGCCGTAAAAAGTTGTTGCATGGTATGCGTTTGTTGAGAATACTTTCGGACGTGATGCGACGTTGATAAACGATGCATAAGGGTATTTGCCCACAGCCACCGTGGCGTAAACGTCTCTTGAAAACACGTTAAGTGCGCAAAAAGACGGTTCTGCAGGAACAAGGGGAACTTCGGACGCTTCTATATTGAATACGTAGTCCGCGGTCTTTGTTGAAACATCGCGGAAAACGATCCGTTCGCCGCCAATAATATGAACGCCTGAAAAATGAGTCTGAAGATACGTTCTGAGTTCGTCAGACGTGGCAAATTCATCCGAAAAAGAGATGTTGTCGGCGTACACGTCCATACAGGCGTCAAGCTTTACGCCGTTTACCGCAGCCGTACCCGTTATTTTTTCAAGGGTAACGGAACTGCATTCGGTTAGGGTTATACCGTTTGCGGGTCTGACGGTGCAGACGTCGTGGATATAAATATTCTTTTTGTTTTCGGCGAATATCGCCGTGCCTGACGGCTGTTCTTCAGCGGCAAAATCGGGCATACGATAATAGTAAAACGTTATTCCGCATATTTCCGTAGAGTCTTCAAGGGTAAAATAGCGTGAATCATCGCCGGCGTTTTTCTCGGTTATAAATACCGTTGCCGTTATCGGGTCAGTTCCCGAGCCTGCACCCATCACGCGCACGCCCTCTTTGACGAGGACCTCGTTGCTGAGTTTATACTGCCCTGCCGGTATGAAAACAGTTCCTCCGCCATTCATATAGGCGTAGTTTATGGCAGACTGTATTGCGTTGTAGTTATCTGAGTTCGATTCGGAAAGTCCGTGATCCTTCGCATAGAAAACGCGGTCTTTTATTTCCGGTGAGTTTGCAGATGAACCGACGTATTTTTTATCTATAATATCAAAATCGTATTCGTTTTCCGTAGAAATAACGAAAAGTTCCGGATCTGTCTCCGTCTCACCGGCGGAAAGATAGCACGAGGCGAGAAGACCGACCGATTTTTCGGAAAGGACTACGGGATCTTTGCCCGCATTGAAGGACGTGTTTGCTGCCGTGAAAATTATATCCGAAACGCTTAACGCGGCGTTTCGCCAGCCGACGAATTTACAGTTTACAAACGAAAGTCTGCCCATTCCCTCGCTTTTTACGGAATAATACGGCTGACCGGGGAACGTGCACGTATTGAAAACAACGGCTGAATCGAACGCGCTGCTGATCTTTACCGCCACCGAATTAAGCAGGTTTGACGTGCCGAACGAGCAAAGAGAAAACGCCGCTCCGCAGTCCGGTATATTGGCTATTGAAACGGGAATGAATGCGTTTGAGATATTCAGAAAAGAAATCAAAGGCGATTTGTCGCTTTCGCCCGCAATATCCATACTGAGGCCTACTCTTGCCGTGTCTACCGTGATATCCGTAAGGCTCATGTCGCATGCGCACAGAAGCGTTACCGCGGTAAGCTTTGAATAAATCTCATCGTTGAGCGCGTTTATATCGAATTCCGCAGGTTTAACGGTCATTTCATCGTTTATCCAGTATACGGGAGAAACGGAAAGTCCGCTTACGGTAAGCTTTTCCGAGCAGTTAACAACGCGAAGAGCGTTGTTGAAAGCCGTCATATAAACGTTTTTTACAAGAAACGATTCGCAGTCGGGAGACTCTGCGGCAATGCCGTTATATGTATTTAAAATCGCAAGATTTGTTACCGATGCCTTTTTGCCCGATGCGTGGCGGATAGTATATGCGTATTTGCTCAGATCCTCAAAAGCCTGCTCCTCATACCATACGGTCAGATCTGAAACGGCGGAATTATCGTGAAGGATAAAAAGCGAAGCGTCGTGAAGCATTGCAGACCCTTCAACTATTATCACCGTTCCTTCCGAAACGCCTTTTTTGGAGGTCGGCGACACGAAATCGCCGATAAGAGATACGTTGTCCGGAATATTGACGGGACGGGATACGCGGTATTTGCCTTTCGGTATATATACCTTTCCTCCGCCTGCCGCTGCAGCTTTGTCAAGAGCAGCCTGGATCGCATAGGAATCATCGTAAACCCCGTCCGCAACTGCTCCCGAAAGAGAAACAAAGTAGTTTACGGCGTTGTATTCAGACTCTTTGTAAAGGCTTTTTACAACTGACCACTCGCCGTTTGCAAAAGCCCTTTGCCCTTCCGGCTGACGTTCCGGTTTTGAGGGCGAATTGTCTGCAGGGCGGTAAGGAGCGCAGGATGAAAGGAGTAAAAGCGCCGTAAGAAATAGTAATACGGTTTTTTTCATAATATTTCGGTTATAAAAGAAAATCAAATTCAAAATCGTAAATGCAGACGGTGTCTCCGTCTTTTACGCCTGCGGCAAGAAGCTTGTCTATTACGCCGGAAATGCGCAGAACACGCTGAAAATACTGAAGAGATTCTTCATCCGAAAAGTTGACGGAACGCATGATGCGCAGAAGCCATTCGCCTTCAACGAACCATACGTCGCCTTCGCGTTCGATCTTTATATCGTCAGCAGTTTCGGGCACTTTCTGCTCCGGAACGTATTCGGGTTCGTAAACGGTTACCGGAGGCAGCGTTTTAAGCTTTGCGGAAAGGGCGTTTACGAGCGCGTCGGTGCCTTCGCCTATTGCGGCAGACATTTCGAAAAGTTCAAGTCCCTTTTCGGAGATATATTTTCTGAATTTTTCTGCGGATTCCTCATTCGATATGGAATCGATCTTGTTTGCGGCAACTATCATGGGCAGAGAAGCGAGCTTTTCGGAAAACTCAGCAAGCTCCGAATTGATTTTTTCAAAATCCTCTATCGGGTCTCTTCCCTCGCAGCCGGAAATATCCACCATATGCACAAGGATCCTGCATCTTTCTATATGACGCAGAAATTCGTGGCCGAGTCCTGCGCCTTTTGCCGCGCCTTCTATCAGACCGGGGATATCAGCCATAACGAAGCTGTCGCCGCCGTCATGTCCTACAACGCCGAGATTTGGAACAAGCGTTGTGAAATGATAATCCGCAATTTTCGGACGCGCCGCTGAAACGACGGAAAGAAGGGTAGATTTGCCGACGTTCGGAAAACCTATAAGACCTACGTCCGCTATAAGCTTCAGCTCAAGCAATACCTCTTTTTCCTCGCCCGGCACCCCTGCTCTTGCAAAACGCGGGCACTGCCTTGTAGGGGTTGCAAAATGTCTGTTGCCCCAGCCGCCCTTTCCGCCCTTGCAAAGAACGTAAGGTTCGTCGTCGGACATATCCTTTATAACAAGGCCGCTTTCAGGGTCCTTCACAAGAGTGCCTTTCGGAACTTTTATGATCAGGTCAGGTGCGCTTTTGCCGTACATTTTTGAGGCTTTGCCGTTTTCGCCGTTCTGAGCGGTGAATTTTCTGCGGTAGCGAAGATCGGAAAGCGTATTGAGGTTGTTATCCGTCTGAAGGACGATGTCTCCGCCCTTTCCGCCGTCACCGCCGTCGGGTCCGCCCGCAGCAACATATTTTTCTCTGCGGAACGATACTGCTCCGTTGCCGCCGTTACCCGCGCGAACGTATATTTTTGCGCTGTCTATAAACATATCGTTTTCCTTTGTAAATAAATGAAAAAAACGGGAGATGATTTTCGCTTGTAAAATCATCTCCGCAGTCTGTTTACTGATTATTCTTCAATTGACTGAACCGAAACTTTTCTCTTCTCTTTGTTGGTTCCGTAGCGAGTAAAGCTGACTTTACCGTCGATGAGAGCGAACAGGGTATCATCGGAACCGATACCTACGTTTGTTCCCGGATGGATCTTGGTGCCTCTCTGTCTTACGAGAATATTTCCCGCGAGAACG
>JAEEJO010000053.1 GCA_016281915.1 Clostridiales bacterium
ATTCCCGATTTCCATAATACCATAAAAAGATACGAAACACTTGAAAAAGACGTTAAAGACGATCCTTGCGGCAGAGTAAAAGAAGTAAAAAGAGAACTTGACTGGCTTCTTTCGGTAAAAGACAAAGCATGTAAAATGACCGAAATGAAAAACGCAGGACTTTTACCGCTGCGAGTAACTCATAACGATACAAAGATAAACAACGTTCTGTTTGATAAGGACACAAAGAAAGCGCTGACGGTAATAGATCTTGATACCGTAATGCCGGGTCTTGTAGGACATGATTTCGGAGACGCCATACGCTTTGCGGCAAACTACGTGGCCGAAGACAGCAAAGAATATGAAAAAGCGGGAGTAAATCTCAACGTATTCGAAGCTTTTGCCAAAGGCTTCATAAGCAAAACTGCGCATACGCTTACTGAAAACGAGCTTTCCACACTCGCTCTCGGCTGCTTCGTTCTTGCGTGCGAACAGGCGGTTCGCTTTGTTGATGACTATATCACCGGAGATAAGTATTTCAAAACACTTTATCCAGAACATAACCTTGACAGAACAAGATCTCAGGCAGCTCTCGCAAAAGATATGCTTGATAAGATGGACATAATGAACTCGATCGTTCGTAATATCATTACAGAAGTCACGGAGTGAATCGCATGAAGATAACTTTTTTCGGATCAAGTCACGGCGTTCCCGAACCAAACAGAAAATGCTCATCCATAATGCTTGAGTGCGGCGGAAAAAACTATATCATCGACATGGGCTGCGATATTACGCCGGAACTTGTAACACGTGGGCTTACGCCTAACGATATCTCTGCGGTATTCATCACACACAAGCATGGCGATCACGTAGACGGTCTGCTTCCTTTCGTCGATCTCTGCTCTTGGTACTACACAAAAGCGGATCCGTATATCATGATTCCCGATATGGATATCCTTGAAGCGCTGAAAAGCTGGTTCAGTCTGGTAGAGCATCTTCGCGATAATATCCGCTTTGCTCTGATAGAGGAAGGTCTGATTTACGACGACGGCAATATTCGCGTACATGCCATGCATACGGGACATCTGAAAGACTCAAAGTCCTATGCCTTCATGGTAGAAGGAGAAGGAAAGAAAGCGATCTTTACAGGGGATATAGAGCACAGGGTAGGCGCAGCGACAGACTATGCTCGCTACGTTACTGAGGACGGAACAGACCTTGTAGTAGCTGAAGGCGCACATATCGATCCTCTGACGTATATCGAGCCGCTGAAACGTCATCTGCCGAAGAGGTTTATTCTTAATCACTATAACGGAGAGTGGGAAGAAAAAGCCCAACGTCTCATAAACGAAATGAAGAACGAACTTAAGATAGTCTTGGCGACTGACGGACTCGAAGTTCGGTTTTAACAGATTTTATTAAACGTATAACGTGAAAACGTATAAGGTGAAATAATGGATTTTTTAAATGATTCACGATTTTCAGGAATCGAACCGTTTTCTTCAAAGGTATGGCTCAGCAGTCCCACAATGCACGGAGACGAGCAGAAGTGGGTCGATGACGCTATACAGAAAAACTGGGTAAGCACGGTAGGGGAGAATATAAACGAAACAGAAAAGCAGATGGCGGAATACATCGGCTGCAAATATGCAGTAGGACTTTCATGCGGTACCGCGTCTCTGCACCTCGCGACAAAGCTTGCAGGAGAAAAGCTTTACGGACAGGCAAAGCCCGATAAAGGCACGCTTGCGGGACATAAGGTATTCTGCTCAGACGTCACGTTCGACGCGTCGATCAATCCGGTAGCATATGAAGACGGAGAAGCTGTATTCATTGATACCGAATACGACACGTGGAATATGGATCCGAAAGCTCTTGAAAAAGCGTTCGAGCTTTATCCCGACGTTAAACTTATTGTTGTAGCTCATCTTTACGGTACGCCCGGTAAAATAGACGAGATAAAAAAGATAGCAGACGCTCACGGCGCGCTGATAGTCGAAGACGCCGCAGAAAGCCTCGGCGCAACGTATAACGGTAAACAGACAGGAACGTTTGGGGATTTTAATGCGATAAGCTTCAACGGAAACAAGATAATAACGGGCTCTGCCGGGGGACTTTTCCTTACAGACAGCAAAGAATACGCTGAAAAGGTCCGTAAATGGTCCACACAAAGCCGAGAAGCCGCTCCGTGGTATCAGCACGAGGAGATAGGGTATAACTACCGCATGTCAAATATTATCGCAGGAGTCATCCGCGGTCAGATCCCGTATCTCAACGAACATATTGCCCAGAAGAAAGCTATATATATGCGATATAAAGAAGGACTCAAAGACCTTCCCGTATCAATGAATCCGTATGACGGAAAAAACTCCGAACCGAACTTCTGGCTTTCGTGTATGCTGATAAACGAAGACGCTATGGCTCCCATGGTAAGAGGCGAGAATGATTATCTGTATACGAGCGAACACGGCAAAAGCTCTCCGCAGGAAATACTTGACGCCATAGCCGCTTTCAACGCCGAAGGTAGGCCCTTATGGAAGCCCATGCATATGCAGCCGATATATAGGACGAATCCGTTTGTCACGGTCGAAGGTAATGGCCGAGGCCGCACAAATGCTTACATAAAGGGGTCTGGAATCGACGTAGGGGCTGATATTTTCCGTAGAGGGTTATGTCTTCCTAGCGATAACAAGATGACGCCGGAGCAGCAAGACCGGATTATTGAGATCATTCATCGGTGTTTTTTGTAAATCGGTTGGACATGACTGAGGGCTGTAAATAGGGCGATGCTATATCTGCCGGACATGCATTAGGACTGCAGATACGCATCTGCCGGATATGCTTGATGGCGTATATGTACATCGGCTGAATATGCATGAGGTGCGTAGATAGAAAATAAGGCATCGGCTGGATATGAATCAAGCGGTCAGATATACATCTGCTGAGCATGAATCAGGCGGTCAGGCGCATCTGCTCCATATGCATCAGGCAGCCACAAGGCATGACGAGCAGCGGGCTCCTGTGTGGGCAACTGCGGCGAATGCAGGCAGACTGGTTGGTGTGGTTGAGAGCGCGGAGGCGCGGGAGATGGATTTTGAGGAGTTATTAGATCGGGCGTGTGATTCGGCGAGTCTCCCTGAGATGGCGAGACTATTACTGCCAAGCACGCTGAACGCGGAAACAAAGAATTTGGTGCTGAAGCTCACGCCGGAAGAGTTCGGGAGAATATTAGCCTCAGCTATAGAAGCTGTGAATCATGGATCGGTTGACACTGTGGATGCGCTGGTGAGAAAGGCTTTGCAAGTGTGAAGAAACGACTGGGATGGATTCTCTTCGTTGTGTATGTGCTATTTCTTCTCTGGCTAACCATTCTAACGCGGCAACCCAGAACGGGTGCCAGAGTTTTTAAATGGGAACTGCTCTGGGCGTACCGAGCGTGGATAGCAGGTGAGAGTTTCGGAAAAACTGAAAGCATCCAAAACATAAATAACATTCTTGTGTTCATACCGTTTGGAGCATTATTTCCGGGAAAACGGTGGAGAGCCTTACTTCTCACAGCCGTGCTGTTCTCTGTTGGAATTGAAGTCATTCAATACGCTTTTAATCTCGGTTGGTGTGAAATAGATGATGTGATCTGCAATGTTCTTGGAGCATCCATTGGGTTTGGATTGTGGAAATTGATAAAGGGGAAGATGCATGCGGTTTGAAAGAAAGATCGGCTTTTATGAGAAGTACGTAAAACGGCTTCTTGATATTATTTGTTCCCTCCTCTTCATCATTGTTTTCTGTTGGCTGTATGCAATCATTGCAGTGATTGTAAGAGTGAAGATGGGAAGCCCTGTGCTGTTTAAACAGCCTCGTCCGGGGATCATAAAGAATGGAAAAGAAACCATCTTCGATATGTATAAGTTCCGGTCGATGACTGATAAGCGGGATGAGAATGGGGAGTTGTTGCCGGATGCAGATCGTCTTCCTGCATTTGGTAGGCTTCTTCGCTCCACGTCTCTCGATGAGCTTCCTGAGGTCTTCTGCATCCTAAAAGGTGAGATGAGCGTAATCGGACCTAGGCCTCAGCTTGTGAGAGACATGGTCTTCATGTCCGATGAGCAGCGAATGCGCCACACGGCAAAGCCTGGTCTGACAGGTCTGGCGCAGGTGAAGGGGCGGAACGCGGTTACTTGGGAAGAAAAGTTGAACTGGGATCTGAAGTACATTGAGAAGGTTAGCTTTCTTGGCGATGTGAAGATCCTATTTGAGACTGTTGCTGTGGTTTTTAAGAGGTCCGGTATTACAGACGGAGAGAACGCCACAGCACTTGATTATGGGGATGCGCTGCTGAAGACGGGGAAAGTGTCAAAGTCTCAGTATGACGTTTTACAGGCACAAGCTAGAAACCTAATAGAAGGACACAATAAGAAATGAAAAAAGAACAGCCATTTGTTTCAGCATTACTTGTAACCAGAAATGAGCAAGCTTATATAGAACAGGCGCTCATGTCCCTGATAAACCAGACATATCCGAAAGATAGCTATGAAATAATTATTATAGATGGTGAATCTACGGATAAAACATTAGAAATTGTACAACAGCTCATCAAGCGATATAAAACGGATTATTTTGACATTCGCGTAATTAATAATCCTAAACATATTCTGGCATCAGGCTGGAATCTTGGTATTAAGAATGCTAGAGGAGATTATGTTGTTCGCATAGATGCGCATGGTGAAGCGGCCAATGATTTTATAGAAAAAAACGTTGAGACGATTCTTGCTGTTCCTGATGCAATCTGTGTTGGAGGAAGACTTATTACAAAATCGCTTGAAGGAGACAGTGACATCGTATCAAAAGTTCTTTCCTCTCCATTTGGCGTTGGTAACTCATCATTCCGTGTTTCAGACAAGGCAGGTTATGCGGATACTGCTGTTTATGGATTGTACAGAAAAGAAATATTCCAGGAAGTAGGATATTTCAATGAAAAGTACGTTCGAAATCAAGATATTGAACTGCATTCAAGAATTAGAGCTGCTGGAAAGAAATTTTATTTCAATCCTGAAATACAGTGCGTTTATTACTCGCGAAACACTGTAAAGAAGATGGCAAAGCAAGCCTATGGTAATGGCAAATGGAATATGGTGTTACTTAAGAATCAGAACTCTGCACTCCGCCTAAGGCACCTTGTTCCTTTTGCCTTTGTGCTAGGTATCATAGCTACCATAATATTAGGATTTTTGCATCGGTTTTTCTGGTATTTAGGCGCAGGAGTGATTATTTTGCATCTTCTTATTGGTCTTTATGCGGCAACAAGAAAGTCGAAGAAACTAACTGAAATAATTAAGATGCCATTTCTGTTCCTGCTTCTACACCTTTCTTATGGTACGGGGTACCTTGCGGGCATATTTACTACGATTGATTAATTGAAGGAGAAAATGAAAATGAAACTGTATGATCAGCTCGTTGATAAGGAAGCAAAACTGTCTCTGGTAGGTCTTGGCTATGTTGGTATGCCTATTGCTGTTGCGTTTGCTAGAAAGATTAATGTTATTGGTTTCGATCTGAACGCTAAGAAGATCGAATTGTATAAGAATGGTATTGATCCTACTCATGAAGTTGGAAATGAAGTTATTTCTAAGACTACTGTGGAATTCACTGCGGATGAAACGAAACTCTGTGAAGCGAAGTTTCATATCGTTGCTGTTCCGACTCCGGTTAATGATGACCACACTCCGGATCTTACACCTGTGGAAGGAGCCAGCACCATCCTTGGACGTAACCTGACCAAGGGCTCTGTTGTTGTCTTTGAGTCTACGGTTTATCCGGGTGTGACTGAAGATGTGTGTGTGCCGATTCTGGAGCGTGAGTCTGGTCTCAAGTGCGGTGTGGATTTCAAGATCGGTTATAGCCCTGAGCGAATCAATCCCGGCGACAAAGTACATCGTCTGGAAACCATCAAGAAGATCGTCTCAGGTATGGATGAAGAGACCCTTGATTGCGTAGCGAAGGTATATGAACTGGTTGTTGAAGCTGGTGTTCATCGCGCAGAGTCTATTAAGGTTGCTGAGGCTGCCAAGGTCATCGAGAACAGCCAGCGTGACATTAACATTGCTTTCATGAATGAGCTGTCCATCATTTTCAACAAGATGGGCATTGATACAAAGAGTGTGCTTGAAGCTGCAGGCACCAAGTGGAACTTCCTGAAGTTCTATCCGGGTCTGGTTGGCGGTCACTGCATCGGCGTTGACCCGTATTACCTTACCTATAAAGCTGAGATGATGGGATACCACAGCCAAATCATTCTGTCCGGTCGCCGGATCAATGATGATATGGGCAAGTACTGCGCAGAGAACTGCGTGAAGAATCTGATCGCTGCTGATAAAGCAGTTAAAGGTGCAAAAGTTGCTATTTTGGGCTTCACATTTAAGGAAAACTGCCCGGATACCAGAAATACAAAGATTATAGATATCGTTCACGAACTTCAGGAATATGGCATCACACCAGTGATCGCTGATCCAGAAGCAGATGCTGCTGAAGCTAAGATGCTCTATGGTGTTGAGTTTGTGGATATGAGTACGATTAAGGATATGGATGCTGTGATTCTTGCTGTGGCTCACACTGAATTTAGTCATTTCACAATGACTGAGATGGACAAGTTCTTCGGTGAAGGGAAGAAGGTTCTCCTTGACCTTAAGGGCCTTTTGAACCGCAAGGAGTACGAAGCCGCCGGATACAGCTATTGGAGACTGTAATTCTCTTGGTTCTCCTCCCTGTGCACTTACCTGCATGGGGAGGATGCCAAAGTTGAAATAGATGGAGGAAGAAAAATGGGCTATCAAAATGTGAGTTTTCCTGAGAACAGCACGTTCTTGGTTACCGGCGGCGCGGGATTCATCGGATCGAATCTCTGTGAAGCTATTTTGAAATTGGGCTATAAGGTGCGCTGCCTGGATGACCTGAGCACTGGTAAGCAGGCGAACGTTGATATGCTCATGGACAATCCAAACTATACCTTTATCAAGGGCGATATTAAAGACCTTGATACTTGTATGAAAGCATGTGAGGGAGTGGACTACGTTCTGAACCAGGCTGCATGGGGATCTGTTCCTCGTTCCATCGAGATGCCGTTGTTCTACTGTGCCAACAACATCATGGGAACTCTGAATATGATGGAAGCGGCGCGGCAGAACGAAGTAAAGAAGTTTGTGTATGCTTCGAGCTCTTCAGTCTACGGCGACGAGCCGAATCTGCCAAAAAAGGAAGGCAGGGAGGGCAATCTGCTGTCTCCCTATGCTGTAAGCAAAAGAGCAGACGAGGAATGGGCTAAACAGTACACTCGACATTATGGTCTGGATACCTACGGCCTCCGTTATTTTAATGTCTTCGGTCGCCGTCAGGATCCAAACGGCGCTTATGCTGCAGTTATTCCGAAATTTATCCGTCAGCTTCTCCATGGTGAAGTTCCTACCATCAATGGTGATGGTCGTCAGAGTCGTGACTTTACTTACATTGAGAATGTTATTGAAGCAAACCTGAAGGCGTGCATGGCTCCGAGCAGTGCCGCAGGTGAAGCTTTCAACATCGCATATGGTGGTAGAGAGTATCTTCTTGACATCTACTACGGCCTCACTAAAGCCCTTGGTGTGGATGTCGAGCCTAATTTCGGCCCTGATCGCGCTGGCGACATCAAGCACAGCAATGCAGATATCAGCAAGGCAAAAAAGCTTCTGGGATATGATCCTGATTGGAGCTTTGACCGTGGCATTCGAGCTGCGATTGAGTGGTATAAGGAGAATCTGTAAGGGAGAAAAACGGAATGCCTAAGTTTTCTATAATCACACCAAGCTACAATTCTTGGAAATACATGGAGAAATATTGGAAGTCCTTGGAAAACCAGACGTTTACAGATTTTGAAGTAGTTGTAGTGGACGATAGCTCTACAGACGATACTTATATAAGGCTATGTAACTATGTAGAGAATAGTCCGTTAAGAATCAAGCTGCTGAGAAATTCTGAGAACCGTGGGCCTGGCTATACCAGAAATAGAGGAATGTCTGAGGCTAAGGGTGATTGGATTACATTTGTTGATAGTGATGACAGCGTAGATCTGCATCTGCTTGAAAAGGTCAATGGTATTATAGAGTCCAATAATAGAGCAGCCGTACCAATTAACTGTGTAGTATATGACTATAATATTGTAAAGGGTAATGAAGTAAGCCGCGCCTCCTCAATGTATGGAAGTTATCGGGGGGGGGTACACGAGATATCTACTTGCATCGCAATGGTGCGGAACCATGTCATAGGGAAGTTTTATAAATCTGAAAGAATAAAGAAGATTAGTTTCCCAGAGTTGAAGCGATGCGAGGATGTTGCCTTTGTGTGCAGGGCAATTGAAGCCTGCTGCATGGATGGTGATAAAGAGATCGGTTGTACTTATTATCTCAAAGAGGCCTTATATAATTATGATCAGCGCCCAGGGTCACTATCCAATGATAGCACCTTAGATGCTACTGATATGATTAAAGCTTATCAGATTATTACGGAAAACCTAGGAGCTAAATATCCAGAGGAAATAGAAACAAAGGCTATTCCAGATTTGCTCTACGGTGGTGTCCTAATAAAGTGCAAAGCAAACAAGGGCAATCAGGAGATAAGAAAATATATCGAGGATTTTGAATTTCATTATCCTAATTGGTACAAGAATCGCATCGTGAAACAACTCGGAAAAGCCAAAATGGTTTTTTTAGTCTGTATCAAATATCGGCATATTAGACTATTAAAATCTTTAGCCAAGATTCATTCAAGGCTTATAGGCTGATTTAAGCGGGTGGACTGTCTTCTTGAAGTATGAAGGAGGACAGTTCAAAATGAAACCATTAGTTTCTGTAATTATACCAGTATTTAATGTAGAACAATACATAGAACGATGCGTTGAGTCGGTAATTAACCAGGAATATAAAAACATAGAAATAATACTGGTCGATGATGGATCAACTGATCAATCTGGTATGCTATGCGATGAACTTGCAACAAAAGATGAACGGATACATGTTATTCACAAGAAGAATGGGGGTTTATCTTCAGCAAGGAACAGCGGACTGGAACATGCCTCTGGTGAATGGGTTACGTTCATTGATAGTGATGATTGGGTCACTGAAGACTATGTATCGGGTATGTATAATACCGCAGAGATGAGCAAAGCAGATGTTGTAATAGGTGGAGTCGCATATATACGATAATGGAAGTGAAAAATCAGCGGATTCATATGGCCATTTAAATAACGGAGTAGATAATAAAAAAATAGTTGCGCAGTGTAGGTCATATGCATGCGGACGTCTTTTCAAGAGAGACTTATTTAGTTCTATCGACTTTCCGGAAGACATTCGTAGAAGTGACGATATTGGATCCATTATTCCAGTTTTAACAAAAGCAAAGAGAATTGCTATATATGAGAAAGTTGTATACCTTTATTATCAAAGAAGCACATCACTTTCTCTTTCCAATAATAATATTGATTTGAGTTTCTATCCTAAAACTGTAAATCGAATGCTCGAATTGTCGGAAAAAGGATATGAAGAAGAATTGGAGTTTCGATGCATACATGAGTTGTTGTATGGTATGGTTTACCTTATGATAATCTCAAAAAAGAGCAGGAAAGAATTTAGGGATCATATTAATTCTTTTAATCGAAACCATAAAGGCTGGGAGTCAAATTCATATATTAATGGCCTTCCTAAAGCAAAGAAAATCTTTGTGATGCTGGCTGGTCGGAAGCACTTTGGAATGCTTAAGATACTTGTAACTGCAAAAAATATGTTGAGCAGAGGCGGAGCATAAAGATGAGCTTAGAACAAAAGATTAATTATCAACTGAATAAAATCCCCGCTGTAAAAAAAGTAATCAAGCGGGTTTATCAGCGAACAATGTATGCCATATCCCCTAAAATTAAGAGTGAAGGAAACATCTCTCGTATCTCGCCTGATGATACTGCTCATGAGTACTTTTTCGGCTATTACGATAAATCTCCCTGGGATGCATCTGATCGCTACATGCTCTGCATGAGAGCCAATGATACATGGTCTGATGTAAGCCCAAAAGAGAAAGCGGATATACTTCTGATTGATACGTCACTTCCTGAAAGTGCTCCGAATAGGGTGATGAAGATCGCAGAAACCAGCTCCTGGAATGTTCAGCAGGCATGCATGGCACAGTGGCTCGGTCCGGACTTTTCTTCACGTATTCTTTTTAACGATTATCGAGATGGAAGGTATGTGGCTGTTATCAAAGAACTGGCTACAGGAGCAGAGCGAGTCATTGAAGCTCCGGTTTACACCGTATCGGCTGATGGAAAGACTGCTCTGACGCTTGATTTCAGCCGTCTCTACAACTTACGCCCTGGTTATGGTTATTACAATGTTCCTGAGAAAACCAAAGGGGTGGCTTTACCAGATGCAACAGCCGTGTGGAAGATCAATTTGGAGAGCGGGGAGGTAACCGACCTCTTAACATATAAAGATTTCGCCACATTCCAGCCAAGAACAGAGATGCAGGAAGCGGGGGCTGTCCACAAGGTTAATCATCTTATGATTAGCCCGTCTGGATCTCGTTGCATGGTGCTTTACCGTTGGTTTGTTGGGCAGAGGAAGTATACAAGGCTTGTTACTTTCGACACAGCGGACGGCAAAAATATGTACGTTCTTTCCGATGATGATATGGTCAGCCACTGTTTCTGGAAAGATGACGAGCATATCTTGGCCTTTGAAAATAAGAAAGATGGTGGCCCAGGCTATTACTTCATGAAAGATAAGACTCAGGAGTATATCCATTGTTGGCCTGAATTAAACGGTGATGGGCATCCTAGCTATAGTCCCGATGAAAAACATATTGTGACTGATGCTTACCCCGATCGGGCCCGTGTTGCATCAATTCGTGTGATGGATGGAACGAACGAGAAAAAGGATGTAACAACTGTTGTAGCTAGGGTATTTGCACCCTTTAAGTACGATAATGACACTAGATGTGACCTTCATCCGAGATGGAATCGAAAGGGCGATACTATTTGCTTCGATTCCGTTTTTGAAGGTCACAGAGGATTATATACTGTTAAGCTATAAAAAGAACTGGAAGACAAACCAAATGTGAGGGTTGATATGAGGATTGCTTTTCTTGCGTATCTGGAAGGATACGGCGGAGCAGAAAAACAAATGGTGATGCTTGCTAATGAACTGGCAAGAAGGGGTCATGATATTCACATGATTTCCATAAGTGTTGATAACAATTGCTATTCATTGGATAAGGATGTCACCTACAGCTATATTCCTGATAGTCATGGAAGAGCACTTAGACATATAACTAGATATAGTGATATCAAAAAGAAGTTGGAAAGTATCAAACCAGACATTACTCTGAATTTCTGGTATCAATCTGCTTATTTAGCAGCAGGTATGAGTAAGAAGATTACAGGCAAAGTTGTCTATTCAGAGAGGGGAGATCCGGGTGACAAGGAGTACAATGGGCTGCTTGGTATGATTCGGAACGTGACCCTTCCTAGAATCGATGGGTTTGTATTTCAATCCAAAGGAGCGCAGCTATATTTTAATGAATCAGTTCAAAATAAAAGCGTTGTCATACCTAATCCTGTGTTTGTAAAACGAACAGATTACCCAGAAGTCAAGGAAAGACGTAAGGTCATTGTCACGATAGGCCGCCTTCACCCTCAGAAGAACCACAAATTGCTGATCGATTCATTTGCATTAATCGCAGATCAGATTAAAGACTTCACTTTGGAAATATGGGGTGATGGAGAACTGAAAAGTGAACTTCAAAGGCAAATAGATGATTATAATCTGGGTAAGAGGGTATTTTTAAAGGGTACAAGCAACAAGATTCATAGTCATATATACGATACGTTTTTATTCGTACTCAGCTCAGACTATGAAGGATTACCGAATACTCTTCTTGAAGCAATGGCATTAGGAATTCCTTCTATTTCTACGGATTGCAGACCAGGAGGAGCGCGGGAAATAATTGAAGACGGTGTGGATGGATTGATAACTCCGCTTGGTGATAAAGAAAAGCTGGCAGAGGCAATGCTTAAGATGATTAAGGAGCCAGAACAATCGCTATTAATGGCTAATAGAGCATCTGAGGTAATGTCAAAATATAAACCAGAAGAAATTTACACTAAATGGGAAGAATACTTCCGAAGCTTGGTGAGATAAATGCAAGAAAAAAGCACAGCATCTAGCCGGATAAAGCTGGACATAGTAGCACTTACTTTGTTAGTTACAGCTGAAATCTGCTTTTATAGAATTGGAACTTTAAATCTTTACTTTATAATGACCGGCTTCGGAATTGTAGTGGGCCTGTTTATTGCTGGAATTCGTTATATACACAGATCAGTAAACATAAGAAGATTCCCAGTATGGTTGATTGTGATATATGGCATGTTTGTCATAAATGGTTTTTTTCGCCTTCAAATTGGCACGTTTACATGGGATACAATATTTTATCGTTTTATAGAGAATCTAGCAATGTATTATTTGTTCAGAGATATTGTCAGAGAAAATAGTAAAAAAATTGTTGGTCCATTTCTTATAGCGGGACTGTTCTCATTTGGATATTTATTGATGACAGAAGGCACTTCATTTTTGGCAGGTTATTCTCGTATTGGAAACCTTATGAGTGGAAATGTGAATACTGTCGGGTATAATTTTGGATTGGTATCCATGTTCACCATGTGGTGGTATTGCCAAGAAAAGAAATGGTATAAACTAGTTCTTTTTTTACTATTTTCAATCGTTATGCTCCTGACTGGATCGAAGAAAGTAGTAATAATTCTTTTACTAGATTTTGTATTACTTTTCATGCACGATAGGGGTCACGCTGGCAGATGGCTTAAGTTTGGTCTGGCATTTGTTGCATTAGTTTACCTTGTTTTTAACGTTCCCGTTTTTTACGAAATCATTGGACACAGGATCGAGACAATGATCAGTACTATGTTATACGGAAATAATACTGCATTGTATTCTTATTCAACGGATGTAAGAAATCGAATGATAGAAGAAGGCTTTAAATTATTTCTAAAAAAACCTATTTTCGGTGGAGGCTGGGCATATTTCTATGCTAATACTACAACAAGCTATACATATTCACACAATAATTATATTGAATTGCTTTGTTCGTTTGGCTTGGTTGGTACGTTGATTTACTATAACAAACATATTGCGACATTGTTATTTTCACTAAAGAGCTTGATTAAAAGTCATTTCAATGACAGGAGATTCTATTTCCCATTCATCTTGATTCTGGCCACAGTATTATTGGATTTTGCAGCAATTTCTTTCTCTGCCGTATGCGTATGGTACATACCATTGATATGCTCTTGTGTGATGGTTGAAGATATCAAGTATAATATTCCAAGTGAAAATATGAGGAAGTAATAGAAAGAAGAGGATTAGATATGGGAAAGTTAGGCACATTTCTACATCTGCTCAAAACAGATAGAAGAGGCATTTATGTTGCAGCGTTTAATAACCTAGCGCATACAAATCTGTTTAACAACGTGTCAGATAGACGTTTTCTTGAAATAGCTTATAGAGTACGTATGGGGAAAAAGCTCGATTTAGATAACCCTACGACATACAATGAGAAGCTTCAGTGGTTGAAGCTTTATGATCGTAATCCTAAATATACGGAATATGTAGATAAGTACAGAGTACGTACTTTCGTAAGAGAGACCATCGGTGAAGAATACTTGATCCCGTTACTTGGCATGTGGGAACATGCATATGATATTAATTTTGAAGCATTACCTGATCAGTTTGTTTTAAAGTGCAATCATGATTCAGGTAGTGTCATGATTTGTAAAGATAAGAATTGTTTTGACAAACAAAAGGCTGTCGATTGGTTTGAAAGCCGACTCAGTAAGACTATGTTCTATCTGACCCGTGAATGGCCATATAAAAATGTAAAGCCTTGTGTGGTAGCCGAGGCGTATATGGAAGATGATGCAACTTCGGAGCTTAGAGACTATAAATTCTTCTGCTTTGATGGAGAAGTAAAAGCTTTATTTATTGCTGAGGATAGGCAGGTCGAAGGGGAAGATACTAAATTTGACTTCTTCGATTCTGATTATAATCATCTGGATTTTACAAATGGTCATCCAAACGCGAAAAGACTTCCTGAAAAGCCGATAAACTTTGAACTAATGAAGGAATTGGCAGGTAAGTTATCAGCAGGTATTCCACATGTTCGTGTTGACTTTTATGAATGTAATGGGAAAGTATATTTCGGCGAAATGACATTTGCTCACTGGAGTGGTATGGTACCGTTTGAGCCGGAAAAATGGGATAGAATAATTGGAGATTGGATTAAGTTGCCTGAGAAGAAGGGATAATCTTCTCCATAGAATGAAGAGGAAGACTGGTAATGTCATCAACTCGTGGTAAAAGGTTAAAGTGGAATACGATAAGCTCGCTGACTTTTCAGTTGACTACCCTTGCTTGTGGATTCATTCTTCCAAGGCTAATACTTGGCACATATGGTTCACAAGTCAATGGATTGGTGAACTCAATCACCCAATTTCTTCATATTATAGCTTTTCTTGAACTAGGTGTAGGTGCAGTCGTTCAGTCATCACTATATAAACCTCTTGCAGATGGGAATCGATTGCTGACAAGCCAAATAATCAAATCGGCAGGCAACTTTTTTTCAAAAATTGCAATTATTCTGAGCGTGTATATAGGTATTCTGATTGCTGTATATCCTCTTATGGTCAATCAGGATTTTGACTTCATATATACTGCAACCCTTATTATTGCTATTGGAATAAGTTCATTTGCACAATATTATTTTGGCGTTGTAGATAGGCTTCTTCTTGCAGCAGACCAGCATGGGTATATTCAGTATAATGCACAGACAGCAACATTAATCGTAAATACCTTGCTTTGCGCGCTGTTTATAAAGCTTGGTGCATCGATCCATATCGTTAAATTAACAACATCTTTAGTGTATCTCGTCAGACCGCTCATTCTAAGGATTTATGTTAATAAGCATTATGACATTGACAGGAAAATAAAGCTTACCGGAGAGCCTATAAAACAGAAATGGAACGGGATAGCGCAGCATGTGGCGGCAGTTGTTTTAGACCAAACCGATGTCATTGTATTAACTGCATTATCAACACTAACAAATGTCTCTATCTATTCTGTATACCAGCTTGTAGTTAATGGCGTAAAGAATCTTTTGGTATCGCTCACAAGTGGGTTCCAATCGCTGATGGGAGAATATATCGCTAGAGAACAAGAGACAGAATTGAGATCTCTATTTGACTGGACTGAATGGTTGATGCATACTGGAACAACTATTATTTTTGGTTGTACTGGGATGCTGGTTGTTCCTTTTGTAATGGTATATACGAACGGTGTGAACGATGCAAACTATACAGTTCCTCTTTTCGCGGCGTTGATTACCTTGGCCCATGCAGGACATTGCTTAAGACTTCCATATAATCTGCTAATATTAGCGGCGGGACATTATAAACAGACACAGCACAACTATATAATTGCTGCGACTCTTAATATTGTCATTTCAGTTGCAACTGTTAAAATATGGGGCTTAATCGGAGTTGCCATAGGAACCCTTGTCGCAATGGTATATCAGACCATATGGATGGCTTTGTATGATTCAAGAGCCATATTGAAAGGTGTCTTTATAAGCTTTTTGAAACATACAGTGGTTGATGCGATAACAGTAGCTTTAGGTGTAATTGCGACCATGAATATTCCACTTTTATCGGTTACATATAGAAGTTGGATAATCCAAGCATTCTTTGTATTCGTTATCTGGGTAATTATAGCCGCGGGTGTGAATCTGCTATTTTATAGAGAGAAAGTTATGCAGTTAAAGAAGAAATTGCTTCGTCGATAGAGATAAGAGGGAAACACGAATTGTAATGAGGTCGAAAAAATGAGGAAAAAAGGATTTACGACTGAAGAAATACTCAGCCAAAGTAATGGAAGACTTACTCTAGACGAAATCCATGGAAGGCTTAAAGAATTGATTTACTACTTTGATCTGTTCTGTAAAGCAAATTCGCTGACGTATTATCCTGCTGGAGGAACTCTGATTGGAACTATACGTCACAATGGATTCATTCCGTGGGACGATGATGTAGACTTTTATATGCCTAGGGAAGACTATGAAAAACTCATCAATCATTCACAGATTACAAAAGATATAGATGTGGTCACAAGATTTTGCGGAGATAAATACTACCATCCATTCCAGCATTGTAATCTTTCTGATAGCAAGACCATTTTTGTTAGCCATCTATTACGTTGGAATACGGGAAAAGGTCAGTATATAGACATCTTTCCGTTGGATAATGTACCGGATGATGATAAAGATAAAGAAAGGCTAATGCAAAAATTGTTTAACGATTGTCGCATATGTAGTTATTCCGTTGCAGCAAAGAGAAGGGGCACGACTCTCAAAGACAGCGGAATTCGTCTTGTTTCTTCTGTATTAAGTCACGCAAACATAGAAGGCGTACTTGATAGAATAGATAAAACAGCACAATCATACAATTCCGTTTCGTGTAAAAGATGGGGGCCCATATCAAGAGAAGCGCGAGATCGACTCGTGTGGGAAAAGGGTTGGTTTACATCTACTTTTAGACACGCATTTGAGGATATTGAAATTGATGTGCCAGCTGGATATGACTCAATTCTCAGACATACATTTGGGGATTATATGCAATTACCTCCTGAAAATCAAAGAGGAAACCAACATGAAATTGAAGTGTATTGGAGAATATGACAATGGCTCTTTACTTGAAACAGCTGTCATTATCTGATTCCCTAGAAACATATGAAATGCTTCAAAGGATCGGTGAAAATGAAAATGAATTTAAGAATACTGCACATGGTTTGACTGAAGATGAATTCAAAATATGGCTTGTGCAGCAAGATGAATGGTCAAAAGGACTGAATCTTCCAAATGGTTATGTACCGCAAACCATCTATTGGTTTTATGACAATGACCAAATAGTGGGAATTGGAAAGATTCGACATCGGCTAAATGATAATTCACGCTATATAGGAGGCAATGTTGGGTATGCCATCGACCCGGTATTTCGTGGTAAGGGATATGCCACCAAATTCCTTGTCTTGTTGATTGAACAAGCAAGACAAAACGAAATAGAGGAGATTCTTCTTACAGTTGAGCGGTTTAATCCTGCTTCGAAACGTGTTATAGAAAAAGCGGGAGGAATTCTCATAAAAGAGACCTCTGATAGATGGTACTTTAATTTCTAGGAGGGAGCAAGAAAATGTATTATACAAACCCGACTATAACTGATCTTGTAAGAATATTTGATCAAAATGAACGAAAGGATTATTTGCGTCTTGATCTGAATGAGAATCCTGGTGGATTGCCGAATGAGTTTATAAAAGAAGTTTTAGCAGATGTGACACCTCAGTTTGTTGCACAGTACCCTGAAACCTTACATTTCACTGAAGTGCTGGCAAAATATCTTAACACTGATATAAGACATTTATGCCTTGTTAACGGATCTGCAGAAGGTATTCGTTATATAATTCAGGCTTTCACAAGCGAAAATGGACGCATTGTGGGTGTCGTTCCGTCTTATTTTATGTTTCAGGTCTATTCTGAAATGTATGGGAGAAATTTTGTTAAGGTATCATATAACGAAGATTTAAGCATGAATATTGATAACATTATTCGTGAATTGACAGACGATACTCAATTATTAATACTTCTAAATCCCAACAATCCTATGGGGAATGTGTATTCAGATGAGGAGTTTGAACGAATAATGAAGGTGGCAAAAGAACGGCATATTAATATTCTTATTGATGAAGCCTATCATTATTTCTATCCTAAAACGTTTATAAAATATGCTCTGGAGGGAGAGCATGTGTTTGTGACGCGCACATTCTCGAAGCTCTTTTCCATGGCTGGTTGCCGCTTGGGATATGTGGCAGGCTGGCCTGAAGGAATTAAGATGGTGCAAAAAATGTGTACTCCACACAACACAAATGCGTTTGCTATGAAATTTGCAGAGGCTATTCTTGAAACACCAGGAATGATAGATACACTTATTCATAATTTTAAAGAAGGACGTCAATTCCTAATCGATTGGCTTGATACCCACGAATACTCACATAAAGGAGAAGCGGGGAACTTTATTTTTATTAAGCCCAAGACTGACGCACAATCAATCGTGGATCGTATGAAGTCGCAGAAAAAGATTCTGATAAAAACATACCCTAATGTTGGAGAGTTTGGAAACTGCCTTCGTGTTTCTATAGGCGAGAAAAAGTATATGCAGATATTTGTCGATGCGTTACAGGAATTGGATCGATAGTGAGGATTGCGCGGTATGGTCAAAGTAATAACCTATGGATCATATGATATGTTGCATTATGGCCATATTAGGTTGCTTGAAAGAGCAAAGGCTCTGGGAGACTATTTGATAGTTGGTGTTACCTCGGACGATTATGATAAAACGAGAGGTAAAATAAATCTTCAACAATCCTTAATGGAGCGGATAGAAGCGGTACGTGCAACGGGCATTCCTGATGAAGTAATTGTTGAAGAGTACGAAGGTCAAAAAATAGACGATATCAGGAGATATAATATTGATATTTTTACAGTCGGTTCTGATTGGGAAGGCTATTTTGATTACCTAGGGGAATACTGTAAAGTCATATATTTACCTCGAACAGAAGGAGTTTCAAGCTCGGAAATTAGAGCTGAAAAGAGGCACTTGACCATTAGAATTATAGGGGAATCGGCAATTGGCAACAAATTTAAATCAGAATGTAAATATGTTAATGGCGTGGACGTAGGTGAGGAAAATGCTTCTGCATATTATCTCGTATCTGCTCCGGATAGGCATTATGATCAAATAGTTGACGCGATTACTGCTGGAAAACATGTATTATGTGAGGCTCCAATCGCTTTGTCGGCTGAGAAATGCGCTAATGCATATCAGTTAGCTAAAGAAAAAGGCTGTATTTTAATGGAGGGGATTAAAACTGCATATTCTACAGCTTACTCAAGACTGATACTTCTGGCCAAAACAGGAAAAATCGGTGACATACTGTCTGTTGATGTTACATGTACAAGTATGAAGTACCTTGGAGATGAAATTGAGAATAACTGGAATAGTATTTGCGCATGGGGACCTACAGCGATGCTTCCAGTTTTCCACCTCTTGGGAACTAAATATGTAAAGAAAAGCATAGTATCTCATATTCTTGACGATAATAAGAACTTTGACGGTTTCACTAAAATTGACTTCATATATAAAAATGCGGTTGCTTCAATTAAGGTAGGTAAAGGCGCCAAGTCAGAGGGTGAATTGATTATTACAGGCACGAAAGGTTACATTTATGTGCCGGCTCCATGGTGGAAGACAGATTATTTTGAGATAAGATATGAAAACGCTTCCGATAATAGAAGGTATTTTTATCAATTAGATGGAGAAGGCATCCGATATGAGATTGTGGCATTTACAAAAGCGATTGAAGATGGTAAGAAGGACTTATATATAAGTGAGGAAGTGTCTGAAGCCATAAGTGGAGTTATTGGGGCTTTTTACGATAAAGAAGACATAATTTATATTTAACCACGAAAAACAATCTTGACTTGGAGGACGAGATGGAACACAATCTCCTAGCAAGCAAGCAAGCAAGCAAGCTTCAAAATCTGCCTTTAGTAAAGACTGCTTTAATGCTATGTGTCATAGCTGGTCACTCAGTGAACTTCTGGAAGGGAACATGGTTCACAGCAGTTGAACCTGTAGAACTTAGCACGAGCTTAAGTTGGATATCCGATTTCATGAATGCGTTTCATATTTTTGCATTCACCCTCGTTTCTGGCTATCTATTCTATTATTTGAAAATCGAACAGGGAAAATATAAGGAGTTCCAGACGTTTCTGATTGGAAAGATGAAGCGGCTCATTGTTCCATATGTTTTTCTATGTATAATCTGGGTCATTCCTGTAGCAGAGTATTTCTTCCATTACAGTATAGCAGACGTAATTGACCGGTATGTCCTTGGGATAAATCCTAATCAGCTATGGTTTCTATTAATGCTCTTCTGGGTGTATGTGATCGCATGGCCGCTGGCAGGAGTCTTTGATAGGAAACCTTTAATAGGCGGAATAGTTGTTGTTGGATTATATGCGGTCGGTATGGTCGGCAGTAGATTTGTTCCGAATTACTTCTTCATCTGGCGCAGTTGCGAATATGTTTTATATTTCTGGATTGGATTTATGATGCGGAAGTTGGCAGCAGTCTTTGGACGGATAAAATGGTATGTGTGGCCGACCACATTTATTGTCCTCTTCATAGCGTGGGAGATGTTAAATAGTGGTGCAATCCACAGTCTGCTGGAAATTGCAGTTCATGTAACCGGTTCAATTACTGTTTTTGAAGCTCTAGGCACATTAGCAAAGAGAATAGACTGGAACAAAGCTTGGTTCCAACACCTTAGCAATAAGACGATGCCTATGTATCTTTTCCACCAGCAGATCATCTATTTCATGATTTTCTGGCTTAACGGAAAGGTTAACCCGTATATTCACGCTGGAATCAACTTTATCGTTGCCGTGGTATGTAGCTTCCTGATTAGCTGTTTGCTGATGCGCTGGAAGGTGACAAGATTCCTGATCGGGGAGAAGGCATAACTCTCAAAAGTTCCTTGCAACTAATCTTGGCTATGGCGGGGAATCCATACGGGGAAAGCGCACGAGTGAGGAACAGGGAAAGGAGGCCAAAATGATACCGGACCTAGAACCATATTGGAAAAAGCTCGTTTCAACAGGTCTCCGCTTCCTCCAAGACCAGGGGAATACTGCTGCGGTTGCAGTCATAAAGAACGCCATCCTTAGTGTTGACTTTAACAATCACGATAATTGGGACGGCGGTATTGATTATTGGGATCTGGCCTTCCATCTGAAGTATAGAGATTTTACTGCTATCGCTGGTGAGAAAGATAAAATCGAAGGCGAAATACTGACAGTTCTTGAACAGTTTCACACAGATGGAAGAGATCGTCTTGCCAACGTTATAATCCAGCCGATGATTGAACAATACATTGATTGGAACGCAATCCTTCCGGCAACAAAAGAAAGTACCATCGCTCTAATACGGGAAGAACAGAAGATGCTTTCTGATGTGGCGACTGGGAAGATATCCTTCAAAGAAGATGGCATTGAGGACGCATACCAAGAGAGGCACCTTCAAATTCTCACTATAGCGGATAAGGCAGGATTTGATTACCCTGTGACGGCAAACACTCTTGTTGAATGGTGGGGCGAAGTTAGACTGCTTTCGAGCTATGCAGAGAGACGGGAATACATCTCACAGAAGTTTTCGCCTCTGCTAAAAATGCTGAGAGAATCTGAAGATAATGGCACAGATGTGAGTTTCCAACAAATAGCTACCAGATCTGGAACAGTTCAAAAAGCGGTAGAAGATGCTGAAGTTTTTATTCGTGAAGGACGCTACGACTCTGCCGTTGATCGTGTTCACACAGCATTCCATGGCTATTTGAGACAGGTACTCACAGATCATCGTGTGACTTACGGAGCAGAAGATGGACTACCTGCATTGTTTGCGAAGCTTCACTGGTATTATGGGGATTCAATTCAACCAGCAGATGTCGCGGAGCGATTGAAGACGATTCTTCGTAGTGCAGGTGGTATGATAAATGCGGTGAATGAACTGCGAAATAACAACACGATTGCTCATCCCAACGGACAGTTGATACAGAAGAGGGAAGCGCAGCTGGTAATCAGGTTGGTAAATGCTGTAGTTGATTATATCGAGGACGTAGAAAATGGAATCGCGTGAGCTATGGATCTCATATCACGAAAGATATTGTTATTTAAAGGGCATTTGTAGTATTCTCGATAAATGCGGTACTTCTATAGAATTAAAAAACATGGTTGAGAAGATTATTGATTACTACACGAAGTTTCAAAATAATCATGTTGTTCTTTTAGTTTCAACTACTTATATTCATGCTCTATTATGTGTCGATATCCTCTTGTTATAAAAAATCCTCCCATGATATATCCTTATAGTGTGTCATAGGAGGACTTCTTTTAATGACCTTTTTATGGACTTGTTATGTTTTCGAACATTTTTTTTATTTTATTTGGTTTACCCGCTTGTCAATCCGGTGATCGATATTCGTGAAAATATTCCGCGTATTGAATTGAATGAGGACGCTGTAATACGGAATGTCATACTGTTCCATAGCGGCACCATCATTGGGATTTTCCTCATCCAAATCAGGTGCTTTTTCATGTTCAAATAAGCGGCAGAGTAATTCTCCCTATAAAATTACACTACTCTCAAACTTTATGGTGTTAGACCTCATTCGGTGTTTGTTTAGTTCCATATAAATTACAGCCTTTTCATCCTCGAATTTGAGCGGATCCATATCCGTTTTCGACCACTACAAAGTCTAAAATTCCGGGAAGAATGGCGTAAGAAGAACTAAAAATGAAGATAATATCAAAAGCAGTCTGAACAACTGTCTTCAATAAAGCGTTTTTCAAGGCGTATATAATAATTGCTACATTTTCAAGCTTATCATATAATCCTTCCTGAATCTGCAAGAGATTACAACTGTTATTCTGATCATAAAAGCTCCAGAAGATTTCCTGAACGCTTTTCCCATAAGCCCGAAGGGGAGCGATCTATGATACAGGCTGTATTATACTGTTTTTTCCAGTTCTGAAGATTTGAACTGAAGCTGACTGTCGATCCGGCATGGGCAACGCCTTCGATCAGGGTCAAATCTATACCCGATGAAACCGAGCCGAAAACCTGGATGATTTTCATAAGCGCTTTTGACTGTTCGATGATTCCGAGGGAGATAAACGCTTCTCTTCCTCTGATAATTGCCTGTACAGGAGAATTAATGCGCTTTGTATATATTCCGTCTGTCAGTTTGTCAAGGAGAAGATCGTAAAGTTCAATATTCTGTTCAGAAGTTACTTTATCAAAATCCGGGTCATATTGGTAATTCGGGTTGGCGGAGGATTTCACAACAACGGATTCAAGCTTTTTTATGTATTCTTCATGCGCATACGAAAGCTTAAGCTGAACAAACGGAGCCATAACAACAGCCTTTCCTCCGTTTCCGGTGCCAGATAACGTAAACTCAAATCCGTCAAGGGAAATAACTGTATTAATCTTTACGGAACGCATTCCAAGCGGAAAAGATATATCTGAAGGTATCTTTCGGAATATTTGGAAAATACGTGTCTTGATATATTCGACTGCATACGTACTGTCCGTAAGAACCTGATCTGCAGACATAAGCTCAATAGGAACAAGCATTACGTTATTCTTTTTTGATTCTACGTATTTCGTCAAAATGAAGAACGATATCGAAGGTTTGTTGTATCCACCGTATACTGCGGTATTAAGGCCTTTTTTCCTCGGAACAAGACCTTTAGCTTTTTTTACAGGTAGTTGATCGAAAAATCCTCCGCGCCTGCAAAACGCGTACTTGGAAGTGTGAATGCTGTTCTTAAGTATGGTCTTTCTGACAGTATTAAAGCTTTCGCTGCCGTTCCAGACGACTGTGTCACCATTTTTTACTGTTTTGCCTGAGAATACAGGGTTTCCGTATGCGTCGATAATTGGTTCCCGCACCTGAGCGCGTTCACCTGAAGAGCGTTTAACGATTTCTTCTTTTGTTTTGAATTCGCCGAAAAGTTTCGATAACTTGATATTGTATTGATCGTTGTTCTGCTTGGTTTTAAGGAACCACTGCTTTGTGAAATGCTCTGTATACACATTGCCGCAGACAATACTTAGATATGCGTCCTTTGCGTGGTGAAGATCATTTACGCTTCTGCATTTAAGCATACCAAACTCTTGACGGAAATCAGAAACGAGGTCTGCTTGGACATAGACAATTTTGGTGCCCGGATATTTTTCCTTGAGAATCGCCGCCATAGCTTTTGTTGACTGTCTCGTTTCAACAAGCTGACGGTTGATAAAGCCCCATTCTTCATCCTCGGAAAAACCTGTTCGTCTTGTGAGTCTGTTATATTTTTCCGGTTCCATCAGTCCGTGATCTCTTAGATATTTCCAGAACGGCGTCATTTTATTTCTCCATGCAGAAGGAACTGGATATGAATCGCCTTTATCCTTATTATACGTAGAAAGAACAAGAACTTTATTATTGAGGATGTTGTCGTCTTTTACCTTAGACTGCGGATAGATATGATCTATGTTGTATGTGCCGTCTGTAAGTTTGTTGATATCGATAGTCTCGCCAGAATACATGCATTTGCCAAGCTGAAGGTAATAAAGGAAAAGGGCTTCACTCTGAAGACGGCTATCCGCAGCGTCTCCCATTTTTTCAAGATTCTCAGCAAAAGCTCTTGCTGTCTCATCTTTTATCTGTTTATACAGTTCAATAAGGCGGTCTTTTCTCGAGACGGTTCTCTTACCTTTTTTACTTTCATCGCCGTCTCTTGCCATTTCAACAAATATTTTTTCAGGTGCGGAGCCTAGAGCCTTTACTACGTCGTCAACGACTGCTAGAGTTCTGAAGATGGGCCTTTTTACCGTATTGGAAACACACATCTCATCCAGCCTTTCGTCAAGCGTTATCGGATGCTCTGCATAGTAAGACTGAACATAATTATTTATCTGCTCAAGAAACGTATATTTGTCGCTGAACAGCTCCGTAATATTAACGTTGCGATTCCATAAAAAATATATAACAGTTCCGACCTCACCCGAATTCTTTTCAGTTCCTTCTAATTCGCATAAAAACTCACCGGAAAGTCTGCCGAAATCGCTGAATTTCTGAGAGCAGATGTATTTTCTGTCATCAGAGGACAACTCGGAGTAGTTCTTATCGAGCCATTTTCTGAAGCGAAGCCTGTCTTCCGTGTAAGTTAAATGCCTGATGATATCCTCAACATTTTCCTCATTCAATACTTTTCTCTGAAGAATGTTCTTGAATATTATATGAGACGATAAGGATGATTTTATATTAGAATCGACGCCGGATATTTTGTCCTGATCTTCCTTGGTTATAATGTTATTAGCAAGTAAATATTCCCTTATTGAGTTCAGAGATACTTTTTTCTTGGCAAGGAATATGTTATTGTATATATCCTGTTTGACCGAAACAGATACAGGAACACCGTTGATTATCATGGTGTTGATTTCGTTAAGGACCTCAAACTTTTCATAAAGCAGAGATCTTTTTGGTAGTACGTCTTTGCCGGGAAGGTATGTACAGGAGTTCGTCATCTTATTGATAAAGGCTTGCTCGCTTTCATCAAGATCTACCTTTTCGTCAAAATTCCACGGATATATTTTACCTTCTGCCATTCTCCTGATCCAGGAATATGGGCTTTTGCCGTTCAGCGGACCGACATAATACGGAACGCGAAATCTCATTATCGACAGAAGCTTATCTTTTGCCGTATATCCGTCAGTATCTTTTTGGGAGAGGAAGGGGAGGTATTCGGAAGCGTTTTCAAGAATTATCTGAAGCTCTTTGTAATAAAGCTGATACGGGATAACTCTGTTATCGACGGTTACCTGCTTTGGCATAAACGAGCCGGATTCAATACGTTCGAGCATATCGTCAAACGCCTGCTTCTCCGAGTCATCTGGCGTTATTTCCTCAACGATTCTTTTGATGTATTTACCGAAGTCTTCAGCGCTGTTTGTTTTTTTTAACTTTGAAATATCCCCGTGTGCCTGCTTTGACATTCCGCTGTACGCAACGTAATTGTTGTCTTCAATATTTTTGAAGACTTTGTAATACGATTGACGAGGAAGATGGTTTCGAATCAGATTCTTAAGGAATTTCAGATCCGCTTTATGCTGTTCATATTCTTTGACCTTTGAAAAAGAAATATACTTTTCGCCGCTTAGCATGTCACAAAGAACAGACCAGTCGAAAATGGCTTTGAGTCTGATAAGAAGTTCTCCGTCATCTCCGAGATCTGAAAGAACTGAAACGAATTTCTCATCATCCATACTAAGTGAAACAGAGGACGGGTCAATCTCTCCATATTCTTCTTTACCGTAAAGCTCTTTAAGTGATACTGTACTGCCCGCAAGAAGCTTGATGATAAGTTCAATGCAGAACGGGAACTCAGTCGGGTCCGGAATGCCTTTAATGCGTTTACTGTCAAATGTTATTGCCTTTTTAATCTCGTTTGCTTTTGCTGTTTTTGAATGCCTCTTCTTCAATGCATCGGCAAGATTATTTGTATCTTCACACATCCACGGTGCGCGATAGTTATCGGTAAGACTTTCGAAATATTCTGTAAGTTCATTGTAAACGACCGAAAAATCGGTTACACGGTCTATATTATCGAGTGAAATGTCGCTCAGAAAATGTCCCCTGTGTGCTACAAGCCAAGCGCATGCAAGGTAAACAAGTCTGACATCATGAGGTCTTTTTCCTGTAATCAACTCTGCAATGAGATGATGGATGGTAGGGTAGAGGACGTGATAATCTCTGTCCGTGAAATCTTCGTCGTTAAAAAGGCAGGAAATATCGTTTTTATCCTCTCTTAAAAGCTGACTTTCCTTAATTCTCTTGTAAAACAGCGCATCTTTTTTCGATATTTCATCAGCGAATATTTCCTGAACAAGGAGCACTCTCTGCTTTCTGCGCTCAAGTCTTCTTCTTGCTGTTCTGAAGGCTCTGCGCTCCGCCTTTGTGTTTGCGGGATCGAACAGAGAAACGCCCCAGACAGGCTCTCCAGAATGTTTAATCAGATTGTATTCGGGGGTGGTACCGGTTGCTGCGTAGCCTATGGAATCGGTACCTATGTCAATGCCGAGATAGTACTTTCTGTTTTGCATATTGACAGCCTCCGATTTTTATGCTATAATGTACTAAAGTTTATAGCTCCCTATAAATTTACACTACGAGTTCAAATAAGAATTCTTCGAAATCGTCGGTTCTTCCGACTGCACAGTGTGTGCGATGAAAGCCCTGTATGGGGCTTTTTTTCTTTGCTCTTTCTTGAACGCGAACTGGGAACAAAAAGCTTTATAATACTCTGTTGAATATTATACCATACACAATATGCAAAAATCAAGACCTTTGAGACAAATTTTTCCTTGGATAAGCTGCAGAGAAAAGTACAGATTTTCTCGAACTAAATATTTGCGCCAGCGCCCTGAAGCTCGTGTATCATTCCCGTGCACACCTTGAAACCGATTCTGTAATGATAACGGACATAAATCTGCATATGGTCCAAAATTATTCAAAAAAATACCCACCGGGGTATCCGGTGGGGTTTAAGATCGATCATACATTTAAAATTTCAGCAGCATTCTCAACCTCTCCGCAAGAGAGGTTTTCTTTCTTTTTACGTTTTCAACATACATAACTTCCGGCACTTTCAGCCAGTACTTCCACCCTGCAGAGGATAGGGGAGTCTTGACTATTCCGTCGCCACGGGATCCGAGCGTACACTCTATTACAGCTTTGTTTCCGACATAAACACCCACATGTCCAGGTTTCCATAAAACGATTCCGGGGATGTTTGGCATTGTGCCTATCTTTCCTTTTTCTTTGGCGGAATCAAACAGTCCTGCTGCGCCTCTGTCAGTTTTCGAAGAATACTTTATCTTCCCGTATATATTGCCGTCAGTCCACAGCGCCCATTTTATCAGCCCTGCGCAGTCACAGCCTACGGTTGTACCGTCGGTGTATCGTTTCAGAAAAGCGATACGAGCAGGGGAGTATCTGTCCGGATACTGTTTCGCCTTGGATGAAATAAGCGAGGAAGTAATCGGCTTACCATATGTTCCCCACATATAAAGAGACTTTTTCTTTAAAGCCTGTTCGCAGAAATTTACCAGCATATGATTCGTTATCACCGTTATTTCACGACCTTCCATTCTTTAACGTCTACTGCTACCTTATCTATAAAACTATTTCCGTGAAGCTTTTTGTACGCCTCATACAGCATACAGAAATTTTCAAGCTCATACTGAGGTATCTCTTTTGTTTCCGAGTGCTTGTAATATATCTTTAGCATTTCCGAACGCAAAAGACACCTCTGCCCGTCAAACACTTTTCCTATGGCTACTATCCCTGCTATCACTGTTGCCAGAAGCGCTGCCGTCTGACCAAGGACAGAAATTAACTCACTCATTCAGTACCGTCTCCTTTTTCATATTCCTTACCGATCCTCGCACCGTGTCCGTATTTATTCATTCCGTATTTATCTGAAGCAGAAGCTACGCAGTAAGAAGCAAACGAGCCTAGTATTGTGTAGACGAGAGCGGTATCTACAGAGCTGTCGATTATAATGCCGAAAAGCTCCGCGATGCGTCCGATTGCGATAAATAAAACGGAGAATAAAACAATAAATGTGAGCGCGATTTTCTTGTATTCGATATGTCGTTTTTTCATTTCTTTCCCTAATTTATGACTATCTCCGTTCTCTAAATCCCTTCCGTATAACAAACAAGGGAATGCGGCAGACCATCATTTAAACTTCCTCCCAAGAATATACAGGTGTTCCGCCTAAAACTGTTGCCTTTAATCGATATGAACCGTCTTGAGAAGGGGCTTTCGGTATTTGAAACAGTTCAAGTGACATCTGTGTGCCAGCCTGATTGATTAGATATGAGCCGTCTGCAGACGCAAGTGATGGCAAATGCTGCACCTTGTCGAGTAGATTCGGCAGATAAACCGTTTTATGAGGAACTGGGACAGGTATATCACGATTATCGATGAATTCCTCTGTTCCCAGGGCGTTTACTATTTGAACCTGCTGATAAGGTTCTGCCTGTTCGGTGGTCGGGGTGTCAAGTTCATATAAGAGATAGACGCCATTCATAGCCGCTTTGAAGTCTGCCGCTGACGAATAACTGCTGTCTTTAACGTAAACATAGTGGTTGTTTGAAGCATTTGAAACCGCTATTGATTTATCGTTTGCCGTTCCGTCGTATATGCTTGTAAAGGGAGCGGACAAATACTTTGCACAGATTGCTCCACTTGTATTGCTAATAACTGAATCAACTACTTGTGAACCGCTAAAATAAGTGCGTTCAGCATTATATGTCCAATTCAAGGTACCCAGATCAATAACACCGTATCGTCTTGTCACATCACCGTTCGGTGCATACACATCTCCGTCGGCATAAAGATTATTCTTGCCGTCAAGCTTTGCTACCCCACGGAGTTCAAGATTGCCGTCTGTCGGATAAATATGTTCAACATAAGGCTCATATTCACCGTTGCGACTATCGTTCGAGATGTTAAAAGAAGCGTTCTGCATTTTCATTGACGATGAAGTATTTCCGTCCGAGAACACCATTTGGATCCAGTAATAATCATCAAAGACAAAGCCCATTCTTTTATTTGTGTTGTTTGAACCTTGTCGCCAATAGTTTCGACCCGTTACAAAATTCATCGTTCCACCGATAATTTCAAGTCTAAAAGGCTGTCCAGTTGACACTATCCTGCCGTTCATATCCCATATCTTAATGCCTGTTCGCCAACTTGTAGCTGTGCTGATTCCGTCAAAACAGTAGTAATAATGCGTATTCGGGATTACTCTTACAGCTTTTGTCTTATCAAGCGTAGCTGTAGTTGTAGCATATGCAGGCGAAACAGGGAGAAGATTGAACCCAAAAGTCTTATGTCCGCTCGTCTTAACGCTCATCAGCGTAGGTGTAGTATAGGGTATATCAAGCGGAATATTGTGTGAGCGTAACCAAGCAACACCTGCACCGCTCTGTGACTGTTCGAGTGAATATACATAGTCAGCGATAGAAGCAGAACCGAATAGCTGTGTGAGGTCAACGATTCTAAACTGTGCCGTTGTATTTATTGTGTCTCCACTACTTACGCCTATTAGGGAAATAACTATATCAGCAAGTGTACCATCAACTGTATTGATTATTCTTTCTAGGGGATAGGAGCTATTTAGATACCCACCATCGCCCTGTAACCTTACTCGGAACATAGAGTTATTCGTTGCAATATAGACTTTGTGTCCTACCGCAATCGCAAGGTTTGTATCACCAAGTCGTATCTGTGGCGTTGTAGATGCTGTATTCATCGTTCCCGCAAAGCTCCAAATATTGTCGGTTGCCGAAATGGTTATTCCTGTTATTGTTGAGCTTGTTTTTGTTGCCTGCGATAGCTGATTCACCACCAAACTCAATCCGTCAATCTCATTGACCTTTGCCCTATCGCCTACATCAGTTGTTCCTGCTGTCGCTCGGTAAGTATAGGGTGAGCTATTTTCATACCCAGTATTAGCAAGTAACTGCTGTGCAGAGCCTACCGTCATTCCGTCATATGACCCGTCAATGTTTGCCTTATAGTTAAGCACTACATCACCAGTCATTCCGTCAACAGATGTGACAGAGCCGTTCGTGACCGTAAAGCTCGAAGTAGCACCGTCCGTCATTGTTATGGTGTATGTGTCAACATTGCCAACAGTTGAGGTTTTTGCAACAGTTGCAATACCGGCACCCTCTGCACCGTTAGTAACATTAAATGTCGAGGTCGTTTCGTTTGTATAGTAAATCGTATACGTATCAACAAGACCCGCGGTTGCAGTCTTATCAATATGGTCGATACCAACGCCATCGAGTGCGCCGTTTTCGATTGCGTCCATTATCTGATTGTAGATGTCTTCGGGAGGCTGAACGTGCTGTCCTTCTTCGGACAATACTGACTTTCTGCACTCAAACACAGCGACAGCCGTTGCGTGTAAATCTCCCGCATAAATACCGATGCGGATTGAGTTGACATTGTAAAGCCTCGGGAGCGGGCATTCATCGCCTGTGAAGAGTGTGTCCTCATAGTTGTTGTCAGGATAAATAACCCTCATCGTCTTGGCGTTATATTCGTCCCACTCGGCATCAAGGTCGAACTTAACTGTGTAGTCCGTGTTATCGCAGACAATAAATTGACCGTCACCTGTCGCTATCTTGTCTACTACTGATACATTCAAGGTAGGCATTCTTTATTCCTCCTATCCGCGGTGAACTACGACCGTGTAGTAATATGTGCTGCCGTTTCCAAAGCCGCCGGGCGATTGTGTGTTGAAATATACCCTCGAAGAACTGGTAGAACAACTCGTTGAAACTGTCTTCGGACCCGCGGGTGTAACGCATACGCCTGTTCCCGAGCCGCTCAATCCCGCGGCAAAGTATATCTCCCCCGAGCCAGTCGGCCCGGATAAGGTCCAACCCTGAACACTGTCACCACTGTTAAACTGATAGTTGATGATGCTTTCTGAGGTTCCGCCTGTGGCGGTGAATTGTCCGCTGATCGTTATGTCATCGCCTTCGGAATATGTTCCGGTAACACCGAATATCTGCACACCCGCTTTGATATTGCTTGCTTTCAAGTCAGAATCGCCTTTGATCGTCTGCTTGCCTGTAAGAAACTGATTCGCCGCGATTGACTGATCCGCTGTTCCCGGCGTGTATGTTGCCGCTGTCTTTACCGGAACGGATCCTGTTACGAGTGTGCCGGTAGAGTCATAAAACTTGCGTCCGGTCTTCACATCCGAAGCCGAAGCTGTGACCTTTGTCAGGTCGATACCGTCAGCAGAGCCGGTGACCGCATTTGTTCTTCCCGTTGCCATTACAGATGCACCTCGATTCTGTCAATAGTCGCGGTGTTGTTGGTCTTGGAATACACTGTAATGATGTCTTCTCCTGTGTCGAATGTCGGTGCTAGATAACCTGTTGCAGCGGATACAATGTTGAATATTACGTCACCCGTCATAGCCGCCGTGCATCCGGGAACGGGGACGACCTTTTTGTATACATATCCTGCCGTGTAATATGCGCCTGAGCTGTTCGCAACCCAACCCGACACCGTTGTCGGCGTGTTGATGACGATACTGTCAGAGTGTATCAGACACTTTTCAATGCCACGATAAATCGTCCATCCTTCGTTGTAATACAGATAGCAGAAAGCGTATTCGTAGGTGCCTGTATCAGCACCGTTGACATCGTTCTGAACAAGAGCGGGAAAGTTGCCTATTGCATCGGAGTTTTCCGTTACAAAAACCGCCTGATTGAATGTTTCTGTCGAAGCCGTCTGCGTTGTATCAATAACGACTTTAACTCGGATATATCCCGAACCGCTCAATGCGATAGATTCATTCGAGTTTATCTTCATCAAGCGTCCGGCACAAATAAAGTATCCCGCGGCTATGTTCAACGTGTTGTCGGCGATTGACAGTGTGCATCCGGCGATAACACCATCGTCAAACGCCTTTTCAAACAATCTGCCGTGGTCTTTCGACGTTACGACCTGATTGTCAAAAACAATGCCCTTTATTGCCATTATTGCATCCTCCTGATCTTTTCGGTTAATGTTGTAGCAAGCTCTCCAGAGCGGTATTTATAGCGCGTGTCGGATGAACTGCTGCCGATATATGTTATTTGCGATTCGTATACGCTTTCGTTGATTCTGAATCTGACGGTATCATTTAAGCCCCATTTGTCAAATGACATCCACTCTATTTTGTGAGAGGCGGTATTCTTTGCGAAGACTTCTTCCGCCGTTCCCGAATCGGTTACTATCCATTCACCGACCACCCGCTGATTGTCCGCAGGGCGTATTGTGGTGATGCTGCCACCCTTCGTGAGATAGTAAGATGTTGATCCGATCGTGACCTTGCTCACCGTCTCTCTTGAAAAGGTTTGCGAGAGCAACTGCTCAGATCCGTCAAATGTCACGGTATGACTCGGACGATTGGCTGTCTGAATAGTAAAATTCAGCTCGAAACCGTTACCGTCAATAGTAACCTCGACCACATTTGCAAACGCCCTTACAAGCTCTTTGAATGTATGAGTGCCGCTGACAGTGCAAGCCGTTGAGTCTGTATTCGTCACCGTGATGTATGAATACCGATAGAGCGGATCTGATTGCATCTTGTAGTCGTTGGTGAGGATGTTCGCGAGGATCCCGCCGTAGGTATTGCCTGATAGCGTCACAGGACGGTCAAAAAAATCAATTATCGAATTAAGCGAGAATGTTGTCAGATTGCTTTCGGGAGCTACGGATTGAATCAGATATATGTTTCCGTCCATCAGAAAGAAATATCCTTCGAAGCCTGACTGTGAGCCGTATGCCGTAGCCGTTCCCGCTTCGTCTGTGGTCGCCGCAATCGGCAGCTCCCAAGACACGATGTCAAGAGCTTTAACGGTGGTAAATGTCTGCGGATCCTTTATATATCCTTTCATCGTTTACACCGTCCTGAAATAGTCATACATAAGCAACTCAACCGATACGTTCATATCATCGTCCGAGGAAAGAACAAGATCACATTTCTCCGTATTCGGAACACGAAGCCACGGATCATACGACAAATCGACATATGCCAGGGCATCGTTGTTGTTGATCGTGACCGAAGTTTCCCCGTAACGCGTGATGACCGTCAGCGTCTGACTTGCAGATGTTGTCGTGTTGAGCTTCATTTTGCCATAGACTTTGCCCGTGTTCTGCCCGGTGAGAGTGAGTTCGGGGTTTGCAAGGTAGCCCTTAACGGCGAACCTGATTGCCGAGGGAATGTGTCCCTGCCCCTGAATCTCACAGCTCATTCCGGGAAGTGAAGATGCAGCGTAACGAAGCTCGCTGTCGTAGCGGTAAGTATATCTCATCGCATTGCCTACTTCATCCATTGACAGCGTGGTCGCCTTTGTTTTATAGAACGGAGTCAGGCACTGAAACGATACCGGACACCTTAGCCACCGTGTGCTTTCAAGCTGTGTCTTTTGCAGGAAGTCAAGCGACACTCTGCGTCTGTATTCGTCCTTGTCGTTAGGAGAATAAACGAGATACAGCTCTGTCGCCTTGTTTAACCACATTGTGAATGTCCGGTAAAGTTCGTAAGCGTTGTGAGTGAAAACCAAATCCCCGGTAATTGCTGACTGCGGTTCTACATCTCCCGATATATCTTTGAAGAACCCTTTGTGAATATCCGCAGAAGTGGGAGACATCGTTTGTCCGAGTCCCGCGGGATTGTCGAGGAACATTCCGCTGTCTCCGTTGAGCGAATAGCGTTCGCCTTTTTCGTTTTCTATGTAAAACTTCCTCATACTGTCGCTCCCATCTTTGCGTTAAATCTTTGGAAGAGATAGTCAACCGTGCTGTTGTTGAGTTCCTGCGGATAGATGTTGATGACGCTGCTGCCCTTTGCAAACTTTCCGTTCTTCGTGTCAGACAGTGCAACGCTGCCGCTGATCGTCATTGCCGAAGATATATCCTCTGCAATTCCTGTCACATCGTCCAAAACGTGCTTTGATTCTTTGTCGATGCCCTTTTCCATACCGAGCATAAGGTTTTTGCCTATGCCGGCAAAGACGGTCGAGGGAGAGTGAATGCCGAAGAATCCGCAGATACCGTCAACAATGCCGCCAAAGAAGCCGCTGATCTGATCCCAAAGCCATTTGCCCGCGTCCGAGATGCCCTGCCAAAGCCCTTCTATTAATTCCAAACCCGCATCGGCGAGCATGCTGAGAGAGTCCGGCGATGTCAGGGCCTCGAATATTCCAATAACTATATCGGGCAGTTTTTCCAAAAGCACTAAAATGACTTCCGGTATTGCTTTTATCAGACCGCCCAGAAGCTGGATGCCGGCAGCAATGATCATTGGCATCGATTCGATTAGGAAATCGACTATTCCGCTTATGATCTCAGGCAGTTGAGCGATAAGATCCGGAAGAGCGGCAAGCAGACCGTTTCCAAGACCAACGATCAGCTGAAGCCCCGCATGCAGGATCTCGGGAAGATTATCTATAAGGGAAGTACAGATAGTAAGAATCGCTCCGACCGCTGCGGGTATGAGTTCCGGCAACGCCTCTGTTATCCCGGTTACAAGAGACTCCACGATCTGTATTGCCGAGTTAATGATCTCCGGCAATGAGTCTATGAGCTTGTTTACAATAGTCATAACCGCCTCAAACGCGACGGGAATAAGCTCCGGTAGGTGTGCAAGCAGCATATCGACAAGGGAGTTGAAAAGCTCGATAACGACATCCATAAGGCTCGGAAACAGTTCTATCAGAGCCGTAAGTATCGTGGATATCATAGGCGGCAGAAGCTCCACCACCTGGGGCAGTATCCCTGCGATAGTCTCTATAGTTGTCTGAACGCCGTTTTTCAGTGTATTTACGGCATCGTCATTCCCCGCAACAAGACCCGAGATCCCATCCATGATCATTGTTATTCCCGGAAGAAGCTCGGAAACGAAACTGTTTTTAAGCCCGGAAACGGTATCCTGAAGCCTTGTCAGACTGTCGTTAAACGTCGCGCCTGCAGATACCGCTTCATCGGACATGACCATACCGTAGTCATGAGCCTCTTGTTTCATCGCGGCAGTCTCTTCGGCAGACATATTAAGCACAGCCGCCATTTCCGTAGCGGATTTACCGAGAAGATCAGTAGCCGCAGTTGTTCTCGTCGCACCCGATTCCATGCCCTGAAGCGCGGTGATGACAGTCTGAAGCTGCTCTGTCTGTGACTTTCCCGCCAAGTCGTCAAGCGAAAGACCTACGGCTTCAAGCTTTGCCGCTGCGGACTCCGAACCGTTGCCTGCATCGACAATTATGCCCGAAAGCTCTTTCATTCCCGTCTGAAGACCCGATACGTCAGCTCCGGACATTTTGAAAACATAATCCCATTCCTGAAACGCTTCTGCGGAGATACCTATCTTTTGCGACATTTTATCTATGTTGTCAGCGGTAGAAGAAACTTCATTTGCCATATCGAATATCTTCTTGCCGGCAGTAAGAGCAGCGGTGCCTACGGCAGCCATAGCAGCGCCCATAACTTTTCCTGCGGTTGCAAGACCGGACCATGCCTTTTCCAGATCGACCGTATGCTTTTTATTATTTTTAAGTTCCTCTGTGTACTCTTTTGTCTCTTTAGCGTTTTTCTGTTCCTGCGTCTGAAGATCGACAAGCGCGGCTTTCGCTTCGTTCAGCTTTGCCTGATGATCGTGCAACTGTACGGAGTTTTCGCCGTATTCATAGCGTACCTTCGCAAGCTGCGTGGAAAGAGAGACGACTTTCTCCTCCTGATTCTTGATCATAGAGGTGAGAATGCCTGCCTGGTCAGAGAGATATTTCTGCTTGTCTCCCGCATTATCAAACTCCGCTTTCGCTAGCTTCATTTCGGAGTTAAGATCCTTGTATACTGCATTGCATTCCTTTATTGCTTCTCTGAACTCTTTTTCTCCGTCGACTTTCAGCTTAACGCCAACATCGGCCATACTCTCTCACCTCTAGTCCATAATATCATCGATAAATGTCTCTGATTCCGGTTTAGCCAAACCGTTAAACTGCCTGTATATCTCCCACTGATCAAGGAAATGACCTACGGGCATAACCATTACCTCGTCATATGAACGGCAAAGAAGCGTAACGCCGATGAATTCAAACCTTGAAAACATCTCTTTGGGCGTCACGCTTCTTCCGCGTTTTTTGAGTCTGTCTCTTCGCTATGTATGTATCTTTCCGCGCCTTTGTTCATAGCTGTAAATACTGCATCCCGGAAAAAAACGAAGTCTGACGGTGCGCAGAGCGCTTCGATCATCTCCTGTGTAATGAACGGGTCTTTTTTCGAGTACCGGTAATTGCAGTACATTATTCCCGCGTTGATAAGCGTAGTCAAAAGCCAGAGGACCGATGCGAGCTGCTCGGAGTACGATGCGTTCTGCATATCTTCTCCTACCTTTTCAAGACCTCCGAACTTCTCCGCTATCTTTTTTGTAGCGTATATATTCAGCATCATCGGATATTCTTTTCCGGATATCGTAATTGCTGTAAGTCTGTCGTCCATACAGTTCTCCTTTTATGTCGATTCACAGAGTCCTGTTGTCAACCGCGGACCCCACATGTAAATTTTTAAGTAGTCTGTGCAGCAGGTTCATAGACTGCCGAGAACCATGCCGTAATTGCAGAAGCGTCTACGCCTGATTCACTCTCATCTATGGACACTTTCCACGGATGTGTGCCGTTCGAGGCCTTTTCCCTCGAATACACAGTACCCTCTATCGACGGTGTAGAGAATGCTATGGATGAGCCTTTCGTCGCGGCGTTTTCCGTCGGTACGCCGAACTTTACGCGGTAAAGCCAGACATACTTGTATTTTCCGTCAGATTTCTTTGCGCGAAACCCTACGGCGACATGCGGAGCGGTGTCTTCAGCGGATGAGACAAGAACGCCGTTTGAATCTACCCTTGCGCCGGTAAGCGCCGACACTACGGAAGAGTCAAGATTTGTAGTAGACAAAGTAACCGTTCCGCTCTGAAACTCGTGTACCGACTCCGCAATAGCGTCGTCACCGTAAAGCTGACCGTCCGCGTACGTTATCGAGATATCCGCGGATATCGCTTTCCCTATCAGCGCGGGAGACCCGTATGTCTCTCCGTTTGTTCCGTCCGTAATTGGTGCGTAATACAGCTTGTCCATTCCTATCGTTGCCATTATACTTCTTCCTCACTTTCATGATTAGCGGTAAATGGATACGGGCTTTCCACGGTGATCTCATAGTGGAAATACCCAGTATCCTCTTCATATTCAATATACCTTCTGTCGTTTACGGTAAATCCGCATGCAAGAAGCGCAGATATGATTCTGTTCTTTAAGGCGATGTAATTCTCTTTTGTAAAAAGAGAGATCACGCATTCTTCAACATTCACGTCAATACCGTCGTCGCCCCACAGGGAGCTTTCACCCACAGGTACCAGCACACAGAATGTGTCAAGCGCTGGAGACGACATCCTGCCGGTTTCGCAGGATATTGAAAGGGAAGAGAAAAGCGATGTCAGTTCATTAAGTATTCCCACTGTTTTTCATCTCCGAATCAAATATATCCTGCATTATCTTTTCTGCGTTCGCCTTTACCTGTCGCGCAGTGGGCTTCGCGAACGGACGTGCAGGCTGATTCGATTTTCCGTGCTCAAGAATGCCCGCTTTCAGTCCGTTTCGCACGCCTTTGCTGTCGACGCCCGTAACTCCTATCTTAACGTCCCAGTATCCGTCACCGCTTTTCCTTGCCTTCGATATCCCTACTGACGACAAGAGCTCGCCGGTAGACCTGTCTTTTCCCTTATTCTTTTTCCCGATCGCCTTTTCGAGGTTTTTAACGAATATCGCCTTCACGTACGGAGCCGCGGAAAGAAGCATCTTTTTTGACAGTGCACCGTCAGACGTGTCTTTAAATTTTAAAAGACCTGAATCAAATGAAATATCCATTCTACCCAACCGACGGTTCCATCCTTTCTGCCAGTATTTCCGTATACATGCCTTTCCCGCGTATATTCTCTACTGAAAATATACGGAAACGTTTGCCCCCGCAGTAAAGGATATCCGATGCCGTTATCTGAACAGACGGATCTGTCCGGATTCTGAAAAGATCCGTTACATTCGAAAACGTCGAAAGATTGACCCAGCGCTCGGTCCCGTGCCGGCCTTCGCGGAAGCAGCGGATGTTTTCCGCTACTATGCTTTCTACCGTCTTTGAAAACCCGTCGCTGTCTATGACCTTTTCAGGACGGCAAACGGTGCAGAAGCATCTGGACATTTTGCCTAAGCTCATACTTTCCAGTCCCTCCCCATACGTAAAAGGTTATTGACAGTAACGAACGCGGAAGCAGGGGCGTTTGTATTGTCGCCCCAGAACCCGCCGGTAGAGCCGTCACGAGACTCGTAAAGAAACGCGGTAAACATTATCACCGCCTGTTCTGTCGTTGAAGACATGGGGTTCAGGTCATAATACCCGTCAGGCAGATGCTGAAACTCCTCCGCGTACTTTTTTGCGGCGGAAAGATACTCTGAGATAAGTTCGTCGTCGAAGTGGTGCGTTACCATCAGGTTTGCCTTCGCCTTTTCAAGAAGCGTCATTCCGCCGCGCCTCCTTTGTTACGACGCTTTCATCTTCAGAAGCTGTATGCCTTCGGGAAGTATCACTTTCCCGTCAACACGTTCCGTAGCCACATAGCCTATCTGCCCGTTCGTCGCGTAAAGCTCATTAAGACGCTGTACCGTTCGTCCCGCCCTGTCAGCTATCCAGTAATTCTTAAAGTCACCGAAAGCGACAGCGAATGCTGACGCCGCCATGGAGGGCGCGTAGGGGGAGGTGTAGAGCTCATAGCCTAATATCTTATCAGGCTGCCCTGCCTGTACGGACGGCTGCCACATATATGATCCGTTAAGATCTTTCAGTTTGCGTATCGCGGCTACTGTAGTATCGTTCATCAGGAACTTCGCGTTTCTGCGGTATGGAGATTTAAGTGAATATACAAGCGAGACAAGCTCATCCGCCGTAACAGCGTTCGCCGCTGCGGCAGTAACGCCGACAGTGCCTCCGTTCGCGGTGAAGATACCTGTGGGCTGACCGTTTCCCGTGCCAACGCAAAACGCCTGTTCCTCCGCGACGCCGAAAGCTCTCGCGATCTCGTTGGCAATATACTCTTCAAGCGGGAACGCAGCGTCCTGCAAAAGCTCCACGCTTATACGTATAAGGTCCGTAAGCTTAAACGTGTCTATCTCTTTCTGTCCGAACGTGGGATTGCTTTCCGTATACGGAGCGTTTTCCGCTGTCCATGTCGCTACTGAGTGCCCCGCTGCGACGGGGATCTTTCTGTCGTTTGACGTCGGGATCACTTTCGCGAGCGAGCGGATGACGTTAGTCTCTTCAAGACCGGCAACTATGAACGACTCGAACTCATCCGGTACCAGGTATCCGCCGTCAGCGTCCGTGCTTTCCGAAAGCACGTTATGAAGGAGCGTTCTGCCTCTGAGATGTCTGCCGAAATCCTCTTTATACTCGTTCGACGCTCTTCCGGGTTTTTCTTTCTTCTGCGGTTCGGGTGTTTCTTTGATGGGGTCGGATACCGCTTTGTTAAGCTCCGCCTCTATCGCGTCTTTGCGTTCCGCCCTGCGGACTTCGTTTGACAGATCGTTAAGATCTTTTTCCATAGCGGCGTATGTCGCGTCGTCTTCAGGTGAAAGAACGCCTTTGTCGTTTCTGTGGGTGTCAAGAAACCCTTCCATCGTTTTCCAGAGTTTCGCTCTTTTTTCGCGTAATTCGATTACTGTCATAAAATACCTCCGTTAAATATACTGTTTTATCGTCTCAAGCCGCGCTTTCAGTTCGTCGACTTTCCGTCCGCACGGCTCATTTTCTTTTTCCTCGACAGGCTTTGGTACGGTTTTTGTTTTGCATTTCGCTGCGATCTTGTCCATAATGGAATCAACGATCTTCGCTTCTGAAAAAAGCATCGAACCGTTCTCGCCGCCGACGCTCGTGTCTGCGCGGTTCATTATCCCGTCAGCGAAACCGAGTTCGACCGCTTTGTTCGCGTCCATCCATGTCTCGCCGTCCATCAGGTGCGAGAGCTTTGAACGGGAAAGACCTGTTTTGATTTCGTACGCGTTGATAATGCTTTCCTTTACCTCTGAAAGCATCGCTATCGCTTTTTCCATTTCAACGGTATCCCCGAAAGCGACTGTCGCGGGGTTGTGTATCATCATCATAGATACTGGTGACATCAGCACTTTCGTGCCTGCCATCGCTATGACGGAAGCAGCGGACGCGGCTATGCCGTCTATTTTTACGGTAACATTGCCTTTGTAGTCCATCAGCATGTTATACATCTGCGCCGCGGCTACGCAGTCGCCTCCGGGAGAGTTTATCCAGACAGCGATATCACCGGAGCCTGACATCAGCTCGTCCTTAAAGAGCTTTGGCGTAACGTCATCGTCAAACCAGCTCTCCTCAGCCACTGTTCCGTTTATATACAGAACTCTCTCCTCTGCCGTGGTCTCCGCGTTCTCCGTCGCTTCGTTCTTCCATTTCCAGAACTTCTTCATCAGAGTTCTCCTTTCCGTTTTGTGTATCGGTATTAGTGTCTTTCCCGTTTAGCGGGATCATGTTTCCGTTTACAAGATAAAGATCGCCTCCGTCCTCTCCTGGTATCCTGTCAAGATTCTCAAGCTCGCGTATGTCGTTAGCGCTCATCCAGCCGTTTTGCCTTGCCGTGGCATATCCGTTCATTCTGCTTTGATAGTCGCCGCGAAGAAGACCTTCGACATTGAATTTAACGAAATACTTCTGCTTCTCTTCGTTGGAGAGCAGCGATCTCCGTATAGACTGTTCCCAGCGTATGACCCACGGGTCAAGAGTGTATTTTACGAACTCCAGCGACTGCTGCTCTATATTCGAGAAACTTGATTTTTCAAGATCTCCAACCATATGCGGAGGAACCCTGAATATCCTTGCTATCTCGTTTATCTGAAACTTCCTTGTTTCCAGAAACTGCGCCTGTTCGGGAGAGATGGAGATAGGCGTGTATTTCATCCCTTCCTCCAGCACTGCGATCTTTCCGCTGTTTTGCGAACCGCCGAATGTCTGCTGCCAGCTCTCTCTTACGCGCGAAGGGTCTTTTATCGTGCCGGGATGCTCAAGTACTCCCGATGGCGCGGCTCCGTTCGCGAAGAATTTCGAGCCGTACTCTTCAGTGGCGATTGCAAGCCCGATGGCGTTTTTCGCCATTGCGATAGGGGAGTATCCGACTAATCCGTCAAAACCGAGACCGGGGATATGCAGAACGTCTGACGGATGCAGCATTACTTCGATGCCGTTATCCTTTATCTTTTCGTCAAATGAACGTGTATAGCGGTAATACAGCTGACCGTTTTCATCTCTTTCGACTGTCATTTTATTCGGCATTAACGGATAGAGAGCTATTACTTCGCCTTTGCCGTTGCGTATTATCTGAGCGTAGGCGTTTCCCCATAAAAGAAGATGAGTCATCAGTGTCTCTCGAAACACAAATGAGCTCATCTCAGGGTTCGGTTCATCATGAAGGATATGATACAGTGGATGCGACATCGCTTTCTCTTTTCCGCCGTCATCTTTGTATCTGTACAAATGCAGCGGAAGCCCGGCTATCGCTTCAGACAGTATTCGCACGCACGCGTATACCGCCGTCATCTGCATCGCGGAGCGTTCTGTGACCGCTTTGCCTGACGATGTCTGGCCGAGATAGAACGCGTAGCTGCTGCCTGGGGTCCTGTTTTGAGGTTTGTCGCGGGATTTTGAAAACAGCTTAAACATTTTTATCCTTTCCTATTGACAAATTATTCTAAGTGGTGTATAATCATTTTATAGAAGGCAATTGCCTACTAAAAACTAAATCAAAATGTAAGGACTGATTATGGATACTACTTCTTTGAGTCTTAATGGGTTTCAAATCGTACATTTCAGCAAGAGCGGCCTTCTTCGCGAGAGACGCATTACGTTAGGTTTAACTCAGCAAAAGGTAGCTGATCGTGCTAAGATTCCATTGCAAAGTTACCGCGATTTTGAACATGGAAAAAGAGATATCATGCGTGCATCATTTTCCATTGCGTGTAGAGTCATTGAAGCGCTGGAGATGAACATATCTGATTTTTATCACGACGAGTACATGTTTGGAGAGAAGCTCTGCAATTCACCGGAAGGTCTAAGATATCAAAAGACCGGGAAGCTTATTAGCGAGGATGTTGCAGAGTAACAACTACAAAAACAATAAACCTCTCGAGTCATAAACACTCTCCTGGTCAGTATTCCCGCACCTTATCGCTCTGTCCAGAGCCATAATAGTCGCGATCGCTCCGTCTATTTTCTCCGTGGATTTTTCCTTGTCCGCCTTTATGTTTCCGGCAGGGTCTGTACGGATGTATATGTTGTCCATCATCCATCGAAGGACGGGGTGTCCTCCGTGCGCGATCCGCTGCTCAAGCGTAAGTTTCATCAGTTCCTTGGTGGGCGGGGACATATCTTTGAAGCCCTGACCGAAGGGCACTACCGTAAATCCCATTCCTTCAAGATTCTGGACCATCTGAACTGCTCCCCATCGGTCGAACGCAATCTCACGGATATTGAACCGCTCGCCGAGTGATTCGATGAACTTCTCTATATATCCGTAATGAACGACGTTTCCCTCCGTCGTCATTATATATCCCTGTCTCTCCCACAGGTCATACGGTACATGGTCTCGCCTTACGCGAAGATCGAGCGTTTCCTCCGGCACCCAGAAGTAGGGAAGAATGACGTATCTCCCTTCATCGTCTTCGGGAGGGAATACAAGAACAAATGCCGTTATATCCGTTGTGGAAGAAAGGTCCAGGCCGCCGTAGCAGATGCGTCCCTCAAGATCGTCTTCGGAAACGGGGAATGCGCATGCGTCCCATTTATCCATAGGCATCCATCTTACGGACTGCTTGACCCACTGATTAAGCCTCAGCTGTCTAAAAGCGTTTTCTTCTCCGGGGTTCTGCATAGCGGATTCGCAGGCGGCTTTCACCTTGTCTATGCCGACAGTGATGCCGAGTGAAGGATTTGCCTTCTTCCATACCTTGGGATCCGTCCAGTCCTCATCCTCTTTCGCTCCGTATATGACGGAGTAGAAGGTAGGATCGTGTTTCCGTCCCTCCTGTATGTCGAGGGCTTTCTGATGCACCTCATAGCAGATGGAATTTGTATCGTTACCGGCCGTTGTGATAAGGAAGTAAAGGGGCTGCATCCTCGCGTCGCCGGATCCTTGCAACATTACGTCAAACAGTTTTCTGTTCGGCTGTGTATGCAGCTCATCGAATATAACGCCGTGGGTATTGAAACCGTGCTTGTTTGCCACATCAGCAGAAAGCACCTGGTATGAACTGTTTGTCGGCTTGTAGACGAGCTTTTTTTGCGATTCAAGTATTTTTACACGTTTAGACAGCGCGGGACAGAACCGGACCATATCAACCGCTACGTCAAAAACGATCTTCGCCTGATTTCTGTCGGCTGCACAGCCGTACACTTCTGCGCGCTCCTCTCCGTCACCGCAGGTCAGGAGAAGCGCGATCGCAGCGGCAAGTTCGGACTTACCCTGCTTTTTCGGAATCTCTATGTATGCCGTATTGAATTGACGGTATCCGTTTTCTTTCAGAACGCCGAACAGGTCCCGTATGATCTGTTCCTGCCAGTCGATAAGTTCAAACGGCTTCCCCGCCCAGGTTCCTTTCGTATGACACAGGGACTGGATAAATGAAACTGCAAAGTCTGCGGCGGCCTTGTCATAATGTGATGTTTCCGCCATAAAGCGGGTAGGGGTGTATTTCTTTAGCTTTCGGATAAAGGCTGCCTCCTTTCTTTTCGATCTGAACACACAAGGCAAGAAAGATAATTCACTGATAAAAAAACAGATACAAGCGGGTGCTATATTAATCCTGGTTATCTCTTGACTTTTCGTGAATAATACACTATAATATATTCAGATTCGTCTTAATATTGTGAAACGGAGATAAAACAATGAAAAAGTATATTGCTGCGCTTCTTTGCTTTGTTATGTTTTTCACCCTTGTTTCCTGCTCTTCCCAGAGTGAAACTGTTCCCGAA
>JAEEJO010000054.1 GCA_016281915.1 Clostridiales bacterium
AAAGTATAAAGATACGGTATACATACGTATGGACAAGGGCGACGAGATCGTCGGCGGCATACTGGATATCTGCGGAAAAGAAAAGATATGCTCCGCCGTTTTCAGCGGGATAGGCGGCTGCAGCGAGGCTCAGATCCAGACCTTTATCCCGGAAAGCGGAAGTTTTGAAACGAGGACCGTTCAGGGCATGCTTGAGCTCGTCTCACTTAACGGCAACGTTGTTTCTGACACCGGTGGACTTTTTGCCCATACTCACGTCTTGTTTACATATAAGGACGGCAACGGAGCTCACTGCGTTGCGGGAGGACATATCAAAGCAATAACGGTCCTCTATACTGCGGAAATCGAGCTGAGACCGGTTCAAGGCGGAACGATCGGCCGTCAGTATGACCCCGAAACAGGTACAGGGTTCTGGAGTTTTGAATAACAGAACGTTACACAAAAGAACGATACGGGAGAAACGAAGACTTTTTGGCGATGCATTGTGATGCGTTGACGATAAAAACAGATGTATGGCGTATGTTGACTTCAAAGAAATTAAAAATCCGTCCTCTGCAGATTGATTGCTTAAAGCGGAAGCATTTGGAAAGTATCTTCCCGGTGGTGAGTTTTCTCTCTTTGTAATTCATAAGTAATCCAACCAAACGGAGAATTTTTTTTTTGCACGAATATAAAAACGGTTGGTTGTATTTTTTTATCCCTTATGATATAATGTGATCGTAATAAGGAGGTAAAGCGATGAGCATAGGAATCATTATATCGGAAAAACGAAAAAAGCTCGGCTTGAGTCAGAAAAAACTCGGAGAGTTGCTTGGAGTTTCCAATCAGGCTGTTTCGAAATGGGAAAACGGAACGATCGCGCCGGACATTTATCTTCTTCCGCAGATTGCCGCAACACTGAAAATAACTCTCAACGAGTTGTTTGGGATCGAAGATCAAAAAAAGGTCTCGCAAAAAACGACGGCAGACACCTATCCGGAAGCCGCTTTTGACGATTTGCACCTGTCGTTTTTTCAAGCATCCCGATGCCGTTTTTCATCGGGCAGCAAAACGGTTGATGAGCAGTTGAAGTATCAGAGAGAATATCTGAAAAAAGGCGATATGCTTGGATGTCTCTCAAATACACACGGCGCAGTAGTGATACGCGACGAATTCGCTTTTATCGATACGAGTTTCAAGGACGGCGATATAGGGCGGTTTTGCACTGCGGAGTGCGGAAATATTCTGAAAGCGTTGTCTGACCCTTCTGTCCGAAAAATAGTTTGTTATCTCTACACTGAAGGCTTTAAAAGAAGCAAGGTGAGCCATACGAAGTTTTATTTGTCGGAAATCATGGAATCATGCGGGCTTTCCGAAGATACGGTCGTTGCAGTGATTTGCGCCCTTTCCTCTGCAAACATAGTTACGAGTTTCAGTGATGATGACGACGATGAAAAGCAGGTCTCCTGCCAGGTTTCGTTTTCAAAAATGCTGTATGCCGCAGAGATTTTCAGACTTGCAAGTATGATATTCGAAGGAGATTCCTGGCTTGTTGTCAGAGACTCTTCCATGTTTAAGGATTATTCGTTTGAATCCTGCGCTGATCAAAAATGAAAAGTAAAACTGAGATCATAACAAAAAAATCCTGTGCGTAAGTGCAGGATTTTTTTCTTTTTCTATAATATTATAATCAGATAAAACCCCGCGCAAACGTTTTTTCTGAAACTGCTCTTGAAAACGATTAATAAAGCAGATACAAATATTTTTTAATGATTCCTCTTGAAAAATAGGAATATTTCGGGTATAATACAAAAATAGAAGGAAAAAAACAGCGCCAGTGAATGCTGTTTTCAGCGATCGGCGTTTTGATCCTCAGAATAAAGAACGCCGAATGAAAAAACAAATTGAGTTTTCAGACGTCATGTGCCGAAAGAAAACGGTCTCGGCATTGAAGACGAAGTATTTTTGACAACCGAAAAGTCCCGCAGGAATGCGGGACTTTATTTATATATTTATTTTTATTTATAACGAATAAAAATGAAAAATGTTTACTTTTCAAGTTTCCAGGTTTCCGGGTCTGAAAAAATGCAGAAGCATCCGGGTTCGAATTTTCCCGAAACATTTCTGTTTATCGCAAGCGCGCCGCCAGAAAAACAGAGGGGAACAAAGGGAAGCTCTTCCTGAAAAAAGCTGAGAAACGTTCTCATATCGGTCTTTCCCGAATAAAAATCCGAAACGGATGCGAGAAATTCTTCCGCATAAGGCTGCTGTTCAGGCAAGAGCGTTCTGGCAGACGTTACAAGCTCGTTTGCCATTACCGAGCCGATGTCCATGTTCGGGAACAGATTCATCTCTCCGATAAAGATATCGTATTCGCCTGCAAGAACAGCGGCTGTCATCTCGTCCCACTTAAGCGTTTTCACAATTGCGTCAAACCCGAAGCTTTTCAGGTTTTCCGCGATATGCTCCGCGATCTCCGTTTTTATTACGCTTTCCTGATTGACAAGTATTACAAGCTCGAAGGGCTGTCCTTTCCATGTTCTGTGCGTTCCGGAAAGAGTAAGAGCCGCTTCGTTGAAAAAATCATGAGCCGTGGCGGAAGAATAAATGCTCGGGTTAAGGTCCGCCTCTTTCGTGACTGACCAGTCGGGGTTGAACGGATACCACGTTCCCCTTGAAGCCGATGAGAGAATTGAAGAAACGAGTGCCTCTCTGTTTACGGCGTATGTCAGACCTTTGACCGCCTGCGGAGCCGCAAAATACTCTTTGTTTCTGTTGACAACGGCAAAAATAAGGTTGTTCGTGGTGAAATCCTTGATCTCAACAGTGCCGCGAAAAGACGAGCTGCCTTCCGAAAGATCGGCGTAGGAGAGGTGAACGTTGCCGTAATTGACGTTGTAAAGCAGTTCTTCGGAATTTGAAAATGCAAGAAGATCTATTCTTTCCGTTTCGGGGACAGTTTTTGCGTTTCCGTTCGCTGTCAGAAACATTCCGCCTTCGTCTGAATTGAATATATAAGGACCTGAACCTGTCGGTATCTGACGTATGTCGCTTCCGGCCTTGATTATCGGAATCGACATCAGGTTGATGTTGTAAATATTGTCGGACGTAAACCGTACGGTAAAAATATATGTGTCCGTATCGTCATATCCCGCTATCATTGAAAAGCGGTTTCTGAATACCGAATCCTGCTCGCTTGCCTTGGCAAAAGAATATACGCAGTCCGATGCCGTGATATGAGATCCGTCGGAAAACAAAGCGGTTTCATCAATATAAAAAACCGCCGTATTACCCGAAATATCAAAAGATTTGCATATCTGAGGCACTGCATTCAGCGAAGAGTCAAGCTTTATCAGCGAATCGTAGCAAAGAGAGATGATATCTCTGTTTGCGGTGCTTTTGCTGACGTACGGCGATATCTGTTCACCCGAATATCTCGCTATAGTAAGGCGTCGGGGAGTTTCTGCAGTAATTTCGCCGTCTTCGGGCTCTTCCGGCTCGTCAAGCACCGATGACGTAAAAAAATCGGTAAACGTGCATGACGACAGTATTGCGGCTATAAGCACCGCAACTGCCGCAGTAAGAAAAAAGGATCTTTTCACTGTTCGGATTTGGATCCCGAATAAGACTGTTTGAGCTGATTCAGCGTGCTGAGAGCATCACCGAGAGACTTTTCACTTTCATTAATAACACCGTCTATATAAGAAATGGTAACATTTCTCATCTTTATGGCGTCCTGTCTTGCCTGTTCAACCAGTTTTTCAGCGCGTTCGTTCGCAATGGTGGTGATCTGCTGCTCGTTTATAAGCTGTTCCGCTTCCGCCCTTGCATTTTCAAGGATCTGTTCCGATGCTTTCTTCGCTTTTGAAAGCATGAGCTCGGAATTCTTCTTTGCGCGTTCAACGATTATATCAGCCTCTTCTTTTGCTCGTGCAGCGGTTTTGTCTTTCGCGTCAAGGACCTCTTTGGCTTTTTTGAGCTCCTGAGGCAGACTGCTTCTGAGAGACTCGATAATGCTGCGCAGATTGTTTCCGTTTACAATATATTTGTTGCTTGCAAGAGGAAGTGTCCACGACTCTTCAAGAAGGTTTTCAAGGTCGTCGAGACTTTTGTTGAATTCACTGATCATTGTTGTTTTCCTTTCTGGCTTAATCTTTATTCAAACGGAGAATCCGTGTCCTCCAAAAAGTGCTTTATTAATTGCCGAGCCGGTTTTTCAGCTTTTGCGCGATCTCTTCCGTTATTACGGGGTTTACGAATTTCGAAAGGTCGCCTCCGTAAGAACCGATGTCTCTGACAGCGGTAGAGCTTATGAAAACCTGGTCTGCATAAGACGGAATGAAAACGGTTTCAAGCCCCGGCACGACAGCGTCGTTGATAAGAAAGAGATTATACTCATATTCAAAATCCGATGTTCCCCGCACTCCTTTTACCATTGCGCTCACGCCCAGATCAACGGCAAGATCGGCAAGAAGTCCGTTTGAGGTAACAACCCGTATGTTTTCGTTATCCGCAAATACCTTTTTTGCAAAACCCGTTCGTTCTTCTATGGAAAAAACGGTCTTTTTATCTATGTTGTCAAGGACCGCAACGTAAACGGTGTCAAAAAGCTTCGCCGCGCGGCGTATAATGCTTTCGTGACCGAGCGTTATTGGATCGAATGTTCCGGGACAAATTGCGCTTCTCACTGCATATCCTCCTTTGATTTATAGATAAGAACGGATGCAATGCCGTATTTTCGCCTGTCCGTAAGGATCAGTCGTCCTTCCTCCTCAGGCAGTGTTTCCACATATTTGCACTCAACTATCACCGTTCCGCCCGCATTAAGGCACGAGTCTTTTTCGCCTATGACAGCCAGCGCTCTCTGCGTCAGACCTCTGTCGTATGGCGGATCAATAAAGATAACGTCGAATTTTTCCGATGTTGTCTTAAGATATTTTCTGTAATCGCCGTAAAAAACCGTGAAGTTTGTAAATCCAGTTTTTTTGAGGTTTGCCCTGATAAGGTCTGTCGCGGCTTTTTCATTGTCGCAAAAAACAGCCTTTTTTGCTCCGCGGCTCAGGGCTTCTATTCCCATCTGTCCCGACCCCGCAAAAAGGTCGAGAAAAACGCCGTCTATTCCGTCGTGTATCAGATTGAAAACAGATTCCTTCGTTCTGTCTGCTGTCGGGCGTATCGGTGAGTCCTGCGCAGGGGAGAGAAGCTTCATACCGCGCTTTGCCCCGGTTATTACTCTCATGCTCAACCCTCCCGATCATACAGAATAGAGATAAACAATATCTCATTTCATATTATACCAAATATAAATCGAAATTTCAATAGTTTTTCTCGAAATAATTCATACTTTTTTTATTGAAAAAGCCGTCATTTTATGATAATATAAAAAAAATACACGGGAAAACTGGAAAAATGAACGTAATAACTGAAAAAAATCTGTTTTTTCTCGATATGGACGGCACCGTCTATCTTGAAAACGAACTGATCCCCGGCGCGGCGGAATTTATCGACACGCTTATAAAAACAGGAAGAGACTATGTTTTTATGACGAATAATTCTTCAAAAAGCGCCGAGCTTTATCTTGAAAAACTCAAAAAAATAGGACTTCCTGCCGGCAAAGAAAATATATTCACGTCCGGTATGGCTGCCGCAGTATATATAAAGCAGCAAAAGAAGTCGGCGAGAGTTTACGTTGTTGGCACGTCGTCTCTCAGAAAAGAGCTATCTGAAAGCGGTCTTGAAATATCCGAAGACGGCAAGGGGGAGATCGACTACCTGCTTGTCGGTTACGATACTGAACTTGGATATAAAAAACTCGAAATTGCGTGCGAGCTTCTTTGCGAAGGCGTTCCGTTTCTTGCAACAAACCCGGACGTGGTATGTCCCGTGAGAAACAAAAGATATCTGCCCGACTGCGCAACGATTTGCTATATGCTCGAAAAAGCCACTGGAAAAACTCCGTTTTATATCGGAAAGCCGCGGGCGCAAATGGCTCTCACCGCTATTGAGTGGAAGGGCGGCAAAGCAGAAAAATCGGCGATAGTAGGCGACCGACTTTATACCGATATCGCATGCGGAAAGAACGCAGGCATATATTCCGTACTCGTCCTTTCCGGTGAAAGCACCGTTGAAGATATTGAAAAATACGGCGTTATGCCGGATCTTACCGTAGACAGCGTTAAAGACTTAACGCCGATGCTTCTTTGAAATTGCTGCAGATACGAAAAATGTGATTGACAATATTCACGTTATGTGATATATTCTTTCCGGGAACAGTCAGTCAGTCCGACCGCGGGCTGCTCCGGAAAGGAAATGAAAATGGAAAAAATAACTGTAGACGCCTTCCGACGGATGCTGATTCCCGCTGGTTGGCGTCAAATCAATGTAGGCAACGATTCCTGCGCGGAATCTGCGGAGATAGAAGTACCGAGATATTACGGAGCCGAGAAAACGGATCTTTCGGTATATCCGATGTATCTTAAAACGGTTTCCGCGCTCGGCAGAGACGACATTCTTCTTGAACCGCAGGTTTATGATGATAAAATAACAGCCGTCTGGACTCTGCGCCCTCCGCAGACTTCATGCAGCGGACCGCTGTTTTTGCAGCTGCGTTTCGAGGGCAATGATTTCAAATGGGAGACCCCGATCTCTCAGATAGAAATACTCCCCAGCGCAGATGCTCAGCCCGTTGTGCCCGCAACGCCTTCCGCATATGAAGAATGGCTGAGAAACGTTCAGGCGGCAGCCGACTCGATCCTTGATCTTACCGTGTCCGCACAAAGCGTGTCCTGCGGAACTCCAGCATCTGTTGAAAAAACGGAGGACGGCGAAGTTTGCAATCTTCATTTCGGCATCCCCGAAGGCACGCAAGGCCCGCCCGGCAACGGCATTGCACGCATCGAAAAAACGTCTGCAGTCGGAAACGTCGACACATATACGATCACAATGACAGACGGTTCGACTTCAACGTTTACGGTAACAAACGGCGAAACTGATCTTTCCAATGCTGTGCGGTTCGACGTTTCTCAGTCAAAAACGGAGGAGGAGAAAAGGAGAGCGCAGAAAAATATCGGAATAAGAGAAATCATTTATTCCAATGAGGGTAAAGCCTGGATAGCGCAGGAAAACGTGGATTTACCGAGTGTAAATAATTATCTTAGAATAAGTAAATTGAATGCGGGAACTGAATACAGAATTGTACTGAGATTTAACGGAAGTGCAAGCAGATTCAGTAACGCTAAGTTATCGACCGGCTCTTCACAAAGCGGTGTTATAGCAACATTTTTAGCCGCGGATTTTGTTGGCGAAAGTTGGGTGACCGGTAAGGAAATAACCTATACGCCTGAAAGCAACGCTATTGTTTACTTCTGGCTTCAGTTTAATAGTGCTTATACCGGCGGAACGACTTGTTCGTTCGAGATATATAATAAGGACTGGGAAGAAGTTAACGTTATTGAAGAAACCGAAGAAAAACTGCAGGGCGAGATTGATGATAATAAATACGAAATATATCTTGAAGATGAGTATAACCTGCTTCCGCCCGACGGGTATGAAGTTAATAAAAGAATAGGCACGAGCGGTGTTGTATCAACTGAGACAGGCAAGGTCGTTTCTGATTATTTCGAAATTGATCCGAGTATGGGATATATCTGCAACTGGGCAAAAACAGCAAGTCTGGTACGAGGAAACAGCGACTTATCGGGAAATCTGAATTGTCTGGAAAGGTACAGCTTTGCGTTCTTTGATGAGCTTAAACAGGTAATACCGTTTTCAGGCGATACGAATGCCCCAAGTAAAGCAATCCCTCCGAACGCAAAATATATGAGAGTAACGATACCGAGAGAGGACCTGTATCCGCTTGCAAGGGTTATATATGGAAACTATACAAGTCAGCCTATTGTAAGATTGAGAGACTATGCAAAAAGACAGGTAAGTCCGTGGAATGAAGCAAATACAGGGTTTGAAGATTTCTCGATGGTGATGTTCGGAGACAGTATCACGCACGGTTCGCTTTCTGTACCTGATAAACCGACAAGCTATGTTGATTTTGCTAATGATTATTTACACAGTAAGATAGTGAACTGCGGCTTCGGCGGAACGCGTATGTATGGCGACACGAGCAGCGGGGTAGGTCTGTTCTCGTTTGCAGGATTATGCGAAGCTATTGTTAGTGACGATGAAAACAAATGGGCGAGCAGAATAGCGTATGCACAGACCGATAATACTTCTTATCAAATTCAGTTAAATAAACTTATGGCTGTTGACTGGACAAAAGTAAAGGCTATAGGACTTATGTACGGTGCTAATGACTTTACGAATAATTCACCTATCAGTTCAACATATAGTGATGCAAACACTTCATTCAACGGTGCGTGCGCTTACGGTCTGAAGCTGCTGCTTACGAAGTATCCGCATTTACAGGTACTTATTATGACACCGTTTGACAGAACCGCAACGGGTAGCGATATATCCACGCTGTCAAGCGTTGTGCCTAATGGGGCAGGATATTATATGAAAGATTACGGTGAAAGCCTTAAGCTCGTACAGGAAAAATACTGCTGCCCATTGGTGGACACAAGAAAGCTTTTTGGCATCAACGAATATACGATATTTGAATATTGCAGCGACGGCGTGCATCCTCGAACAAATCTCGGTCAGCAAAGACTGGGCTGGCTTTTTGCTCAGGCAGTAAAAAACAATATCGCTCCGTTCAGGTGAAAAATGAAAAGAAAAATCGAATATAAGAAAATTGCCCTCGCTCTTATCGTGGTGTTCGCTCTGACCCACATCACGATAGGGCGGTGCGCCGAGCTGTTCGGACTGGTCGTTGACTCGTCTGTCGATGTCGCTCTTGTCTATTGCGTTATCGGAGCGTTCGCCTCTTACTGCATAGCATCAGCAACAGACAAATACGGTATGAACAAATTCGGACAGGGCGCAAAAATAGGCGAAGAGTACGAACAGGGAGACGGAACGGAATGAATGTTGCGGAAATGACGGCGCTTATTGCCGAGTTTGCGGCGCTGATTAGCGTCATCGTCACGGAAATAGTATCAATAACAAAGGTGTTTGACGGTCAGCGATGTCTGCTCCGCTCCGAAATGCTGAAAATCTACTTCAAGCACCAACAGGAAAAAGCTCTGCGGCAATATGAATACGAAAACTTCTTTCTGCTTTTTAACGCATATAAAAAGCTCAAAGGCAATAGTTTCATTGACAAAGTAGCGGAAGAAGTCAAAGAATGGACGGTCGTCAGATAACCGTCTGCCTGATTTGATATCGCTGTTTTTTTGACGAAATCGTCTGAAAGCGCGCATAAAAATACCCGGAAAGCAGAAGATATTCTTCTTTCCGGGTTTATTTTTTTACTGTTTTCAGCTCAGTTCATACGCCTTTTTTGCTTCTTCGAGAGTCCGTTCGTTTTTCTTTTTTGTCAGAATATATATCCAGAACGCTATCGCGCCTGCGACGGTCACCCCGTATAGGATAAGAAAAGGTATGATATCCGAAAGCTCAAACGATGAAAGCTTTCCGTCATGCATAAGCTTTTTCAGCGGTGATGAGCCTGATGCGACCGAATGAAACGCGCAGAGAGCTTCCGCAGTTGATTCAGGATCTGCAAGCGTATCTGAAACGTATTTTCTGTAAGAGCCGTCGCTGTTTTTATATGTGACAAGCAGTTCGGGCATCTTTTTCCAGATTCCAGCGTTCGTGTTTTCTCCGATATCTGAAAGCGCTGCGGTAACTTTTGCCAGAGTCGCGCATGATCCGTCTGCAAAAGAGCCGTCTTCGTTCTGAATTTCGTTGAGCCTCTCCACTGTCTTTTTAACACAGTTGTAAACCTCCGTAGACGCGGTATACGGTTCAAGCGCTTCAAGCGCGAGTGCGGCTGTTTCAATATCTTCATTATCTGAACCGGAAATATTGAAAAATCCGTTTTCATCCTGGCATGATATGATATATTTTACCGCTTTTTCACTTGAAAAAACAGTATTTGATGTTTTCAGCGCGATCATTGCCAGACACGTGTCGTTAAAGGATCCGAAACTGCCGTCTTCGCTCTGCATCGAGGCAAGCTTTGCGGTTTTTTCCGCGTCAGCCGCTTTGCCTGATGCGGCGTTCATCAGTATGTCTGCCGCGAGGAGTTCCGCGCCTTCCCTGTTTTGCAGATATGAATCGGGCGAGACGGTAAAACCGGAGTATACAAGAGCGAGATATTCGTCAAGGAGGGTGCCGTCAAGCTTGTCTCCGTTGGCGATATAGTAGTTTTCAATGGATTTCGTTTCATAGGCGGAATTCGTGCTTTCCGCTGTCGAGCAGACCGTGAATAAAAGCGCCGATGCAACTGTGAGACAAACAATCAGTGCTTTTTGTATTAGTTTAGTCATTTTTTCGCCTTTCAGTTATCGTTTGTTTCGGGATTTGCAATCTGGATATCTTTGGCAAGCTGAACGGCAATAATATCGGAAAGAAGAATCTGCTGGGCTTTGCCTGCATCTAAATCTTCTTTCAGATGTGACAGCGCCGCAGTCCATGCCGCGATCTTTTCGGCGTTTGCTTTTGAGGAGAGCGTGTATTCCGCAAGCTCGGATACCGATTTTGCATAGATATCGTTTGCCTGCTTCAAAAATGCGTCGGAGGCGTCGTCCGCGGTTTCCTGCTGTTCGGGCTGCGTTTCTTCGGGCTTATCTTCCTGCTCGATTTCGGGCTGTGTTTCCTCGACAAATTCAGTCAGCTGTGCAGCAGCCTCTTTCAGCGCGTTGAGCTGTGCAACGCAAACCGAAACTTTTTCGGTATCTTTCGCCGCCGCAAGCTCCGCTGTTCCGAGCGCTCTGGAATATCTGTCCCATGATTCCGCCGTGTATGCCGAAGACGATTTTACCGAAGCCGCTATTTTATCGATCTCTTTTTTCATCAGATCGTCTATGATAAGCGAATTTTTAGCCTGAAGTATCGCAGCGTCAAGCTTTTTGATCTCATATTTCAGATCTTCCGCCGTAAATGTTGAAAGCTTTGCGGCATATATGGCTTTTGCATCCGCCACTGCGGTTCCCAGGTCCGTAACGAACATATTCGGTTCGGAAAGGTCGTAACGGTCGTAAAGAGCCTGTGCTTCTGATATTTTCTGATCAAGATTCTTTACCGTGACAAGGTTGTCGCGTCCCGGTTTTTCGTATTCCTCTATTGCGGCAAGAAGCTTTGAGAGGTTTTCTGCCGCATAGTCGATATCCGCAGTGGGAACCGTTTTATCGTAGCTTACGTTGAGAGCGTCGGAATATGCCTGTCTGAAAAGCTCGCAAAGAAGCTTATAGTAGGGGGTCGCGTCGGTCTGGTCGATAGTCTTTGATTTTGCCTTGTCTGCAAGCGCGTCAAGCGCGGTGGCTTTATATGATGCAATGTATGAAAGCGTGTATCTTGAAAGAGTGAAGTTGACCTGGGAGAGCGTTTCGAGAAGCTCTTCGGCTTCGGGAACGGTGATCTCGTATCCTACTGTCTTTGTCTGACGGTCAACAGATGCAACAAGAAGCTGCGCGCGGTCAAAGTCCGCATTCGTTTTTTCTGCAAAATCTCTTGAATAGTTGCCCGTATACGTCGCTCTGTTTGCAACGATCACTTCAAGAGGCGTTATAAGGTTGGCAGTGATCCTGTCTCCGTCAAAGCTGTAACTGTTTGAGGCTCGGGTCTCATCTGCAGATGCTGCAGAAACCGTGAACGCAAAATATTTATATCCCGGTTCGGGGGACGCTACCATACCGTTCGAATCGAGGACGATACGGTTTTTCAGCGCAGAGCCCTTGCCGTCCAGGATCGATCTGAACATCTCGTATGCGATATCCGAAGAACCGTAATACTGCTTAGCCTGGGTTTCGGTGCCGGAAACAAAGGAGTTGAAGCATTCTCTTCCCTGTCCGTTCAGAAGTTCAGAGACAGCGTGATAAAAACGCTCTGCGGCAACGAAAGACTTCGCGGAGGAAGCGTTTTCGTTAATGGCGGTGATGGCATCGTTGCAGCAAAGTATCATCGTTGTGAAAGCGCCGGATTTATAGTTCGCGCGGTTTGCAGGGTCGATGCCGTCGGGTACCGTTGCGGAAACGTCTGTTATGTAAAGTCCGGAAGAGGTATCGGGTGTCAGACGGAATATATCGGCTGTGTTTCTTGCTTCATACTGAACTTCGAAGGCGTATACCGCCATATCGCGTTCGGTCATCCGGACAGATTTCTTAAGAACGTCAAGCATGTTTTCGGTATCTGAAAGAAAATCGGAATAACCGTAAAGATCTGCGGTTGAAGAGGACGTAAGAAATGCGTAGGAATTTCCTTTTTTATAATCGCAGTATTCTTCTGCGGCGTTGAAGATCTTATCCGCCGAGAATATCCTTGCATCGTCAACGTTATCAACTTTCCACGCCGAAGCGAGGATCTTTTTGAGAATAGCTTTTGAGGACGGAGTGAACGAAACGGCGTATGCTTTGCCTGTTGCGGGACATACCGGGGGAACAGACGTGCCGAAGATGAAAGAATAAGAGTTGATGAATTCTTCTATGGGCAATATTTCCCTTTCGGTCTCTGAACGCAACACTGGCACGGTTTTTGCAACTTCGGCTGCAAGCGCGCAGGCATAAGCCCTTGTTTCGTCAATCAGTCCCGCGTAAAGCGATTTGGACGGTATGAGAGTGAATGTAAACGGATCTGTGGTTATTTTTGCAGCGTTTGCACTGTAATAATTCTGCGAGGGAACAGTGATTCTCACTTCGGGACCGGCAACGTTTTTCAGCCTTTCCGCAGCGGCTGACGCTCTTTCGTAAAGCTGCGCCGCGGTGTCGCCCGAAACGCCTTCATATTTCGAAACAAAGTCGGTAAGCTTTGAAACCGTGTCTTTTTCCGCGTTTACGTCAGCAGATGAGAGGATACGGTCGCTCATGGGGCTGAGGCGCGATACGGACTGCGTGAAATTCTCCGCAAGGTCCTGCATCGCGGCAAGAGAAATGAAATTGAGGAAATACGGGTTGTCGTCAACAAAGAAAATAAGCGTTTTTATTGTTGTGTAGTTTATGCTCATCGCATTCAGATCGGTGGAATAATCGTCTGAATAGGGAAGGATATATTTTGCGAAAATATCGCCGAGGCTTTTCAGCTTCATATACGCAACCGCTTTTTCCGCAATATCCGGATTCGCGTTTTCGCCGCTGAGGACTATTGAGCAAAGATCGTTGTATGCGTGACGCGCTCTGTCAAACGAAGTGAGAAAATCGTAATAAAGCGTTTTGCCGTCCTTCTGCGCTCTGAGATTCGAATATGCCGTTTCAAAAGCCGTAAGGCGTGCCGCGGTATCGATCGATGCGTTAAGAACGTCGTATGAAAACGTTTTTTTCGTAAAAGACGATGAGTCGAGATATCCCGTCATAACAGGCGTGTTTTTTCTGAATCTTTCGTCCAGATACGGATAAAGCCCGCTCTCCTGCGTGCAGAACGTTTCGGAATAGTCCTTTCTATAATAAGTCGGCTTTGACGTTCCTTCGCCTATCTGATCCTCAAGCGCTTTGATTATCCTGTAAATACAGTCTATCGCATAAGAGGCAAGGTCTTTTCTTGAATCGTTGAATTCATCCGAAAAAGCTCCGTCATCGTCGCCGCACATTCCGTAGACGTCGATAGCAAAATTCAGCGCGTTGGAAATATTGTATTTTATCAGAGGATCGTTCTGGGTCGGTCCGGCGCTCGCCCTTTTTGCGGCTGAAACGCTCGGATACCATATGTATATACCGTCGAGAAAAACAGTTCCGTTCTCGCCGAATACTGAGCTGAGAAACTGCTCTTTATCCGTAAAGAAATAGCCGTTGTATTCATCGGAAGAGCAGAGGCGCAGATCGAATTCGGCTCTTTTTTCAAGCAGACCGTCGTTTGCCAGTCCTTTTGAAATAAGATTCTCACGGACCGAGGAGGAGACCGACGGTCCTTTGAGGTAAAGTTCGGAAATATATTCTCCGAGAAGCGAACGGGTGTTTTTCAATACGGACGCCGCATTGGCGGGGAAAGAAAAACACATCGCCGTAACCGATAATAAAACGGCGAAAACAATTATGGACGAAACGGTTCGTTTTATGGAGTTTTTCATCATACTCTCCTTCGTTTAAAATCACTTGATATTCATTGTAGGCAATAGGCATAATGCGAGATTATTATTTTTCATTATAATTATACTACAAAAAAGAAAAAAAAGCAAGTGCCGAACCTGCTTTTTTTCGTTTATTTTGTTATTTATAGCGTTTCTTTTATTTAAGATGCGCAATTTCCTTCGTTCTGCCGAATTCATTTGCCGTTTTTGCGGGAATGTTTTTTCTGTCAAGAAACGAAACTGCGAAAAGAAGAACTGTACCGAGCACAAACGCGGGTATTATAGCGGGGACGTCCGGAATTCCCGTCGAAAGACCGATATAGTTGAAAACCGCCGCGCAGATAAGTCCTCCCGAGATGGAAGCGACGGCGCCTTTCGTAGTAAGGCGGTTTGAAAAGAGACAGAAAAGCGTTGTCGGGCCGAATGCGGCGGACACTGCTGTTATGAGAAATTCGGTCGATACAAATTCCGTATCGGGGGCAAACAGGGCATATAAGATCGCGATCACGGCTGCACCCAGAACTCCGAATCTGACAACGTTCACCCCGTTTTTGCCCGAAGTATCCTTCGTGCTGCCGTGAGTGAAAAGATCGTAGGAAAACGATTCGCCCGCGGTGAAGAGCGCAGTGTCGGAAGTAGTGATACAGATAATGAATATCAGCGATACCATGATCGCTCCGGTAGGCTGAGCAGCGGTATCAAAAACGGTTTTGACCATTTGCTCAACTGTAGTTATCCGTCCTTGCGCCGCCCCCGAAATAATTATTCCGGTCATTACCGCTCCGAAAGCAGAGGGAACGGTCCATAAAAGCTCGGAAAATATTTTTCTCTTCGGCACTCTGCGTTCTTTTGTGGACATATATGATAAATTGATGAAGGGCATTCCGAAAAACATGAGAGCATATGAAAGAAAGCACAGTATGTTTGAAAAAAGCTTACCCGGGATATCCGTTGTTTTTATCGAACCCGCAGCTGTCGACAACGGCGCGGAACCGGTGAATGCGATTCGCTCAAAATATGACGGGTTGAAACAGAAGATAAGTATGAAAACAAAGAACACCAGAAGCGCCACGGCCTTGATATACCCGGTAGAGGCTATGGCGGGAAGTCCGCCGAGAAATACGAAGATTACAACAAGAAGTCCGCAAATAATCAGCGCCTGTATTTCCCCGATCTGCGTAACACTGTCTATGAGCGAGGCGGAAAGCGAAAAGAGTTTCGCGGCAAGAAGGATCCCGAAAACAAGTATCGCCGATGCCGAAACTGCACGAAGGACCCCTGATCTGTCGTTAAAACGATTTTCGAGAAATTCAGGGAACGAGAGAGAATTTCCCGAAAGTTCGGAGTATATGCGCAGTCTGCGGCTGATAAGAAATCTGCTGAGAAAAATACCGAGGACCATGCCTGCCGCCGCAAAGATAGCTTCCAGCACTCCGCCCGTCGGTTCTGCAGCCTTCATAGGCACCGTAACGGTGAAGAAAAAACCCAGAAGGGCCGTTTGAGCAGACATTCCCGCTATACGCGAAAACTGCGTTCTGCTTCCGAGGAGATACTCGGACATCGAACCGCACCTTAAATATTTCCAGAAACCTATCGCCATTGCGCTAACGGCGTAAAGAACAGTCAGCCAGAGCATACCCGTAAACCTTTCAAAAAATCCATCTTTCATTTAGAATACACCTTTTGCAACAATATGTCAAGATATTTTTCATTTTATTTGGATTTTGGGTATTGAAAAACAGACTTGATGTATGTTATAATTGTCCCGACAGAGTAGGTGCCGAGCGTTAAGTGCCGAAGAATGGGAAGTTGTCTTCGGACGAAAAGATAAACTCTTGCGGTTTGGCACCGCGTCCGCTGTATAAAATCAAATATTACGACGGATGATCTGAATTTTATTATTTGAGGTCATCATTATGAAAAAAAGCATCAAAGAACACGTAAAAACCATCATTGTCTGTTCTATCCTCGCCGCTGCGGGCTTCGTGCTTGACAGATTCCTCGGCGTTACATTTCCGCTTTTCGGCGTAAAAAGCCTTTCGGTCAACATCAGCTTCGTTCCGATTTTTCTTGCAGGCTTCCTTTACGGACCGGTCTGGGGAGCGCTTGTGGGCGGAGTTCAGGATCTTTTATGCGTGCTCCTTGTCCCCCTCGGCCCGTTTATGCCGGGTATTACTCTTTCAACCATGCTTGCCGGCGCGATGGCGGGCTTTTTCAAAATGCTTTTCATGAAGGACGGGAAAATAAAAGAAGGTTCCGCTTCGGGATCGGCAGATGCCGCAGGCAGCAAGATTTTTTCTGCCGTTCTCTGCGTCTTCGCCGCCGTATGCGGGGGCATGCTCTTTATTCCCGCGTTTTCCGCAGAATTCCCGGACGGGTCATCCGCTTCGCTTTCCGTCTGGCAGACGCTTGTTGAAACCGAAGAATACAAAACGGTTTTCACTTCGGTTCTCTCTTCTCTGGACGGTTCTGATACCGTGTCGCTTATCCGTGCCGGGATAGAGGTTTCCGACACGTCAGCGGAGGTCGCGGTAGGGTTTGCCGCAGCTCTTATTTTTGAAATAATCGCACTTGCGGCATACTTTTGCAGACGTAAGCTTCCTGCCTTTGCCGCGGCGTTTGCGGGCTTTGTTCTCAGTGGTCTTTCATCCTTCACGCTTATTCTTCAGATACCCAAAAAACTTTCCGGAACCGGCATTACCGTAACGGTAGGGGCTGTTCCGTATATATTCGCCGCAACGGCATGCGCGATCCTTATCGCAATGATACTGAATCAAAGCGTTGCTCTGACAAAACTTGCCGTTTTCTGTCTCGTTGCGTCTTCGGTCACATCGGTTCTCAACTCATTCTGGATCAGCCTTGCGTATACGTCCGTCAGCTTCTGGGTATATCTTGTGCCGAGACTTGCAGCAGCGCTTTTCATCGGCGTTCCTCTTTATACCGCTGTTCTTTGGCTTATCCTTAAAAAGACGGTACCGTCTCTTAAACACTCTCATCTTTTATAAGTATCTTCATAAGCAATTATCATAAAACAATAAATATTATAAGGAGTTATCTGCATGACTATCATTCCGTCCGACATCGAAATTTCCAAATCCGCCGAGCTTCTCCCGATAAAGAAAATAGCAGAGAATGCGGGTTTCAAAGAAGAGGAGATCATCTATTACGGTCCGTATAAAGCAAAGATTTCCGAAAAAGCTCTGAGAGATAAGAAAAACAAAAACGGTCGACTCGTTCTTGTTACCGCGATCAACCCCACTCCCTTCGGAGAAGGAAAAACCACTACCACTATCGGTCTGGGCGACGCGCTCAATCTTATAGGCAAAAATACCGCGATAGCCCTGAGAGAACCTTCTCTCGGTCCTGTTTTCGGACTTAAAGGAGGCGCAACGGGCGGCGGATATTCGCAGGTGGTTCCGATGGAGGATATAAACCTTCATTTTACCGGAGACTTTCATGCGATAACGTCCGCAAACAACCTTCTCTGCGCAATGATAGACAATCATATTTATCAGGGCAACGAGCAGAATATAGATCCTAAGCGCGTCATATTCCGTCGAGTTCTCGATATGAATGACCGCGCGCTCAGAAATATAGTTGTCGGAATGGGCAAACCCACAGACGGCGTTGTCCGTCAGGACGGATTCCAGATAACCGTTGCAAGCGAGGTAATGGCTGTTCTCTGCCTTGCAGACGATCTTGCAGACCTCAAAAAACGTCTCGGAAATATCCATATAGCAAACAGATATGACGGCACGCCCGTATATGCCAGAGACGTCAAGGCGGACGGAGCCATGGCGGCGCTTCTTAAAGACGCAATGCTGCCTAACCTCGTTCAGTCGATCGGACATTCTCCCTGCTTCATTCACGGCGGTCCATTTGCAAATATCGCCCACGGCTGCAACTCGGTAAGGGCTACAAGACTTGCAATGGACAGATTCGATTACTGCATCACCGAAGCAGGCTTCGGCTCAGACCTCGGCGCGGAAAAATTCCTCAATATAAAATGCAGAAGACTCGGCGTAAGCCCGAAATGCATCGTTCTCGTGGCGACCGTAAGAGCGCTTAAATACAACGGCGGCGCATCTCCTGCGGAAAAGGGCGTTGAAAATCTCGAAGCTCTTGCCAAAGGTATGGACAATCTCAGAAAACACATAGAAAATCTGCGCGGATTCAACATCCCCGTAGTAGTCGCTCTCAACGTGTTCAACACCGATACCGAAGCCGAAAAGGATATGGTCAGAAAAGCGTGCGAGGAGTGCGGCGCGGAATTTGCATATTCATACGCTCACGCAATGGGCGGAAAAGGCGCCGTCGAGCTTGCGGAAAAAGTAGTAGCCGCATGCGATCAACCCTCCGGGATAAAATATACCTACGACCTTAACGATTCCATAGAGGATAAGATACTTGCCGTTGCCAGAACGATTTACGGCGCAGACGGCGTTCAGTACGCGCCTGCCGCAAGAAAAACAATGGAGGAAATAACGGCTCTCGGCGCGTCGTCGCTGCCGATATGCGTTGCCAAAACACAGTATTCCTTCTCGGATAATCCCCAGCTGCTCTGCCGTCCCAAAAATTTCAGTATTACCGTAAGGGATATGAAACTCAGCTCCGGCGCGGGATTCATAGTCGTCTATCTCGGCGATATCCTTACCATGCCGGGTCTTCCCAAGGTTCCCGCGGCAAACAATATCGATATCGATAACGACGGAAATATAGTAGGACTGTTCTGATATCTCAAAATGAGCAAAAAAGACGAAAAAACAAACGTAATGCGCGTCCTTGAACAGCACGGGACCGAGTTTGAAATCTTTTCTTATTCTTCGGAGTTCACAAACGCCGCAGAAGCGGCGAAAACTCTCGGCGAAGACCCTGAGTCTCTTTTCAAAACGCTCGTAGCCGTCGGAAAAAGCAAAGAACACTATGTATTCATGATCCCGTCATGCGAAGAGCTCGATCTGAAAAAGGCAGCGGCGGCAACAGGAGAAAAATCCGTTGAAATGATTCCGCAAAAAGAGCTTCTGCCTCTTACGGGTTACGTTCACGGAGGCTGTTCGCCGATAGGCATGAGAAAGCAGTTCGACACATATATAGACGAAACGTCCGTTCTTTTCGACAGGATATGTTTTTCGGGCGGAAGAGTGGGCTTTATGGTCAAAATGAAGGTTTCCGATCTCAACTCGATCATTCCGGTCATAACAGCAGATCTGATAAAATAGAAAGATAAAAAGAATCCGCATTTTTCGCGGATTCTTTGTCTTTTACCGAATAAAACCTGTATTATGCTTTTCTCTATTGACAAACACGGACAAATGATGTATAATTATAATGATATATTATCGCGTTCCGTTTTAAGATAATTGACCGCGATAACATTGCCCCGGCGCTTTTTTATCGGTTTGTAAAATAAAGTTTCTACAAACTTTACTTTTTATATGTTGTAAAAGATGAATATTTGATGTAAAATATAATGTAAACCGATTTTTACATACCGTTACGAATAAATATACAGACAGCTTTTAAAGGAGGGCTGAATATGCTCAGACTCGATAATGACAACGGCATCATCGCGGTTGACGATACCGTTATCTCAAACATTGTTTCGATCGTTGCGGGAAACTGCTTCGGTATATCCGGTATGACCGCAAAAAACATGACCGAGGAATTCTGGGAACTCGTTCGCAGAGATCCGAGCGATAAGGGCATTTCCGTTCGCTGCATCGGAAACACCATTGAGGTCGATCTCCACATTATGGTTCTTTACGGTATCAATATCCCTGCCATTACCGACAGTATCACCCATAAGATCACATATACCCTTGAAGAAATGACCGGATTTGAAGTCAGCGCTGTCAACATATTTGTTGATTCCGTTACAAAATGAAATTCTGAATAATGATGAGGTTTGCAGAAATAATGATAAACGGACAGATTTTTCGCGATATGGTGCTGTCTGCAGCCAATGCGATCGATAACGAAAAAGAAAAAATAAACAGCCTTAACGTTTTCCCTGTTCCGGACGGCGACACGGGCATCAATATGAGCCTTACGATGCAGTCCGCAAAGAAAAATCTCGCGTCTTTTGACGGAGATCTGTCTCGCTGCGCCGATCTTGTTGCGTCATCCCTTCTTCGCGGAGCGAGAGGCAACTCGGGCGTAATCCTTTCCCTTTTCTTCAGAGGTATCGCAAAAGAACTCAAAGGCATGTCGGAAGCGGGAACCATGGAAATGGCGCGCTCGTTCAAAAACGGCGTTGATTCTGCTTACAAAGCGGTCCGCCATCCTACCGAAGGAACGATACTTACCGTTATGCGCCTTTCGGCAGACGCTGCTCTCGCAAACGCCGAGACGAACGACGATATTCTGTCGTTTTTTGAATGCGTTTACACTACTGCGAAGGACGCTCTCGCTTCAACCCCCGATCTTCTGCCGGTCCTTAAACAGGCAAAAGTTGTTGATGCCGGCGGCAAGGGATTCATAACGATTTTCGGCGGAATGCTTTCAGTTCTTCGCGGCGACGGCATAATTGCGCAGACTCAGAGCGAAACTACCGAACAGGCAGCGTCTTTTGACGAATTCAAGACCGAAGACATAAAATTCTCTTACTGCACCGAGTGTATAGTTGAAAAGAAAAAAGATATAACCGATGCTGATATCGACGCTTTCAGCAAATTTGTCGCTTCCGCAGGTGACAGCGACGTTTTCGTTGACGACACTGATATCATAAAGATCCACGTTCATACCAACGATCCCGGAAAAGTCCTTTCCGCCGCTCTTTGCTGCGGTCCGCTTATAACGATCAAAGTTGAGAACATGAAGCTTCAGCACACAAACGTTATCGAGAAACAGGCTTCCGAAAACGTTAAAGAGAAGATCGCCGCTCCCGAAAAGAAATACGGCTTCGTTTCAGTCGCCGCAGGTGCAGGTCTTTGCAGCGTTTTCCGCGATCTCGGTGCAGACGTGATAGTTGAGGGCGGACAGACCATGAACCCCTCCACCGAAGACATTATCTCGGCAATAAACAGAACACCGAGCGAGATCGTATACGTTCTTCCGAACAATAAAAATATATATATGGCGGCAAAACAGGCTGCTGAGATAATCGAAGACAAATCCGTAATCGTTATCCGCACAAAATCCGTGCCGCAGGGCATCTCTGCGATGCTTGCTTTCGACGAAAGCGCGGAGGTTGAAGAAAACACCGAAAACATGATCAGCGCAAAAGACGGAGTTCTCACCGCAAGCATTACTTTCGCCGCTCGTGATTCGGTATTCGACAACAATGAGATCCATGAAGGACAATATCTCGGACTTGTAAACGGCGACGTTCGATACGTTGAAAACAACTGCGAGGATTGTATCGATAAAATAGCCTCAGACGTTTCCGATTCTTCCTGCATCACGGTATTTTACGGTGCCGATATCAAGGAAGAGGAAGCTGAAAAGATGTGCGAACATCTCAAATCAAAACTTCCCGAAGACAAGGAAGTAGTTCTTATAAACGGCGGTCAGCCGGTATATTTCTACCTCATTTCAGCCGAATAATCTCCTGAAACAGGAAAAACAGTCATGAAAAAGCTTTTCGTAGTTCTTCTTCTGCTTCTTTGCCCGATAGCGGCAACAGCCTGTGCGCAGACTAATATAGAAGACCTCATCGCTCTTCCCGAGACAGGTTCGCTTGAACAGCGTATCAGCGACAAGCTTCTCGAAGTTGAGGCGGATGATGTCTCGCTTGTTTTTGCGCTCAGAGGGCAGACCCAGAATCCGATAAGCTTTTTTGACATAAACGGAGACGGATCTGACGAGATCGTAGTCCTTTATCGCAGCTTCAAAGCGCATCCGAGTTCCGGTGACACTGCGAACATACACATCTTTTCGGAAAATAACGGTGTGTTAACATCCCTTTTCGATATAATAGGCGCAGGCAGCGGCATAGACATGATCGAATTTACCGATTTTAACGGTGACGGCATTGCTGAGCTCGTTGTTGGCTATATCGCAGCATACGATTCATCGACCATGCTTTACGTTTACGAATTCGATTTCGTCAACAAGCGCGCAGACAATACCGTGGCAAGAAGATATACCGAGTTTGTTGTTACCGATCTTAATGGCGACGGCAACAGCGATATGCTTTCCGCCACATACAAGTCTCTTGACAGTGTAGCATATGCCAGCTTCTTCAACTATGACCCTTTCGAGAAATGTGTAAAGGAATCCAGTATTACAGCACCGCTTTCATTCAGCCTTGATCCTTATACCATGATCCCGTTTATGGCAGAAAACGGAAAGAATGCCGTAATACTTACGTCACGTTACGGAACGATGCTTCTTACCAACGAGATAATCGTATGGAACAGTTTGAAAAACCAGATAGAGAATATTTCATATGATCAGTCTGCCGGAAGAAAACAGATAGCATATATGAAGACGGATTACTGCTCGCTCGGCGAGTTTATTCCGACAGATATAGACGGCGACGGCACGCTTGAGATACCCATCTGCCGCTTTTTTGATGAAGACGCCGCCTCTCAGGCGCTCACAAGCTGGCAGGAAGCGCTGCTTTACCCTTATACCTGGTATACGTTTACCGGCGAGGAGCTCAAACCCGATTTCACCTCATATATAAACAGTGAAAGAAGCTATCTTTTCGTTCTTCGCGATGCGGAAGCATATGAAAACATCAAAGCGTATCTTAACTATAACAACGACCTTTATTTCTATTATGTTGCCAAAGAATCTGATACGTTCCCTGTTTTCGGCGTCGATCAGAGAATTCTTCTTTTCAGCGTTCAGAGTTCTTCTTCAGCACCGCAGTTTGACGAAAATCACGCTTTTCTTTACTATTCCGAGGTGACGGGCGAATATTTCACTCTTGTAAAAGCGGATATTCCCGAGGAGGCGCGGCAGTTTATGCCGTCTGACGATATCCTAACAAACGCATTCAGACCGGCGACCGTAACGGTCGGTAATTGAAAGGAGGCATATTCCCGTGAAAAAAATTCTAATTCTCGAAGATGAGATGTCTATACGCGATTTCATCGTCTTCAACTTCAAAAGAGCAGGATATGAGGTGTTTGAAGCAGGCAGCGGCAATGAGGCGCTCTCGGTTTTTTCAGCTCATCCTGATATTACTCTTGCAGTCCTTGACGTTATGCTGCCCGATATCGACGGATTTGAAGTTTGCAGAAAACTTCGCGCGCAGAACAAAACGATGGGAATAATAATGCTTTCCGCAAAAGATCTTGACGAAGACGTCCTTTCGGGCTTTATTTCCGGCGCAGACGATTACGTCAAAAAACCGGTCAGCGCATCCGTGCTCGTAGCTAAAGTTGATGCCCTTTACAGACGTATTTCCGCCCTTCAGACCGCTCAGCCGGCGGTTCCCGCAAAAGCTTCGGAAATATTTGTGCTTGACGAAAAAAAGCGCACGGCATCAAAAAACGGTCAACCGCTCGATCTAACTCCCAATGAATTCAGTATTCTCAAATATTTTATCGAACATCCCGACGTTGTAATTACGCGAGAAGATATTCTTCAGGCTGTCTGGGGCTATAATTTCAACGGCGATGCCGATATAGTAAACGTTAACATAACAAGGCTCAGAAAGAAAATAGAGGATAAACCGTCAAAACCCGATTTTTTGCAGACTTCGTGGGGTAAGGGTTATATCTGGAAAACTACCGAACAATGAAACTGTTTCATGCAGACATAACGTCCCGATGGTTCAGATCGGTCTTTTCATTCGTTCTTCTCCTTCTTGCGGCAGTCGAACTTGTTATTCTGTTTTTTATAAACAGCAGCCTTTACAGCAACGTTGAAACGTATCTTGACAGAAGAAATGAAATGAACGCCGGTCTTTTCGGAACGCTCATCAAAGAGAACCAGAACGATATATACAAAGCCGCCAATTCATTCATGAATTCAGTGCGTGACGACGGAAACGTCCGCTTTGAGATATACGATAAAGACGGAAGAAACATCCTCTCTTCCGACGGCTTTACTTCGAGAACGCTTTATGACGTTTCGCAGGCAAACGGAGAAAAAACGATCATCGGCGACGAAAATACGGGCGAACATCTTATGATTCTCAGCTCGCCGCTTCGCAACAGCGGCGGCTCGGTATGCGGCGCGATAAAATATACCCTGTCTCTCGAAAACGTGATCCGTCTTCAGACGATATATACCGTTGTCTCTCTTGCAGCCGTAATATTCGTCGCATTTCTTGTCTTTCTTTCGGGACAGTATTTCATACAGTCTATCGTTAAACCCGTTAACACAATAATCGACTCTGCACAGAAGATAGCGAAAGGCGATTTTTCGATCCGCACGCAGAAAAAATACGATGACGAGATCGGTAAGCTTTCTGACGCAATAAACAATATGGCTCAGGAACTTTCCAAGATCGATATGCTGAAAAACGAATTTATCTCGTCTGTTTCTCATGAACTTCGAACTCCTCTTACCGCAATCAGAGGCTGGAACGAAACGATCTCAACCTGTGACCCCGAAACGGATGAAGAGGTAATAAAAAAGGGACTTTCCGTAATAGACGCCGAAACAGACCGTCTTGGCAGAATGATAGAAGAGCTTCTTGACTATTCAAAGATACAGAGCGGCAGATTCACGATATCAAAATCAAAAATCAATCTGTTTTCGCTTCTTCTCGATACACTTGATATCTATTCGCAGAAAGCTACTTCGGCAGGTATCTCGATCAGATATGATACTCCCGCTTTCGAGCCCGTCGTTCAGGGCGATCCGAACAGGATCAAGCAGGTTTTTATAAACGTTCTTGACAACGCAGTAAAGCATTCACCGAAAAACAGCACCGTGGAGATATATCTTCTCAAGGGCCCCGGAACGTATTCCGTTATTTTCAAAGATCACGGCAGCGGTATAAAAAAAGAAGAGCTTCCGTTTATTAAAGACAGATTTTACAAAGGCTCTTCCACGAAACCCGGTTCCGGACTCGGCCTTTCCATCTGCGACGAGATCATCAATCTTCACGGTGGCACACTTGATATAGACAGCGCGGAGGCGGAAGGAACAACCGTAGCCATAACGCTTCCTGTAACAATAACAGAAACAAAATAGAAAAAAGGAAAAAATAATGAGCAAAGCAAAATATGCCAACGTAGGCGGACAGGCAGTAATGGAAGGCATTATGATGCGTTCCCCGAAAAAAACCGTTCTTGCCGTTCGGGCACCCGATAAAACCATAATCACAGAGGAAGTTAATTTCACTTCCGTAAGAAAAAAATACAAATTCTTCGCAATCCCGATTATCAGAGGGGCAGTGGCGTTTATAGAAAGTCTTGTCTTAGGCTTCAGAACTCTTTCCCGTTCCGCCGAAATATCGGGCTTTGAAGAAGAGACCAAGGGAAATAAGGCTCTTGAGAGCGCTATGCTCGTCATTTCGTTTCTTTTGGGCATCCTTATAGCGGTAGGCGTTTTCGTAATGCTGCCGATAGGAATAAGAATGGGCATTTCATGGCTTATAAACAGAACGACCAACTGCTTCGGCTACTGGCGCGCTCTTATCGAGGGCGTTATACGCATAGGTATTTTCGTCCTTTATATTTTCATCGTTTCGAGAATGAAGGATATAAAACGTCTTTTTCAGTATCACGGCGCAGAGCATAAAACGATTTTCTGCTTTGAGGCAGGCAAAGAGCTGACGGTTGAAAACGTAAGACCTCAGTCTCGTCTCCATCCGCGCTGCGGCACAAGCTTTATTCTCATAACAATGCTCATGGGCATCCTTGTTTATTCGTTCATCGCCTTTGACGGCATTCTTTACATCGTACTTAAACTTGCCCTTCTTCCCGTTATAGGCGGACTCAGCTTTGAGCTTATCCAGCTTGCAGGCAGATACAATAACGTCTGCACGAGAATCATCAGCGCTCCGGGCAAATGGATGCAGATGCTCACTACCCGCGATCCTGATGACGATCAGATAGAAGTTGCCATAGCTGCGCTGAAGGCGTCACTTACGGATGACGGTGAGTCGATAGACGTTGACGCAGCCTATAAATCCGAAGAAGATGTTAAATGAGTTCCTGTCAAAACTGAAAAACGCGGGAGTGAACGATGCGGAAGTAACGCTTGACGTTCTTCTTGCTTTCGTAAAAAAAACCGATTATTCTTCGGTGAGGTTTTCACGCATAACAGGTTCTCTTGATATTTCAGACAATGAAAAAAGAACCCTTGACAGCCTGGTCGCAAGAAGATGCGGCGGCGAGCCGCTTGAATATATCACGGGTGAGAGAGAGTTTTACGGTTTTACTTTCCGCTGCAAAAAAAACGTCCTGATCCCGAGAAACGATACTGAGATCCTCGTTGAAACGGCTCTTGAGTTTCTTGAACCCAACGATACTCTTCTTGATCTGTGCACCGGAACAGGCTGTGTAGGCATATCGATAGCGAAAACAAAGAACATAAAGGCGGTTCTTGCCGACATAAGCAAAGACGCAGTAGCCTGTGCTCGGGAAAACGCCGCTGAACTGATGCCGCAGGGCGGTGTGAAAGTAATATTTCACGACGTTTTCAATGATATTCCCGAAACCTCCTTCAGCGCAATCACGGCAAATCCTCCGTATATAACTGAAGAGGAAATGAACACACTCTGTGCGGACGTTAAAAACGAGCCTGCTCTCGCGCTTTGCGGAGGAAAAGACGGACTTGATTTTTACCGCGTCATAGCCTCGCGTTACCGTATGTATATAAAAGACGGCGGCCATATTTTTTTCGAGGTAGGCGCAAAACAGAGCGAACAGGTATCGGAGATTCTCGCAGATAACGGGTTTTGCGATATCGGAATAAGAAAAGACTACGGCAATATAGACCGCGTTGTTTATGCAAAAAACAATCTGTAAAGGAATAAATATGAAAGTTGCAGTAATATTCGGCGGACAGTCTACCGAACACGAAGTTTCGTGCCTTTCCGCAGCATCAATACTCGACAATATCAACGGACACGAGGTAGTGCCGATCGGTATAACAAAAAGCGGAGAATGGTTTTTCACAAACGCTTCGTCAAAGGACATCGCATCTGGCAGATGGACGGAGCTTGAAAAATATCCGGTTTTTGCGGACCTTCAGAAGAAAACTCTCATCTGCTGCGGCAACCCGCTCGCCATAGACGTATGCTTCCCCATAGTTCACGGAAAAAACGGGGAGGACGGCACTCTTCAGGGGCTGCTTGAACTTCTCGGCATAAAATACGTCGGCTCAGGTGTTCTCGGCTCTTCCGTCTGCATGGATAAAATAACGGCAAACAGACTTTTTGAGTCGGCAGGAATACGCAGGGCAAAATGGTTCCCTGTTCTGAAGGGAGTAAATGACGGACTTGAAGATATCAAAACCGAAGCGGCAAAACTCGGATATCCGATATTCGTCAAGCCGTCCAACGCAGGCTCATCGGTAGGCATTACGAAATGTTTCGATGAAAACGGGCTTGAAAAGGCTCTCGAAACCGCGTTCGCAATAGACAGCAGACTTGTTATCGAAAAGAGCATAGAGGATCCGACCGAAATCGAAGTTGCCGTTATGGGCAATGAAAACCCCATCGCTTCGGGAACGGGTCGCATAATATCTTCAAACGAGCAGATCTACGATTACGACGCGAAATATCTTAGCGGCACGTCTCAAACTCTCATTCCGTCAGGGCTTCCGAACGATCTTGAAAACGCCGTCAGACAGACCGCTCTTCGCGCATACAGCTATTGCGGGTGCAAAGGTCTTTCAAGAGTCGATTTTCTTATCGGTAAAGACGGAGAAATAAATATAAACGAAATCAATACCCTTCCCGGGTTTACAAGCATAAGCATGTTCCCTGCGCTTTTCATAGCAACGGGCATGACGTACTCCGAGCTTATAGATAAACTTATCTGCTACGCGCTGAACTGATTCAGAAAGGACGGAAAAGACATGCGGTTTTTCGATTTTTGCTCCGGTATCGGCGGCGGACGTATCGCACTTGAAGCAGCGGGACATACGTGCGTGGGCTATTGCGAAAAAGACAAGACCGCCGACGTCATTTTTTCGTATCTTACAGGCGACTGCCGCGGCTTCGGCGATATAATGCTTATCGACCCCGAAAGATTGCCGGAATTCGACATAATGCTTGCGGGCTTTCCTTATAAAAACTTTTCTGCCTCCGGTAAAAGAGACGGATTCAACGATAACAAGGCTCACGTTATCACTGCTCTTATAGGCATACTTTCGGTAAAGAGACCCACTTATTTTATATTTGAAAACGATAAGGGCTTTCTTTCGTATAATGGCGGCAGAGCGTTCAGAACCGTCTGCGGCGCCCTTGAAAACGCAGGATACGACGTTTATACCAATATCCTCAATTCGTCCGACTACGGCATTCCTCATAACAGAGAAAGAGTATATCTTGTCGGTGCACCCAAAGGCGCATGGAAGGAAGGTTTTTTATGGCCTGAAAAAACGGAATGCGCACCTTTGTCTCAGTTCCTTTGCGACGATACCGCGCCTGTTCTTCCCGTTTCCGATCCTACTTTTTTTGCAGGACTTGCAAACGATTTCAACCGCGGTCGCATTTATATCGACAGACTGCTTTCCGAAGACTATACCGTTATAGACAGACGCTGGAACGACTACCGTGTCCATACCGATAAGGTGCCGGCTTTGAGTTCGTCAAGAGCCGGAATAGTATATACTTTGGGTAGCGAACTGAAAAAACTCACCGCATACGAAGCTCTGCTGCTGCAGGGTTTTCCTGAGGCAACGGCAAAAAAAGCGAGAGACGCGGGAATACTTCGCGGAAGTCTTATGAAATATGCGGCAAACTCCGTTTCCGTAAACGTGATTTATCGCATTGCCCTCTGTCTTGAAAAGCAGGCGGCAGAAATACCTTCTGATTTTTCTGAAAACGGAACGAAAAAAGGCTTTACCTCAGAAAATCTTCGCACCAAAAAAAGATTTCTGTCTGCGTTTACTTCATTTCCAGAGAATGAAAACGCCGTAAAGTGGATCTCCTTGACAGGTTATGACGTCGCCGGCATCGATACCGTATACGCCGAGCCCATACAGAAAGACATGCCTTTGCGCATTTATATAAAAGAAAAAGGCAAACGATCCGCAAATATTATAAAAATCGGGTTTTTCCCTCTTTCCGCAAAACTTCGCACGGCGAAGATCGCAAAAATCCCACTTGAAAAACTGAAAGAAAAATGGAATATTCCCGAAGAGGTGTATTCTCTTCTCGCTTTTTACGTCAACGGTATGCGCTTCCGTGAAATGACGGTATATGAGAGAGAAACAGTGAGAGCATGGTTTTTCGAAAACAGATTTCTCATTGTTTCGGACGTTGTCTGCGGCATAGAAGACAGCGCCAGAGACTTCGTGTTTTTCCCGCTTAAACACGGCGAAGGAACGGCGTGGTATTATTCCGACGTCGGAGCCATTGTGGGAAGAAATACAGGGGGACAGGCGGAATTCAAAGGCGATTCTGTCAAGGTATGCGGAATTACCGTCTCGCGCGCACCGGGCGGCTGTCTTAAATTCAGTATCACCGTTGAAATCGGAGATTGATTATGAAAAAAGCAATAGGAGTTTTCGATTCCGGGTTAGGAGGGCTTACTGCCGTCAAAGAGCTTTCGGCTCTTATGCCCCGTGAAAACATTATATATCTCGGCGACACCGCGCGCGTTCCTTACGGGTCACGTTCCGCAGAAACACTCATCCGCTTTGCAAAGCAGGACCTTGAATTCTTTTTCAGGCAGAACGTCAAAGCCGTTCTTGTTGCGTGCGGCACGATAAGCTCGGTCGCCCTTCCGGTTCTTAAAGAAATGTGCCCGGTCTTTATTGAAGGCGTTGTTTCTCCGGCGGCAAAGCGTGCGGCACAGATCACAAAAAACGGCAAAATAGCCGTAATAGCAACAAACGCATCCATACACAGCGGCGCATACAGCCGTGAACTTAAAGCGATAAACAACGGCTTTACCGTGATCGAAAAAGCATGTCCGATGTTCGTACCGATAGTTGAAAACGGATATTTTGGCAAAGATAACCCCGTTGCAAAGCTTATCGTGAAAGACTACCTTTCGGAAATAAAGGCAAGCGGAGCAGATACGGTGATCCTCGGGTGCACGCATTATCCCATTCTCCGTCCGCTTATAGAGGAATTTCTCGGCGGCGGCATCGCTCTTGTGGATTCAGGTATGGAAGCAGCAAAAGAGGTTTGCGAACATATAAAGAATGCTCACGAAGAGCAGCTTGAAGGCACGGGAAAAAACACGTATTACGTCACCGATGAACCTTCGGGTTTTACCGCTCTTGCAGAACTCTTTCTCAACAAAAAAATAGAAGAAGTAAAAAAAGTATCGCTTGATGATGATAATTAACGACAAATGTCGGAACAGGAGCCAGAATGAAAGAAGAAAACACAGCCGTTCTTGAAATAAAGTCTGTTCAGGACGGAGTAGAATCAATGCTCCTCATTTCAGATGTCCGCGTGTCAAGAAAAAAGCATTACCGTACGCTTGAATTTGACGGAACTGAAATATGCGGAGTCCCGGGCGAGGTAACAAGTTTCAGAATATATGACGATAATAACGTTGAACTTACAACGACGGGAAGACACAGCGTTTCTTCTTCAATGATGTTTGAAGAAGGCGTAAAACAGCACTGCCATTATACCGATGCATTCAACGAGCCTGTCGAGATAGGCTTTTCAACAAACAGAGTAAGATCTTTTTCAAATGAAAGAGGCGGAAGGCTCGAAATAGACTATTTCGTAGAATTCAACAACGTTTTGTCAAGCAGAAACTCAATGAAGCTCACATATAAATACAATTCCTGAAAGGCGCTGCATAATCATGGATTTTCTTAAAGAGATAAACAGAATAATAATCGGAAACGTTTCGGCTGCAATAAAGAAAGCACAGGAAAAAGGCGAGCTTCCTCAGGCGCCTGAATACGCTTTTTCCGTTGAAGCTCCCAAAGATCCTTCGTTCGGTGATTTTTCCACCAACGCCGCAATGACCGGCGCAAAGTTGTTCAGAAAAAATCCCGCTCAGATCGCAGAGGTGATAGTTTCAAACCTCGAACTTCATCCGTGGCTTGCTTCTGCTGAGGTCAAGGGCGCATTCATCAATTTCAGAATGAGCCCCGAATACTTTTCGGATGTGGTCAAAACCGTTGCCTGTGAGGGCGATAAATACGGATGCTCCGATTTCGGCGGAGGCAAAAAGGTTATGGTCGAATACGTGTCCGCAAATCCCACGGGCATGATGCATATGGGCAACGCAAGGGGCGGCGCTCTCGGTGACAGTCTTGCCACTGTCCTCAGACTGACCGGCTTTGATGTTACGCGCGAGTTTTATATAAACGATGCGGGCAATCAGATAGAAAAATTCAAGGATTCCCTTGAAGCGCGCTACCTTCAGCATTTTCTGGGCGAGGATGCCGTTGAATTTCCCGAAGACGGATATAAGGGCGCAGATATTACAGACAGAGCGGAAGAGTTTATCGAAATCAACGGTGACAGATATGTAAACGCTCCTTCCGAAGAACGGAAAAATGCCCTTCTTGCATATGCGCTTCCGAAAAATATGGAGATCATCCGAGCAAATCTTGCCGAATACAGGGCTGAATATGATAACTGGTTCAGCGAATCAACACTTCACAAAAGCGGAGCGGTAAAAGAGATAATAGATATCCTCACAAAAAACGGACATACGTATTCGCAGGACGGCGCGCTCTGGTACCGTGCTACCGATTTCGGAGCGGAAAAGGATGAAGTTCTGATAAGAAAAAACGGAACTCCGACATATTTCGCCGCAGATATCGCATATCACAGAAACAAAATAGTCACAAGAGAATTTGAAAAGGTAATAAATATATGGGGCGCTGATCATTACGGACATATCGCCCGCCTGAAAGGCGCTCTTGACGCCATTGGCGTTGACAGCACGAAGCTTGACGTTATCGTCGTTCAGCTCGTTCGCCTTCTTCAGAACGGAGAAGCGGTCAAAATGTCAAAGCGCACCGGCAGAAGCATTACGCTTTCCGATCTCTTTGAGCTGACGGGAGTAGATGCCGCAAGGTTTTTCTTCAATTTAAGAAAATCTGATACTCATTTTGATTTCGATATCGATCTTTCCGTTGCAAAAACAAACCAGAATCCCGTGTATTACGTTCAGTATGCGCATGCGAGAATCTGTTCTATTCTTTCCGTTCTTAGGGCTGAAGGCACAGACCCCGACAGGGAGTTTTCGGATATAGCTTATTCCGAACCCGCTGAAAAAGAGCTTATCAATAAACTTGCTTCATATCCCGATGAACTTATAAAGACCGCAGTTGACTACGACGTATCGAGAATAACAAAATACACCGTTGACGTTGCAACGGCTTTCCATTCATTCTATAATGACTGCCGCGTAAAAGTTGAGGACGAAAAAGTAATGTTCTCGCGTATTGCGCTTGTAAAAGCGGTAAAAACGGTTCTTGAAAATGCGCTATCCGTCCTTAAAGTTACCGCTCCGGAGAAAATGTGATGACTTTAACATATCCTCTTCTTCTTGACGGTGCCACCGGCACGAATCTTATTTCCGCAGGCATGCAGCCGGGCGAAAGAACCGCTGATTTCGTTCTTTCTCATCCCGATGTGATGAAAGACCTGCTGAGACGGTATATTGAAGCGGGATCGCAGGTCATATATACCCCGACGTTCGGAGTAAACCCCGAAAAATTCGGAAACGCATATAAAGATACTTTGAAAAGACTTATTTTTCTTACGCGGGAAACGGCGGAAAAATACGGAAACGGCAATGTTTTTATCGCAAGCGATATCTCGCCGTGCGGTCTTTTTTGCGAACCGATGGGAAAATCGGTTTTCAGCGATATTTATGCGGCGTTTGCAGGCCCTATAGAAGTTTTTGTTTCAGAAAACGTCGATATACTGTCTTTTATGACCATGTATTCTCTTTCGGAATCAAGAACGGCTCTTCTTGCCTGCAAAGAACTTTCCGATAAGCCGATATTCGCATCCGTTACGGTCGATTCAAAAGGAAAGACCATGACAGGCAGCGATATAAAAACCTGCGTTTCGCTTCTGGGTTCTCTCGGCGCGACGTCCGCCGGCTTTAACTGTTCTACCGGACCTCTCGATATGGTATCAAATATAAAAGCGGCATTTTCTGCCGCAAAAGCGCCGATCTACTGCAAACCTAATGCGGGCACAGACGTAAAGAATTATCTTTCTCCCGAAGATTTTGCCGGGGCAATGAAAACGCTTATAGAAGAGGGCGCCGCCGTAATAGGAGGCTGCTGCGGCACAACTCCGCAGCATATTTCCGCTCTTGCCGGGATCCTTCCCGGCTGTGCGCTTAAAACGCCTTCCGGAAAAGACAAAAGCGGTGAAATAACCGTCTGCACCGAAAAATCTTTCCACGTCTTTTCCGACGCTCCGTCACTCAGTCCCGTATATGACGTGGAAACGTTTATTGAAGAGGCGTTCGATTTCGATCCCGATGAATATGACGCCGCGGAAGTTGAGATAGACGATGAAGAAGAGGCGAAAGAGCTTCTCGGCTCTCTTTATATGTTTGATATACCTCTTGCGGTGACGTGTGATGAAAAAATCGCGGAATTACTTGCAAGAGAATACTGCGGCAATCTGATGTTCACGGAAAAATGCGGATTCGGCGAACCGCTCGAAAAGAGTCTTTCGGAACGCTACGCATGCGTATTCCTTAAATGATGGAAGAAAGATTTATGCGCCGCGCGCTGTTATGCGCCAAAAAAGCAGCGGCGATGGGCGAAGTTCCGGTAGGGGCGGTTATCGTCCGAAACGGAAAAGTGATTTCTACCGGATATAACCGCAGAGAAACAGATAAAAACGCTCTCCGTCATGCTGAGATCACGGCGATCGACCGTGCATGCAAAAAACTCGGCGGATGGAGGCTCTGGGAATGCGATATATACGTTACGCTCGAACCGTGCCCCATGTGCGCGGGGGCGATCATCAATTCGCGTATCCGCAACGTTTACATAGGCGCTCAGGACAAAAAAAACGGAGCAATGGGCAGCGTGACGAGACTTCAGGATTTATTTACTCATAAGCCTTCCGTTTTTTTCGGTGTTCTCTCTGAAGAATGCTCCGCTGTTCTTTCCGGGTTTTTCAGCGAACTGAGAAAAAGAAAAAAAGAAACGGACTGACTGATTTGCGCTACGATTCGGTTGTTGCCGATAATAGATAATACAAAAAATACAATTTAGGAAGATGGTGTCATTATGAGCTTTCGAATTACTTTCATAGGCGCGGGAAGCCTTACGTTCACAAGAACGCTGCTTTCCGATATTCTTGCCAATCCGGAATTTGCGGATATCGACGTGGTATTCCACGACATTGACGAGAAAAACCTTGAAATGGTCACTCAGGTTTGTCAGCGTGATATTGAGGCAAACGGTCTGAAAATCAAAATCAAGTCTACTCTCGACAGAAAAGAAGCTCTTGTCGGGGCAAAATATATCATCAATACCGCGCGTATAGGCAAGCTTGAAGGATTTGAAACAGACGTCAATATACCGCTTGAATACGGCGTCGATCAGTGCGTGGGCGATACTCTTTGTGCAGGCGGAATAATGTACGGCCAGCGCGGAGTATCTGCAATTCTCGAATTCTGCGAGGACATCAGAAAATACGCGCTTCCCAATGCACTGCTTCTCAACTACGGTAATCCCAACGCCATGCTTACGTGGGCTGCAAACAAATACGGAAAAGTAAATACGTTAGGTCTTTGCCACGGCGTTCAGGGTGGACATGCCCAGATAGCCCAGGCTCTCGGCATCCCTCAGTCCGAACTTGATTTTTCGTGTGTCGGTATCAACCATCAGACGTGGTATGTCAGACTCTCATATAAGGGCGAAGACGTCACCGGAAAAGTTCTTCAGGCTTATGAAAGCAACGAGCACCTCAGCGCTACCGAAAAAGTAAGGATCGATATGCTCAAACGTTTCGGTTATTATTCCACCGAATCAAACGGACACCTTTCAGAGTATGTCAGCTGGTACAGAAAACGTCCGAATGAAATAAAAGACTGGATCAGCATGGAAAACTGGCATAACGGTGAATCGGGCGGATATCTCAGAGCGTGCCGCGAAGGCCGTGACTGGTTTATTACCGAATTCCCGAAGCTTATGTCCGAGCCTCCCAGAAAATACGGTCCCCGCAGCACGGAGCACGGTTCGTATATCATCGAAGGGCTTGAACTCGGTCATATATACCGCGGACATTTCAACGTTATGAATAACGGAACCGTTACAAATCTTCCCGATGAATCGGTCGTTGAAGTTCCGTGCTATGCTGACAGAAACGGTATATCTGTCCCGAAATTCGGCGATCTTCCTCTCGGCTGCGCGGCAGTATGCTCTCAGAGCATCTGGGTTCAGAGACTTGCCGTTGAAGCTGCGGTAGCAGCAGATATAAAGCTGCTTCGTCAGGCTATGATGATGGATCCCCTTACAGGCGCCGTTCTCAACACCCCCGAGATATGCCAGATGACGGACGAAATGCTTATCGCCTGCGAAAAGTGGCTTCCCAGATGGGTAGCAAACGGAGAGATCGAACGCGCCAAGAACCGTATCGCAACAGCGAAGGAAAACGGCACGTATATCCCCACAAACAAAGGTTACAAAGGCGCATGCCATAAATGATATATACGGGTACCGCCAAAACGGCGGTACCCTATTCCCGAAAAAACAAGGAGAACAAATGAAAAAGCTTTACAGAAGCAGCACAAACCGTCGCCTTTTCGGAGTTTGCGGAGGAATAGGCGAATATATGGGCGTTGATCCGACTGTCGTGCGCGTTATCTGGGTAATCGCCGCACTTTTCGGTACGATAGGGGTATGGGCATACCTAATCTGCGCCCTTATTATTCCAGACGAAATTTCGATCCGGTAAGGCATTATGGCTAAAAAGAACAGTCTTCTTTCAAAATACTTCACAAAAAGCAGCATTAAAACGTTTTTGCTTCTTAACCTTGGCGCTTTAATGAACGCCGTAGGCTCCTATTACTTCAGATTTCCTAATAAGTTCTCGATCGGCGGTGTTGCCGGTCTTTCGGTTGTTATAACAAAGTTTTTCCCCGATATCCCCAGCGCTACCTTCCTGTTTTTTATGAATATGCTGCTTGTTGTAGTGGGCTTCATATTCCTCGGCAGGGATTTCGGGGCGAAAACGGCATACGTAAGCGTTGCGATATCCGTTTTTACGGGTATTTTCGAAACTGTTACGCCTATGCCCGAACCGTTTACCGATCAGCCTTTCCTTGAGCTTGTTTTCGGCGTGGCGATACCGTCTGTAGGCACGTCTATCCTTTTCAATATAGATGCGTCCTCGGGCGGAACGGATATCGTGGGAATGATATTCGCAAAATACACGACCATAAACGTTACCAAAGGAATATTCATCAGCGATATTTTCATCACTCTCGGCGCGTTCCTTTTCGGAATAAAAACGGGACTTTTCTCCGTTCTCGGTCTTGTTCTCAAAACGCTCGTTATAGATACTGCGGTTGAAAATATCAATCTTCACAAATATCTTACCATAATCACCTCAAAGCCCGATGAGGTTAAAATGTTTATCACTCAAAATATTCATAAGGGCGCAACCATAGTTCACGGAGAGGGCGCATATACCGGCGAGGACAAAACGATCATTCTCACCGTTACCACACCGGCGCAGGCAGTCCTTCTTCGCAGATATATTCGCAAAATCGATCCCGAGTCCTTTATCTTCATAACAAACACAAGCGAGATAATAGGAAGGGGATTCAGATATACAAATTAGAATAACATTATCAGTAATTCGGAGGCAATACAATGGCAGAAAAAGGCGGCATCAGCGTTCAGACCGAACATATTTTCCCGGTCATAAAAAAATGGCTTTATTCTGATAAGGACATTTTTCTTCGGGAAATAGTTTCAAACGCTTCTGATGCCATAATGAAACTGTCGCATCTTGCGGCAATAGGCGAGGCAAAGGATATCGATGACAAATTCAGCATCTGGGTAGTTATCGATAAAGAAAAAAAGACCCTTTCCGTTTCGGATAACGGCATCGGCATGACGGAGGATGAGGTTAAAAAATATATTAATCAGATAGCTCTTTCCGGCGCGCTCGACTTTATTCAGAAATACGATACCGATTCCTCTTCCGATAAGGGTCCCGACGGCATTATCGGTCATTTCGGACTCGGCTTTTATTCGTCCTTTATGGTAGCGGATCGCGTAAATATTTCAACAAAATCATATACCGGCGCTCCTGCGGTGTTCTGGACATGCACGGAGGACGGAGAGTATGAAATGGTTGAAGGCGACAGAAAATCGAGAGGCACGGAAGTAACGATGTGCATTTCCGAGGATGAGGCTGAATATCTTGAAAAAGACAAAGTCGCCTCCGTTCTCGAAAAATACTGTTCCTTCATGCGTTATCCGATATATCTTGAAGTAGTAGGCGAAGAACCGCCGAAGCATAAGGAAAAGGATGCCGAGGGCAACGAGATAGAGGTTATGGACGAGAGAAAGCCCATAAACGATACCGAACCGCTCTGGCTCAAAAACCCGTCACAGTGCACGGATGAAGAATATAAGGAATTTTACAAAAAAGTATTTTTCGACTGGAACGATCCTCTTTTCTATATCCACATCAATGCGGATTATCCCCTTAATTTCAAGGGTATCCTCTACTTCCCGCGTCTTAGAAACGAATATGAAAGTCTTGAAGGACAGGTAAAGCTCTTTTACAACCGCGTTTTTGTAGCAGATAACATTAAAGAAGTCCTTCCCGATTACCTTCTTATGCTCAAGGGCGTTCTTGACTGCCCCGATCTGCCGCTCAACGTTTCAAGAAGCTACCTTCAGGGCTCGGCTTACGTTGAAAAGATCGCAAATCACATCGTCAAAAAAGTATGCGATAAGCTCAACGGCATGTTCTCTGTCGAGCGCGACAAATATCAGGAATACTGGAAGGATATCAAAACTTTCGTTGAATACGCGTGCATCCGCGATAAGAAATTCTTCGACCGAGTAAAAGATTCTCTCATTTTCAGAACGACAGACGGCGAATACCTTACCGTAGCTGAATATAACGAAAAGGCGAATAAGGATAAAAACGAAAAAGTAATCTATTACTCAAACGACCCTGTTCAGCAGGCTGTTTATATAAATCTTTTCAAAGCGCGCGGAATACCTACGGTCATTCTCGACCACGTTATCGATTCTCAGTTTATAACGTCCGTCGAACAGGGCTTTGAAAATACAAAGTTCATGCGCGTAGATGCCGATGCAAGCGCTCTGAAAGGCGAGGGCGAGGCGGATAAAAACGAAACTCTTGAAAAGCTTTTCAAGGAAGCTTCGGGCAACGAGCAGCTTAAGATCGAATTCTCGCCGCTTGCCGACGAAAAAATACCCGCGCTTCTCAATATCTCCGAGCAGAGCAGACGTTTTGAGGAAATGATGAACCTTTACAAGCTTGCGGGCCAGGACGTCAATCCTTATACCCTTCCCAAAGAGTCAACGCTTATTCTCAACTCCAACAGCTCGCTTTTAAAGAAACTTACGGTAGCATCCGAAGAAACGGCGAAAAAACTTGCAAAACATATCTACACGCTCGCTCTTCTCGGTCAGCGCAAGCTTTCCGCGGAAGAACTTGCGGGATTTGTTGAAGAAAGCAGCGCAATAATGGAAATGCTTCTCTGATCCGTTGCGATCGGTACTAAATATTAAGCAATAAAGAGGCAGATATGTTTTCTATAGTGCTTGTTGAACCTGAAATCCCGCAGAACACGGGCAATATCTCCAGGACCTGCGCATGCACGGGGGCTCCGCTGCACCTGGTAAAGCCGCTCGGCTTCGTCATAGACGATGCAAAGCTCAGGCGGGCGGGACTTGATTATTGGGGAGAGCTCGACCTTCACATTCACGAATCTCTATCCGATTTTCTTGAATATGCAAAAGGCAAACCTCTCTTTTTCGCCTCAACGAAAGCCGAAAAAAACTACAGCGAGATCGAATATCCCGACGACGCTTACCTTGTTTTCGGTAAGGAGACAAAGGGGCTTCCGGAGTGGCTGCTCAGGGAGAATTACGGCAGATCCGTAAGGATCCCGATGAGAAATAATCTCAGAAGTCTCAATCTTTCAAATTCCGTTGCGATCGTCCTTTATGAAGCTCTCCGTCAGAAATCGTTTTTCGATATGAAGCTTTCAGGCGAGCTTACGGAGAGCTGAAACCTGTATTCACGAAGGAGCAGACATGGATAAAATAATTACGTTTGAAGAACAAAAGCGGCGGGAATTTCTTTACGTTCTTTTCAATGCGGTCTTTGTTACGACCTGCGTCGTATTTATACTGAATTTCTTTTTCGGATATATATGCGACAGGATCTATGAAGGCGACAGCCTGTCTAAGGATTCCGTAGACAATATCCTGCGAGCATTCCTGCCCGCTCTTGCACTTTCCGGAGCATTCGTTTTTTACGGAGTTCACAGCGATGTATCTCTAAAAGCCGTGTTCACTCCCTGCAAAGCAAGCCCGCTCTGGTATATAGCAGGCGGTGCGGCAACTGCAGGAATATCGTTTTTCTTTGCGCTTCTTTCCGAAAAAGTCGTAGGACTGCTCGGAAATTTCGGATATATTATCCACGAATATACACCGTATGATCTCGACAGCATGCCGGACAACATTCTAAGCATGGCAATCGTCTGCATTATCGGCGCATTTTCGTCCGAGCTTGTTTTCAGAGGTATACTCACGGAACGCTTTCGCCGCGCAAATACAGGTCTTGCTCTCATTTTGCCGGCAATTATTGCCGCGAGTATGACAGGATCTCTTGCAAGAATGCCTTACGTTTTCTTTTCCAGTGTTCTTCTTTCGTGGATCTATATGAAAACGTCGTCCGTTTACGTCACGCTGTTCTGCGCACTGTTTTCGGATGTTTCACTTTATCTGTTTTTTATTTTCAGAAATTCTCTCGCGCCCTTCGAGCTGCTTTTCATGTTCGGAGGCCTTGTAACGGCTGCGGCAGCCGTCGCGATCCTTCTTATCAGATACGAAGCCCGCACGGTCTATCCCGCGCCGAGAGACGATGACGACGAATACCTCAGAATATCCGCAAAAGAATCGGTTATCGGACTTCTCAAGGCGTTTTCTTTCTGGATCTTCATTCTTGCCGTCATCTTCACGGTTTTCTTTTTCTACCTCAGCAATCCGACGGTTGAAGTACCGTAAATAATAAAATATAACCTTTTGGAGGATAAATCATGCAGCTTCTTGTAATCGTATTAAACAAGATCGAGTGCCTTGAAGCGCTTCTCGAAAAATTTTACGAAGAAAACATTTCGGGCGCCACAATTCTTGACAGTATGGGTATGGCGCACAGCCTCAGCAGCTTTGACGAACTGCGTTTCATGGCTTCGCTGAGACTTCTCATCAATCCTGACAACCGTGAAAGCAAAACGATTTTTATGGTTGTAAAAGAAGAGAAAATACAGGACATTTCAAAAATAGTTAATGAGATCACCGGCGGACTTAAAAACCCCGACACAGGTATTATGTTTACCGTTCCCGTTACATATACGGAGGGGATCGAAAAGTGCTGAGTGATTTTTCATCAACGTATTTCAACACGTTTATTTATCTTGCGTTGATGATATTTTGCGGAATGTTCGTCGGAAGAATGGCAAAGCATCTCCATCTGCCGAACGTTACCGGTTATCTTGTTGCCGGACTGATAATAGGTCCGAGCGTTCTCGGCCTTATTCCGGCAGACGTGCTGCCCAATCTTGATATCATTGCCGATACGGCTCTCGGATTCATAGCATTTTCCATAGGTACCGAGTTTAAAATGTCGTATTTCAAGCGTGTGGGAGTAACACCGATAGTCATCGCGTTCCTTGAAGCGTTTCTTGCGGTCATTTTCGTTGTAGTTGCGCTTCTTATCGCAGGCTTTTCGCTTCCTTTCAGCCTTGTTCTCGGCTCTATCGCCGCTGCAACAGCACCTGCGGCAACGATCATGGTAATAAAACAGTATAAGGCGAAAGGACCGGTCACCGAGATGCTTCTTTCTGTCGTCGCTCTTGATGACGCAGCCGCCCTTATGCTTTTCGGTATAGCCGTTGCGATAGCTCAGGCAGTTTCCAATCCCGGATCATCGGTCGTATCTGCGCTTGTCAATCCCGTTATAGAGATATTCGGCGCTCTCATATGCGGCTTTATCCTTGGCCTGATATTTATCATACCCCTTCGCTTCTTCAAAAAAGACGGAAACCGTCTTGCTCTTACGATAGGCTTTGTTTTTGTCGGCATCGGCATCGCAAGCATTTTCGGCCTTTCTCAGCTTCTTCTTTGCATGGCGCTCGGGGCAACGCTGACGAATTTTTCGTCGAATACGAACCATATCGTCAAACTTACAGACGGACTGACGCCTCCGATATTTATTCTGTTTTTCGTTCTTTCCGGAGCCGAGCTTCAGCTTTCGGTAATTCCGTCAATAGGTATTGCGGGCATAATTTACGTTATTGTCAGGGTAGTGGGCAAGATCGCCGGCGCTTCTCTCGGCTCAGTTATATGCAGAGCTGACAGTAAAATAACGAAATACCTCGGTTTCTCACTGATGCCTCAGGCGGGTGTTGCGATAGGTCTTTCGCTGCTCGCAACTCAGATCGTTCCTGAATTCGGAGCTGAAATAAGAGCGATCATCTTATGCGGAACGCTTATTTACGAGCTTATAGGTCCTGCGATAACAAAGCTTTCACTCAAGAAAGCCGGAGAAATAGAATAAAAAAACGAGGGGCTTGACAAATAGCACAATAACGATTATAATTAGGTGAAATTACATAACAAAGGAGTAACAAACAATATGTATTTTGAAAAAGTCGCAGCGCTGATTTCCGAAAAATTTGATATGCCGGTTGAAAAAATCACAAGAGAAACGAGCATTATCGATGATCTCGGCGCAGACTCTCTTGACATTGTCGATATGCTTATGATGCTTGAAGAGCAGTATAATCTTTCAATACCCGACGACGTAGCACAGGAAATGAAAACCGTAGGCGACGTTGCCGATTATATCGAAGAAAACATCTGATTCCGCATTACCGATGAAAATACTGGCAGTTGATTACGGACTGGCAAGAACGGGGATAGCCGTCAGCGACGCTACGGGTACCATCGCCACGCCGCTTCCGTGTATTCCCTCCCGAAATGAAGACAGAATGCTTGAAACGCTTTTAGACGTGATAAAAACGGTAAAACCCGAAAAGATAATCGTCGGCCTTCCGTTGCGCACTGATATGCGTCAAAGCGAAATGGCGGAAAAAGTATCTGCATTCTGCGAAAGGCTGAAAGAGGCATCGGGTATACAAACAGAACTGAAAAACGAGATGTATACAACCGTTATCGCTTCAAAGCTTCTTCATCAGAACGAAAAAAAATCCAAAGAGCAGCGCGGGCTGATAGACAGTGCAGCCGCAGCTGTTCTGCTTCAGGAATATCTTGATAATATCAAACAGACGAAATAAAGGAGAATTGCCATGATTAATATTCCCGATGTTAAAATCGGAATAGTTGCCGTAAGCCGCGACTGTTTCCCGAAGGCTCTCAGCAAAAAGAGAAGAGAAAAAGTTGTTGAAGAGTGCAAAAAGATAAACTGTCCCGTTTTTGAGGCGCAGACACTCGTTGAAAATGAAAACGATGCGATGGCGGCTCTCAATGAAATAAATCTTGCAGGCGTCAACGCTCTCGTTGTTTTCCTCGGTAACTTCGGTCCCGAAGGCCCCGAAACGATGCTTGCCCAGAAATTCAACGGTCCCGTTATGTTCGTTGCCGCAGCTGAAGAATCGGACGGCGACCTTATAGACGGACGCGGCGACGCTTACTGCGGAATGCTCAGCATGTCGGTAAATATGCTTCTTCGCAAGCTCAATCCGTATATTCCTGAATATCCCGTAGGAACAGCGGACGAGGTGGCCGGAATGATCGCCGATTTCGTGCCTGTTGCAAGAGTATATATCGGCGTTAAAAACCTAAAAATAATAAGCTTTGGCCCGAGACCGTTTGATTTCGTTGCCTGCAACGCACCTATCAAACAGCTTTACGATATCGGCGTAGAGGTTCAGGAAAACTCCGAGCTTGACCTTTTTGCTTCGTTCAACGAACATAAGGGAGACGAAAGGATCCCTGCCGTAGCAAAAGAAATGGCTGAAGAGCTCGGTAAAAACGGCAATACTTATCCTTCGATACTCGAAAAGCTCGCTCAATATGAGATCACTCTTCTTGACTGGGCGGAAAAGAACAAAGGAGCAAGCAAATACGTTGTTTTTGCAAATAAATGCTGGCCCGCTTTCCAGACTCAGTTTGGCTTCGTGCCCTGTTACGTTAACGGAAGACTTGCCGCTCGCGGAATTCCCGTTGCATGCGAAGTTGATATCTACGGCGCTCTTTCTGAGTTTATTCTTCAGTGCGCAACGCTTGTTCCCGCAACGCTTCTTGATATCAACAATACCGTTCCCAAAGATATGTATGAGAAAAACGCTATCGATGGTTACAGACAGAGCGATCTTTTCATGGGCTTCCATTGCGGAAATACAGCTTCCTGCCTGATAAAGAATCCCGTAATGAAATATCAGCTCATTATGAAGCGCACTCTTGAACCCGACAGTGAACCCAATATCTCCCGCGGCACGCTTGACGGCGCGATAAAAGACGGCGACGTTACAATATTTAGACTTCACGGCTCAGCCGACGGTCAGCTCAGAACTTATATGGCTCAGGGCGAAGTGCTCAACGTTGATCCCAAATCGTTCGGTTCGATAGGCGTTTTCGGAATAAAAGAAATGGGACGCTTTTACAGACACGTCCTTATCCAGAACGGTTTCCCGCATCATGCAGGTATCGGCTTTGCGCATTGCGGAAAAACTCTTTTCTCTGCAATGAGACTTCTCGGCGTTGAAAATATCTACTATAACCAGCCCAAAGAGATACCGTATCCTACCGAAAACCCCTTTACACGCTGATTATCTTCCATCATTATACGGCTCGGAAATTGTCCGGGCCGTATATATTTTATTATTTCGCGGAAAACGGAGGATAAAATGAGAAAATTTATTAAAATAACAGCTTTGATCGCAGCGCTCTCGCTTTTGCTTATATCCTGTGCATCTGCCGATGAGGTCTTTGACGTTGAATTTGAGCAGATGTCGGAAGGCCTTGACCTCGGCGGTGTGGAAATAGTTTACGAGGTGGGTCTTGATCCGAGCATCTGGGACAGCCCGACGTGCCTCGGTTATGAGCTTGATACTCATCTGGGAGATCTTGCCTCAGCGAGACTTAAAAAAGTTCAGTCCGACCTTAACTGTAAAGTGAAAATCAATTACACCAACAATTTTACTTCATGCCGTGCGTTTGTTGCCTGCTCTGCGAGCGGTGCGTTTCTGTGTGACGTTATCTCCGGTATTTCCGATATGTGGCGCGGACCTGCAAGCTCCGGGATGCTTGTCGGGCTGAGCGAACTTGAAAACTACATCGATTTTCGCAACGAAGAAAAATGGGGCAACCGCAATATTCTTGAGGTTATTTATTACGATAGCGATCTATACGGAATTGTTCCAATGCTCTGGCCGGAAGTATCGGTTTCATACAGCGGAATCACGGTCGTTAACGAAGATATCATTTCTGCGATCGGTGCGTCAGATCCGCGTGATCTTCTTGAAAACGGAGAATGGACCTGGGAAAATTTCCGTGACTGTCTCGAAAGATACTATCTTATAGAAGGCAATGATGTGAAGCATTATGCCCTTACATGCTCTACGCATACTCTCGGGGCAATGTATCTTCTCTCCAACGGTTTCAGAATGTCCGTAAAAAAGTCCAACGGAGAACTGTCTCCGGGACTGATGACAAACGAAGCGCTTGCCGCAATGGATGAAGCTCTCGCGATCTATAACGGTCCGCTCGCAGTTACGCTGGATACTCAGGGAAGCGCGGTTGACAGACTTATTTACGGAACTACAGTTCTTGGCTGTGTCAGCTCTGACAACGTGATAGGCATAAACGGTAAGATCTCAAAAGAGATGACCAATTTCGGGCTTGTCTCCTGGCCTACTGGACCTAACGTAGTTCCGGGCTATGCTGCAGGCTTTCATGCAAATATAGACAGATGCATCGTCTTTTCACGAGCTTCGCATTATCCCGAATCCACTGCGGCGGTGATCAGCGCGATTTATGAGCCTTTCGACGAATATCCCACGTTTAACGATATAATGGAACTGATGTCCCGCAGTTATTTCTTTGATCCCCGTGATTCAAAGGTATATTACGATATGTATACCAACTCTCAGTTCGCTTATTTCTTCACGAGCGCAGGTCCGCTTTATGCGTCGCTCGGCGAATGGGTCCTTTCAAGAAAGTCGCCTGCGGAATATATAGAGTCGATAGAAAATCAGCTGAAAGAACGTATGATCGACAGTGTGGCTCATTCACAGAATGCGATATCGGCAATCTGGGGAGAGTAAAGCCTCGGCGTTTTGAAAAGCTCCGGTCAGCCGGAGCTTTATTTTAATAAACAGCTCTTTTTTTTCTTGACAAAAACTGTTATTTATGATATAGTAAATTTATGCAGATATACAAATCGGCACACTATTTCCGCAACGGAGGATCTCATGAAAAAAACAGCGCTTTTACTTGTTATCGTAATCATTTTTTCTTTGTTTGTTACGGCGTGCGGCGCCCCGGAAGAAGAGATTTTCGACGTTGAGTTCGAAAAATCAACGGAAGGTATCGACCTTGAAGGCATTACGCTCGTATATGAATTCGGTATGGACCCGAACGTTCTGGACGTTCCGACATGCCTCGGTTATGAGCTTGATACACAGTTCGGTGATCTCGCGTCTGCTCGTCTGAAGAAAACGCAGAACGATCTTAACTGCAAGCTCGACATAAGATATACAAACAACTTCAACTCGTGCCGTCAGTTCGTTGCGGCATCGGCATCCGGCGTATTTATGTGCGATATGATATCCGGTATTTCGGATATGTGGGCAGACGTTGCCAGAATAGGTATGCTGGTAGGGCTGAGTGAGCTTGAAGATTATATAGATTTTCGAAATGAGGATAAATGGGGCCATACCTCAATGCTCGAAGTCATATACTATGAAGATGACCTTTACGGCATCACCCCCATGCTCTGGCCCGAGATTTCCGTCACGTTTGACAGCCTGATGGTAGTTAACGAGAATATGATAGCCACGCTCGGTGAAACGGACCCGAGAGACCTTCTTGAAAACGGACAGTGGAACTGGGATACTTTTGACGAATGTCTGGGCAGATACTATATCGAAGAGGGCGGCGTTGTCAAGCAGTATGCTCTTACGGCAGGCACAGGCACTTTCGGCGTTATGTTCCTTCTTTCAAACGGATCACATTATATAGAATACGATAATTCCGGCAATATGGAATGCGGCTTTTACACAAATGAAGCTATAAAGGCAATGCAGCGCGGCATAGATATTTTCTACGGACCTAACTCTCATACTATAGACAGTACGTCTAACGTAGTCGATGCCCTGATCGGAGACAGAACGGTCCTTGGCTCGCTCGGTTCGGGCGATATCATCGGCATCAACGGCAAGATCGCAAAAAAGATGGATAATTTCGGTATCGTCAGCTGGCCGTGCGGACCCGATGTCGAGCCCGGATATATAGTGGGACATCACGCAAATATCAATAACTGCATTTCTTTCTCGAAAATGTCTAATAACCCCGAAGCATGCGCTGCGGTAATAAGCGCGCTCTATGAACCTTTTGAAGAATACCCCACGATAGATTCACTTATAGATCTTATGTCTAAAAACTATTTTTACGACAGAAGAGATTCCGAGGTATTCTATAAGATGTGCTTCAACTCGGTTTACAACTATTTCCACTATTCACCGATGTATGATTTCATGCACGCATGGCTTTCTCCCAACAAATCAGTTTCGGAATACCTTGAACAAAACAAGGGCGTGATCGACGAGAGAATGAACGAATACGCCCGCGCTACAATGAACGGTATCAAAGCCGTCTGGGGCGATGAAAACGACTGAACAAAATCAGAAAAAACAGGCAAACGACAGAGCTGATCAGGATAATATAATAAGTATATCTGTTTTTGCTACTGTCGCGGAAATGATTTCTGACGCAGCGCGGATGACGCAGGAATAATATAGAAGTTTTAATACAGACCGTCTTGCAGTGATGCATTATTACGTTTCGACAAACATCAGGGAGGAGAAATGCGCAGTTTATCTATCGGCAACAGCTTTTCTCAGGACGCATGCGCTTTTTTGCATCAGGCTGCAAAATCGGCAGGAATTGACTGGGAATGTGTAAACCTTTATATAGGCGGGTGTTCCCTTGAATATCATGCCGAAAATCTGCGTGAAAACAGGCAAAACTACTCTCTTGAAATAAACGGACAAAGCACAGGGAGAACAGTATCCGTAAAAGAGGCTCTGGAAGACCTCGGACAATTCGATTTTATCACGCTTCAGCAGGCAAGTCATTTCAGCGGGATGGAAGAAACGTATTTTCCGTTTATAGCCGAGCTTTTTGCCTCATGCCGCAAAGCTCAGCCCGACGCCGAAATCGTTATTCACGAAACATGGGCGTATGAAACAGATTCAATCCATGATGCGTTTGTAAATTACGAACGCAGTCAGAAAAAAATGTTCAATCTGCTTCACAATGCGTATAAAAAGGCCTCGGATATGCTCGGAGCAAGAATAATTCCTGTTGGAGATACCATTCAGTATTTCCGTGAAAAAGTGCCTGGATTTGATTATTCGAACGGCGGCGCGCCCCTTACAAGAGACGGATTTCATCTCTCGGTCCCCGACGGGCGCTTCATAGCAGCTCTTGTGTGGATCGAGCTTCTCGCAAAAACAGATGCGCGAAAAGTCGTTTTTATCCCGGACGGTATGACTGAAACAAGATGTGATATGATCGAAAAAAACGTTCACTCGTTTCTTCAAAAAGACTGGAACGAATAAGAAAACCGATTGATCTTAAATTAAATCAAAACAACCGTGCCCCGATTGTGCGACACGGTTGTTTTTTTATACCGAAAGCCACGCGATAGTCGCGCGGTTCAAAAGAGGTTAAGCGATGAAAAAATCCTCCGATTGTGAAATAAGATGACATGTCGGTCAAAATAATAATCACAAACGGAGGATTGATCTATGAAAGCTAAATCGATTCATGTAGGCGCTGTAGCGATGCGGCGGAGCCATTGCCTTTACTCGGGACGATTTAGATGAACGCGTGGTTGTGAAGCCGAGAAAGCTGTCTTCTTTCATTGTTTTTTTGTATAAAAAACCCCGGAGATTTCTCTCAGCGGTCTGCTTATTGCAGGCAGTATTCTGATGTGCGCTATTACAGCGGGAATGCAACAGCCTCTGCATAAAGCTTTTTCATGATTGCAATAAACGCCGAAAGCGGTCCTCTGCCGTCGTCCCGGTGTGTGCAGAGAACGCAGGAAAAACTCTCCGCACAGTCGAACGGGATCCAGGCAAACTGACCGCTGTGGTCGTTCAGAAATCCCGGCGCGAGGCATATACCGCGTCCCGCTGCAACGTTCGTGAGCGTCGTGTCGTGATCGGGACTGTTGAAATAATCAATCCTGCCTGTTGAAATAATGCGGTGCTGAACGTTTCTCAGCGCCTGGGGCGAACCTCCGCCGACCATCAGTGTCCTGCCGTAAAGATCGCCGGCGGTTATCAAATTCTTCTTGGAAAGAGGATCACTGCGATTTGTAATTAAGTATATTCGGCTCTCAAACAGATCCTGAACTGTTGTGTTCTGAATATGTCCGGTCTGCTCCTTCAGTGCGAAGAGAATGTCCGTTTCGTTTTTTAGAAAACCGTCCATTCCGTTTTCATATTCAAATTTCGGAACGACCTGAACATCAGGAAATTCTTTTTCAAAAAGACGCATCGCTTCGGGCAGAAAATACAGCGCTTGTCTTACCATCATACTTATTGAAATGCTGTCTTTGTATTTCGCGCTGAAATTTTGTCCCTGCTCTATCGCCCGCTTCAGATCATCGCGCATTCCGGAGAGAAACGATACGAACTGAGCTCCCGCAGGTGTAAGCGCAGCTCCTTTTCCGCTCCGCTCAAAAATCGTAAAACCGATTTCCTCTTCAAGAAGCCTTATCTGATAAGAAAACGTGGGCTGGCTGATGAACTGATTCTCCGCAGCGCGACTGAAATTCAGCGTTCTTGCCAGTTCTATGCAGTAATCTATCTGTTTTGTGGTCATTTCTGCCTCCGCGTTATTTATTTTTTCTATCAATTATAGCATATTTATGTTGGACTTGTCAATAGATTTGTGGTATAATACTGTCGTAAACAAAAACCGGAGGTTTTAATTATGTCAAAAACACTAATAGCATTCTTTTCCAGAGCGGATGAAAACTACTTTGCCGGTGCGATGCGCTACGTAAAGGTGGGCAACACGGAAATCGTCTGTAACCTTATGAAAGAAATGATCGAGGCCGACGTTTTTAAAATTGAAATGAAAAATCCATATTCTCCCGTATATATGACTTGTATAGAGGAAGCAAAAAAGGATCTGCGTGAGAAGGCAAGACCGGAGCTTGTCTCTTATCCCGACAGCATCGACGAATACGATACCATAATTCTCGCATATCCCAACTACTGGGGCACTATTCCGATGGCGGTCGCCACTTTCCTTGAAAAATATGACTTCACCGGAAAAACCATCCTTCCGCTTTGCACTAACGAAGGCAGCGGAATGGGCGGCAGCGAACGCACTATCAAACAGTGTGCGCCGGATGCTGCCGTAAAAAGAGGGCTTTCTGTTACCGGAAGCGACGCCCAGAATTCAGGCGGGAGTGTTAAACGCTGGCTGTCATCAAACGGTCTTATCTGAGGTGTTTTATGGAATACGAAAAAGGATATGTATATAAACTGATGGACGAGGGAGGTCCGACCGATAACCGCGAGCCGTATTTCAAAGAGGCTGTGGATGAGATGATGCGTTCACGCGTCCTTTGCGCGAAAGCGAACGCAATTATGCCGAACGATCCTGCATACGTCGGATACCTGGAAGAACTGTTCGAAAGGAATCTTGACGATGTGCGTATTCTGACTCCGTTTATCTGTGATTTCGGCAACCGCGTTAAATTCGGTAAAGGCGTTTTTATCAATCACTCCGCCATATTCTCCGCATCAGGCGGGATCGAATTTGAGGATGGCGTGATGCTGGCACCGGGAGTTCACATTGCGACGATCAATCACGATATGAACGAACGCCACACAAAATATACTTACGGGAAAGTCCTTATCAAAAAGAACGCATGGATCGGAATGGGTGCAACGCTTTGTCCCGGAGTGACTGTCGGCAGATATGCCGTTGTAGCGGCTGGCGCGGTAGTTACGAAAGATGTCCCCGACTATGCCATCGTCGGAGGTGTTCCCGCCAAGGTCATCAGGTATCAGGATCCTGCAGAACAGAAGGAAGTATGAAAAGGCACGTATTTATCTTAATATTTGCCGTCATGCTTTTGCTGAGCTCGTGCAGTATAAAGATTCAGTCTGATATCTGCGTAAACACGGGTCAAAAGGCCGATATTCAGGATAATGCAGTATCTGAATAAGTAGAGGAAACGATTATGAAGTATGATTTTTCGGTATTTATAAACGTAACGATAACCGGCGCAGATATTGCTGCGCTGAGTGATGACGAACTTTCCGTTCTCTATGCTCAGGCGCGTTACTGTCAGGCGATGACCGACGCGGATACCGATGTGATGCGGCAGATCGTATCGGAAGATATGACATTCACTCACATGAGCGGCTTAAAGCAGACGCGTGAGGAATATTTCGCTGATATAGCAGACGGCAGTCTGAGATACTTCACGATTGGGATCGAAGATCCGGTAATCCGTGTGGACGGAAACAAAGCAACGGTCACTTTTACGTCGGTGCTCAACGCCAACGCATACGGGGTTCGCGGAACATACAGGATGAAAGGCACGCACCATTATGAAAGGCACGATGGCGAATGGATCGCCGTGAACGGATAAGGAACAATTATGAGAAAGCGCACGGTGTTTCGTCTGCGCAGGTCATCATACGCTGGCATTTGCAGGCAGGCAATATCTGCATCCCCGGCTCGTCGAATGAGCAGCACATCATCGAAGACTACGACGTGTGGGATTTTGAACTCAGCGAAGATGAAATGGCGCGTATGACCGCACTCGAAAAAGACGAACGTTTCGCGAATTACTGATAAGGAGAGACAAAATGAGAAATAAGGGATATATTATTTCTTTGCTGTTTACATTCGTTATGATATTTGTACTGGCCGCATGCGAAAGCGGCGGTGATACCCCGATAGCAGATCCCGCGGCGGAAAACAAATCCGAAAGCACGATAGTTTCGTCAGAAGAAAACGTATCGGACAGTGAAATCGGAACCGATGAAATAACGGAGCTTGCAAACGGCAAGTCGCTGGTCGTGTATTTTTCCCGCATCGGCGAGCAGTACGTAGTAGGGGTGATCGACAAAGGCAATACTGCGATCGTTGCGGAGATGATCGCAGAAAAGACAGGCTCAGATATGTGGGAAGTTATTCCGGAAGAGGATTACCCGATGACATATAGCGAGCTCACCGACGTCGCAAAAAAGGAACAGAATGAAAATGCTCGTCCGAAATACCGTGGAACGGCGCCGGATCTTTCGGAATACGACACGGTATTCGTTGGTGCTCCGGTTTGGTGGGGGGACTGGCCCATGATAATGTACACATTCTTTGAGCAGAACCGCGACTCGCTTGCGGACAAAACGCTGATTCCTTTTTCTACTCATGAGGGAAGCGGTCTTGCCGGATTTGACAGAAAGCTCGGCTCGGCTGTTCCCGGGGCGACAGTCAAAAAAGGGATAGCAATTCGTGGCAGCGACGCTCAGAACGGACAGGAAGGCGTCAGCGAAAACATAGATGACTGGCTGAAAGATCTGGGATACTGACAAAATGCCGCAACAAATAATAACAGATGATATAAAAGGAGAATCACTATGGAAAATGTAAAACTTAACAATAATCTCAACTGCCCGGTCGTAGGCATCGGAACGTTTATGCTCTCCCCGGCAGATGCTGAAAACAGCGTTCGTGAAGCGTTGAAGATGGGTTACCGTCTGATCGACACAGCAAACGCCTATGTAAACGAACGCTCCGTAGGGCGGGGAATAAAGTCAAGCGGCGTAAAGCGCGAAGAGATTTTTCTCTCTACCAAGCTCTGGCCCAGCGAATACGAAAATCCGAACGCGGTAGAAGAAACGCTCGAAAGGCTCGGCGTCGATTACGTCGATCTGCTTTATATCCATCAGCCTGCCGGAAACTGGCTCGCGGGCTACCGTCAGATCGAAAAAGCATACCGCGAAGGCAAAGCGAGATCTATCGGAATTTCTAACTTCGAAGGCAAATATATTGAAGAACTTGAAACAAAATGGAAAATCGTGCCTCAGTTCATCCAGGTCGAGGCGCATCCGTATTTCACACAGAAGGAGCTGCGCAAAACGCTTGACAAATACGGCATCAAGCTCATGAGCTGGTATCCGCTCGGTCACGGCGACAAATCTCTTATCAGCGAGCCGCTCTTTGTTGATTTAGGAAAAAAATACGGAAAAACTCCTGCACAGATCATTCTTCGCTGGCACACGCAGATGGGCTTCGTTGTTATTCCCGGATCAAAGAACGTCGAGCATATCCGCGACAATCTCAATATCCTCGATTTTACTCTGACAGACGAGGAAATGGCGCAGATCGCAACGCTCGACAAAAACGAACGTTACTATCACCGCACCGATGCCCAGCTCGTTCAGTTCGCCGCCTGGAAACCGGGCTTTGAAAAGAAATAAGCGCAAGTTATTGTGACCTCGACGACCTCGCCGAGGTCATTTTTCATTTTTTGTCCCCGCTTTTATCGCGTTGACCGCCATCGTGGCGTTGTGGACCGCACCGAAAAGTGCGCTTTAACGCTGGTACCGAGCCTGGGCTGACTCGCGCCGCGGTTCGGGGACCTTCCTTTAATTTGTCGTTGTGTTTCCATAACCAGACACTTTTCTTTTTATTGACTAAAAAAGCCGCAGGGATCTCTCTGCGGCTTTTGTTGCGAGTGGCTTATTATTGTGGCGTTCCGGTTTATTTCTTCATTCTGGCGTCGTTGAGTACCTCATCTATGTCGCCTTCAATACAGACAGAGCGGGTCTTAATCGTTTCCGGGCAAACAGCCTCGCCGTAGTTGATACAGGCGTAGGTCGCCTCCGGATCCTTCGCGGTCATCTGCCAGAACGGATATTTTATTATAACCGGCGTGTTGTAGCCGACACCGAGTTCAAGGTAAAGCACCTTGCCTTTACGGGTGCGCAGGAAATTTTCGTATCTTGCCGCCGCTTCGTGCCAACCCTCGTCCTCGACGAATTTGTCATCGGAGCGCAGATTCATCGTCATCGGCTTGCCGCAGACAGGGCATTTCGGGATCAGCTCAGTCGGAATACGCATATCTTTCTGTTCTTCGACCATACGGCGGACGATTTCTTCGTTTTCGTAAGTTTTGTTATGACACGGAATACTGCACTGGAAAAGGCCGTAGTCTCCCTGCGTGTAAAACAGCATCTTCTTGTTGAAGCCCGCCTTCTGAAAGCAGTGGTCGACGTTCGTTGTGATGACGAAATAGTCCTTGTCCTTCACAAGATCGAACAGTTTATTATAAACAGGTTTCGGAGCGTCGGTATAGCGATTGACGAAAATATACCTACTCCAGTACGCCCAGAATTCCTCCGGAGTTTTATATGGATAAAATCCACCCGAATACATATCTCGGAAACCGTAACGCTTTGCAAAGTCGGAAAAATACTTTTCAAATCGTTCGCCGTCATAGATGAATCCCGCCGACGTGGAAAGACCTGCTCCGGCACCTATCACAACAGCGTCGCATTCTTCGAACGCCTTTTTGAGCTTTTGCAGGTTATCCGAGTAATTCCCGGTAGATGTTGTAATCCTCATTCTTGAAAACATTGAATATCACCTCGATTTTGCTGTGTGTAGCTGACTTGTATCCGCGCACCGTCTTCACTGCTGTCTCTGCTGCGCGCCTCTGCGGGAAACCGAAAACGCCGGTAGAGATACAGCAGAACGCGATACTGCCGATCCTGCTTTCCTCCGCGAGCGCAAGGCAGGAGCGATAACAGGACGCGAGCTGTTCCTCGTGTCTTGCCGTCAGTCTGCCGTTTACGATAGGTCCGACGGTGTGAATGACGAACTTACACGGCAGATTATACGCCGGTGTGATTTTCGCCTGTCCGGTCGGCTCCTCGTGTCCCTGCTTTTGCATGATTTCGGCACACTTGTTGCGCAGACGTAATCCCGCATAGGTATGGATGCAGTTGTCGATACAGTTGTGAAGCGGCTGAAAGCATCCGAGCATCCCGGAATTCGCTGCGTTGACGATCGCATCGCATTCAAGCGTTGTGATGTCTCCCTGCCAGAGATATATGCCGTCCTCTGCGGGGGTAAGGTCGGCAAGACGGGTAATTCCTTTTGCAGCCGTTTCTTCTTTCAGATATTCGCTCTCGATTTCAATATATTCATCCGGCACCGGTGCGGGAAGCCGGACATTCATCAGCGAACGGAGCAGGTCTTTTTGCCCCTGCCTGTCCGCCGGCACCTCAATATTCTTGTATTCCTGTTTTTCGGCAAGGAGCTTTTTAATCAGATAAATCCTTTTTTCCTCGTGTGTCATATCAGTTCTCCGATGATCCATGTTTTTTTGCTGAACGTCGTTGATCACGTCGCCTTTCTCGTAATTACCGATCAAAAAAGGTGAGGTCATTAAAGTAGTTTTCCTCGATCTCATACGGATAGTGACCGTAGAAATTTGCTTCGTCCGCGTCGAGCGACTTTTCCGTATTGAACGGAGTTAGCGTGCCGTTTCTGCAGGCGTATTCCCATTCCGCTTCTGTCGGCAGGCGGTATCCGTTTGCCGAGCGGTCCCACGTCACGCCGCCCTCGCCGACGGTATAACACGGTGTCAGTCCGGC
>JAEEJO010000055.1 GCA_016281915.1 Clostridiales bacterium
CACGCCCGAGAGCTATATGTGGCGCCTCGAATGTCTCACCTATGGAGTACTCGTCCTTATAATCATATCCTAAAATAACCGGGATCCGTTCAAAATCGATATTTTCATATTCTTCGTCCGTAAAAACACGTCCGCTGTCCAAAATCAGACCGAATATGTCAATATAATCTTTATCTACGGAATAATACCTGCTGTTTGTTCCCGTTCCCGTCATAACAGCGGTTTTTATATCATCGGATCCCATAATTATCTTATGGAATGCTTCATAATCTTCCAAGCCCGAATTTTCAAGGGACTCAAACATTCCCGCAGACGCTCTCGCCACTTCTTCTCTGTCAGCATTGAAAATGCGTATACTGAACAGGGTATTATCAAGGTATACTCCTGTATAAGCGTCATTATTGAAATCCGACGAGATCTTTTCAAAAAAGATATCCGTAATGCAGAATGAAAGGATCGCTATCTGAATAAAAATAAGGAGAGAAACAATGGGAGAGCGCTTCATATTGGACCAAAGATCATAAAAGAACAAACGCAGCATTCTTCACAGCTCCTTTATCAATAAAATATTGACTTTTAAATTTTACTTTATCTGTTCGCTTGTATCGAGTCTGTAAACGAAAACGATTGGCGGGAGAGAAAGAATGACAGCGAGGAGGACAGATGCGATTACGGCGAATATTACGGTTTGCGGAGTTATTGCCGTAAAATACCCTATTTCGCTTGTTGAATATGTATTGTTGAATTGAAGCAAAACCATGGATATAAGAGCTGCGCCAAGTCCGAAAAGAGCGAATTTTACGAATTTGAGAATTACTTCAAAATACAGCATCGGCATTGAAACTCCGATGAGTTTTTTCACCGCTATCTGATATGCGTTGTCTCTGATATAGAAAATGCCCAAAACAACTATGCTGAGAACGAGTATTATTATTGCAATAGGGTAAAATGCCTTACTGTAAGCATCAAATGAACGAATGGTTGTTTTGTAAGCAAGGGGAAGGAACGTAACGCCTTCCGCGGATTCCGCCGCCTCTTTTACTTTTGCATACGCAGATTCTCTTGCGGAAGCGTTGTCGGAGTCGATAAGATAAAGACCGGAGCACATTTCTTTTTCGGCGAAGTATCCGCCCCAGTTAAGCATAACCATAACGTCGAGGTCTGAAGCTGCGCCTATGCCCATATGACCGATAACGCGGTAGCTGACGCCTTCGTAAGTGAAATATTCCTCATTTCCGGATTTCTCGGTGCTGTTTTCACTTACTCGTGAACCGACGACGCAGAGAGGTTCGGCAGAAATGAGCTGCTCTTCGGTAAAGAAGCTTCCCGTAAGCATTTTCGGCGTCGGAAAATCGCCTTTTCCGTAAACGACACGCACCCAGTCGCTGTCGTAGTCTATATTCGTTTCGGTAAGGACATTGTATATTACGAAATCATTTCCGTAATTCTGCGGCGTAAGCAAGAACGGCTCTGCGCAGGTAATTCTCATTTTCAGAGAATCCGGGCCGTTGAACATATCGTAGTTCCTGTTGTTTTGTCTGTTAACGATAAGCTGATTTACAAAGACAACAACAAAAAACGACGTAAGAAAGAACGATACGGCAATCATAAACCCGTTGACGTTAAACTTTTTCATTTTTTATTCCTTTCCCTTTATTATTTCGGCGGTATCGAGTTTTGAAGAGCAGATATGCGCTATGAGTGCGACGATAGCAAGAAAGACGATGTTCATAACAAGCATGAGAGGATATATCATTCTTACATCAACGCCGTTTACAGGTAGAACCGACCAAAATCCGATAAGAGCTCTTGACATAGGGTTAAAAGCATATATTATATATACATAATGCGACAGTATATCGGCACAAAGGAGATATATGGCAAATTCAAGAACATATGTGCGGACTATATCGCCCGTGGTTGCGCCGATAAGACGGTGGATTGCAGTATCTTTTATGCCGCTGTTGAATTTGTTTATTATAATAATTATTATTACGGCTATACAGAAACCAAAGGTGGAAATGGCAATGGCACCGAAACCAACGGCTCTTTTTTCAAGAATACTGCCGTATACGGCATTTAAATGCTCATTCTTAACAAGATGAAAGTATGGTCCGATAACCGTATCTTCGGAAAGCGCTTTTGCAAGCGAATCAACAATCTTAGTTTCGTTCTCTTTTTCGATATATGCTATACTCCGAGGAATTCTCTTATAAAACTCATCAATTTGTGATTTCAGAGGATCATTCGGGAAATACTCCGAAGTATTCGGGACTTCCGGAATGATAAAATACGAATCAACATTCATTCTTACTCCATCACGATATTCTACAGAGGAGTCTTTTTCAAGAAAACCTACGACTATATAGCTGCAGTTGTGCTGGTCACTAAACCTCATGGTCTGAATACCATTGTAGTAACCATTTATATACATTTTGTTCATCGCACTGTTTAATACATCGCCAATATCAAAGTATTCTCTGAAATCATTTCCCATAACAATCGGGACAGTCGGCAAATGCCCGTCTTCCGTTATAACATAGTCATAATTAAGATTCTGCTCCGTAAAACCTTCGCCCTCACTATATTCAAACCCTTCCATCAAAATGGTGGTTCTATCTATAAAAAAACAATCATACTGACAAAAATGCTCGACATCTTCAATTGAATATCCGATATCAAGAAATTGTTCTAAAAGCAGCTCGTTTTCTGAAATTCTCTTCCTTCCACGCTCGTAACCCGTTGTAAGCTTATAAGCTCTGTCATCATCTGCAATGATACCACTAAGTTTTCTGTTAGAAAAAAAATATCCATCAATATTTTCAAGATTATTTTTCAGTTTGTCATATGCGGCATACACAGCTTCATTATGTTTTTTTTCATCTTCGGTAAGTTCTCTTTCGAGGACCTCCCCTGTTTCAGGATCAGCATACAAGGTCGATTTAAACAAACGAGATTGTTCAACAGAGTCATAACCTCCCTGAAAAGAATATACAGCATACTCAAGATAAGCTTCGGTAGCAAAACCCGTGTTGTTTGTTTCATTATGCCAGTAATTATATGTTATCCATGCAAAGGAATAACTGATGATCTGTATAAGAAAAGTGAAAAGAAGTACTATTATTACCGAGAGGGCAATATTTGATTTAATGCCTTTTATAGCTCGTAAAAGATACAACTGCAACATGGGCAATCCCCTTTCCTAAATCGCAAGATGCATTTGAATGCACCTTGCGATCTCTTGCGTATACATACCTTAAAAAAATTAATCGTCAAATATTTCGCAATACTGTGACCATGAAAAATAGTCAGTAGCATATGCCGGTTGTCTGACAATTTGTGCAGACGAAAAAGTCTGACTAATATTTCCAGCAGCCTCGAGAAACTCAACATTATTGTAGTTCAAAGCAACATTAGTCTGAAATGAGGTTGTCATAAAAAATCCGGTATATTCTGCATACACCTCTATATACGGCATTTTCGCCGGCACAAACACTCCATACGAATCTGTACATTGAATATACCCGCTTCTGTTTTGAGCACATACTGCCGCCGACAACCCAACCGCAATTACCGCGATTAACAAAACAGAAATAACTATATTTTTTAGTTTATGCATTTTTTACCTACTGATTACAGTTAAATGATGTAATTTAATTTACATTAAGGCACAGAGATATTATTCTCCGCGCCGACCTGTCCATCCGGAGGTTTGGGGCATGAGCATACGTCTTTTTTCTTTAATTGAAAGCTTAACATTCATTCCCGCCACCACCTTTCGTTTGTTGATTACATTATAACACATGAAGATACCGCGTGTCAATATATTATATTCACATATATTTTAAAAATTAGCTGTAATAATGCGTCATTTTTAGTTATTTTGACTAAAGACAGCGTAGATCTACTTACAAATTCGATAAAAACAGAATACTTTACTATTTATTCCTTTCCTTTTATTATTTCGGCGGTATCGAGTTTTGATGAGCAGATATGCGCTATGAGCGCGACGATCGCAAGAAATACGACGTTCATTGCGAGCATAAGCGGATATATCATACGGATCTCCACTCCGTTTACGGGAAGAGTCATCCAGAAGCCGACAAGTGCGATCGAGCCTGGATTAAATGCGTAAATTATATATACATAATGTGATAAAATATCGGCGCAAAGAAGATATATCGCAAATTCAAGAACATAAGTGCGGACGACGTCGCCGGACGTGGCTCCGACAAGACGGTGGATGGCAACGTCCTTTTTTCCGTTTTTGAATTTGTTGACGACTATGATAATTATAACCGCAACGCAGAAAACGAGAGTGGAACCGGCGATGATGGCGTAGTTGATCATTCGCTTATGATACATCTGTTTATACATGGCGTTTACCTGCTCGTTCTTTTCAAGAACAGCGTATATTCCCATTATGGGATCTTCTGCCAATGCCTTTGTCAAGGCTTCTACCGTTTGCTGCTCCTGTTGCTTATCAATATAAATCAACGTCGACGCCGACCGAAGATTTCCGTAAAAGTCAAGGGCAAGTGTTTTGTCAGATACTGTCGGAAAATATTGAGGTATCGGGGGAACATGCGGGATTATTATATAATTATCCACATTCATTCTTAACCCCGGTCGGTATTCGACAGCCGTATCATTATCGAGAAATCCAACAACGATATATCGAGCCATATCCTGGTCGATAACGCTGGGATTGGCTTCCCCCTTCTTTATTAACGCTGCCTGTATCAACGAACCATCACTGTAAAAAATATCTCCGATTTCGTAATAATTTCTGAAATCCCACCCCATAACAATCGGAATCGTGGGCATTTCTCCATCATCAGTAAACATATAATCATACTTAAGGTTATCCTCAGTAAATCCACCTTCGGAATATCTGAATCCTTCCATAAGAATAGCTCGTATGTCCATTTGTGCCACATGATAACTGCAGAACTGACTGATTTGCTCCGGAGTAAAGCCGTATTTTGAATATCCATCAGCCATTTTTTTATCCAGGTCCAAATAGTAGCTGCTGTCATATCCGTGTTCTGCATCACTCGAAATCGCATATGCGTCTGCATTATCCAATATTATCCCACTACCAAGGTTTCTGAAGGATAATACATATCCTTCTATCGAGCGGAGTTTCTTTTCCAACGATTTAAATGATTTGATCACAAGATCATTATGAGCTTTAGCTGCATCAGAATTTCCCGATTGAAAAATGAAAACCGAATTGAAATCAGGGAAATGGATCTGTATTGAATATACCGAATATTCAATGTAAGATTCGTTTACCATACCGGAATTGCTGACATCGTCATACCAGTAATTATATGTTACCCACGCAAATGAATAGCTGAGGATCTGAATAAGAAACGTGAACAGGAGGACGATTACTATTGCCAATGAAATTCTCGATCTTATGTTTTTTATTGTTTCTGTAATGATTGCCATAAAACCACACCTTCAAATATTAAATCGGTATTTTTTATCGATTTTTATGTATTAGTTTGAAAATCTTAATACAGATCAGAGCTTACTGTCAATTTCTGCCAATGAATGGCAGAAATCGACAGAAAATTACAGAAAAACATATTTCAAATAACTAATTTAACAAGATCGGCTCTAATATTTCAGCAAAATGACTCCAATCAAACGGATCGCCGTAATACGCAGGGCTATAAATAATTGTGGCGTGAGATTCTTGTTTGCTCCACATTCCACGCGACAATTGTGGTCCGCTGTTGTTATAATTCAACCCGACGACAGTTCGAAATGCTGTTGGTATGTTGACTGCAGCATACTCTGCATAGACCTCAACATACGGGAGATTGGCCGGAACAAATATGCCGTGTGCTTCAACACATGTAATATAAAAATTCTCTGTCTGAGCGAAAAACGCAGCGGAAACACCGACAGCGATCACGGCTACCAACAAAACCGAAATTACGATATTTTTAAGTTTTCGCATATTTTACCTCCTGATTACAGTTAAATGTCGATTTTTAATTCACATTAAGGCACAGAGATATCCTCTCCGCGCCGACCTGTCCATCCGGAGGTTCGGGGCATGAGCTTACGTCTTTTTTCTTTAATTGAAAGCTTAATATTCATTCCCGTCATAACCTTTCGTTTATCGCTTATATTATAACACGAAAAGATACCGCGTGTCAATATATTATATTCACATATATTAAAAAAATAACTGCAATAATGCGTAATTTTTTGGTTATTTTGACGAAATGCAGTGTGGATTTACTTTCAGATCCGATTATGACGGATCACTTTACTATTATTCCTTTCCTTTTATTATTTCGGCGGTGTTGAGTTTTGAAGAGGAGATATACGCCATGAGCGCGACGATCGCAAGAAAGACGATGTTCATAACAAGCATGAGAGGATATATCATTCTTATCTGATTACCGAATACCGGTAAGGTCATCCAGAAGCCAATGAGCGCGCTCGACGTGCGATCAAAGGCATAAATTATATATACATAATGCGATA
>JAEEJO010000056.1 GCA_016281915.1 Clostridiales bacterium
AACTGCAGGCAGCGCGAACAAGGGTATCGTTAACGGAACGACGACAGCAAGTGTAACCGTAACCGTAACCGATAACGGTGACGGCTCACTTACAGCAACGTCATCGACAACACAGACCCCGCTTAAATTCACTAATACTTATAAAGTTACATCCACAACTGCAACGTTCCCGGTAACAAAGGAACTTGTTGTTCCTGCCGGTCTTGCAGGTCCCGCAACATGGAGCTTTGACATTGCCGTAACAGCAAAAGACGGAGCGCCTGCTGCAGATACAATGAGCGGCACGGTAACGAATGCGGCACCTACACGCTCATTCGGTCCGTTCACTTATACAAAACCCGGTACATATACATATGATGTAACCGAATCAGGAACGATCGCAGGCGTATCCAACGATGCAACCGCAACAAAGACCGTAACGGTAACCGTAGTTGACAACAAAGACGGCAAGCTTATCGCAACGGCAGATTATACCGACGCAAAACCGCTTAAATTTACAAATACCTATAATGTAGGTTCTACAACAGTATCCTTCCCCGTAACGAAGATACTCGATCTTCCCGCCGGACTTACCGGTCCTGCTGACTGGAGCTTTGACATTGCCGTAACAGCAAAAGACGGAGCGCCTGTTGCAGATACAATGAGCGGCAAAGTAACCAAAGCGGAACCGACACTTACATTTGGTCCGTTCGCTTACACTGCCCCCGGAACGTATGAATATACCGTAACCGAATCAGGCGATATTGACGGTGTAACGAATGACGCCGCAGCAACAAAGACCGTAACTGTAAATGTTAGAGAAAATGCTGACGGCACACTCACCGCAACGGCAAGTTCTACGGTAAATGCCCCGCTTACATTCACAAATAACTATACGGTTGAACCGACTAGCGCAAGATTCCCGATAACGAAGGAAGTAGTGGTTCCCGAAGGACTTACGGGTCCCGAAAAATGGAGCTACACGATCAATGTTGCAGCTCAGGGCAACGCACCGACAGTTTCGACGATGTCCGGAACCGTAGATCAGGATAACGACAGCGTAACCTTCGGTCCGTTCACCTTCACTGCACCCGGAACGTATACATATAACGTAACAGAAACCGGAACCGTTCCCGGCGTAACGAATGACGCCGAGGCAACAAAGACGGTAACCATAACCGTAGTTGATAACGGAAACGGAACACTCACCGCAACTCCCTCAACCAATACGGCCGAGGTCAAGTTTATAAACAACTATAAGGTTGAACCCACAACTGCAACGTTCCCCGTAAAGAAAATTGTTCAGTCCGCAACGGCAGGAGCAGCACCCGGCGCATGGAGCTACGACTTTGTTCTTACCGACAGCACCGGAGCACAGGTTGATTCCGTAACGATCTCCGGCACCGGCAACACCGAAGATACAGCTATATACCAGCCGCTGACATTCAGAGCGCCCGGCACGTATAAATATACCGTAACCGAGAGAGCAACGCAAGGCAGCACAAACAGCGGTATCGTTAACGGAACAACAACAGGAGAAGTCGTAGTAAGAGTTACTGACAATAAGCAAGGTAAACTTGAGGCTTTAGTATCTTCTACCACAGCAGCCCCGCTTACATTTACAAATACGTACAACGTAGGCTCGGCAACATTAACTATCCCGGTAACAAAAGAAGTTAGATCCGAAACTGCAGGAACAGAGCCCGCAGCATGGAGCTATGACTTTGTTCTTACTGACAGCACCGGAGCACAGGTTGATTCCGTAACGATTTCCGGAAGCGGAAACAATACAGTATCAAACAACTTCAGTACGCTGTCCTTCAGCGCACCCGGAACGTATGAATATACCGTAACCGAGCAAGCAACTGCAAACAGCGAGAACAAGGGTATCGTTAACGGAACGACGACAGCAAGTGTAACCGTAACCGTAACCGATAACGGCGACGGCTCACTTACAGCAACGTCATCGACAACACAGACCCCGCTTAAATTCACTAATACTTATAAAGTTACATCCACAACAGCATCCTTCCCTGTAACGAAGGAAATTGCAGTTCCCTCAGGACTTACGGGTCCCGAAAAATGGAGCTACACGATCAATGTTGCAGCTCAGGGCAACGCACCGACAGTTTCGACGATGTCAGGAACCGTAGATCAGGATAACGACACCGTAACATTCGGTCCGTTCACATACACTGCACCCGGAGAATACAAATATGAAGTAACTGAATCCGGCGATATTCCCGGTGTTGAAAATGAAGTTTTAACAACAGGCAAGATCGTAACGGTAACCGTAGTTGACAATCACGACGGCACGCTTACCGCAACGGCTGATTCTACCGATGCAGAACCTCTTACATTTACAAATACTTACAAGGTAGAGCCTACAGAGATAAGGCTCCCCGTAAAGAAAACTGTTCAGTCCGCAACGGCAGGAGCAGCACCCGGCGCATGGAGCTACGACTTCGTTCTTACCGACAGCACCGGAGCACAGGTTGATTCCGTAACGATCTCCGGAACCGGCAACACCGAAGATACAGCTATATACCAGCCGCTGACATTCACCGCACCCGGCACGTATAAGTATACCGTAACCGAGCAAGCAACGACAGGAAGCACAAACAGCGGTATCGTCAACGGAACGACAACAGGAACAGTAACAGTAACTGTTGTTGACAACAAAGACGGCTCGCTTACCGCAACGGCAGATTCTACCGACGCAAAACCGCTTACATTTACAAATACGTACAACGTAGGCTCGGCAACAGTAACTATCCCGGTAACAAAAGAAGTTAGATCCGAAACTGCAGGAACAGAGCCCGCAGCATGGAGCTATGACTTTGTTCTTACCGACAGCACCGGAGCACAGGTTGATTCCGTAACGATTTCCGGAAGCGGAAACAATACAGTACCA
>JAEEJO010000057.1 GCA_016281915.1 Clostridiales bacterium
ATTCAATCTGAGCAACGATTTCGTCTTCACGAGACAGATCCACAAGATAATATGATCCGATAATGATCTGTCTTTCCGCAAGCGTAAGCCGCCTGTTCTCATAAATTTCAGATGTCATATCGGGGATAGGTAAAATAATCTCATCGTCAAATGAGCTCAGCGAACCCCCGTTGCTTCTAGGATATACCGAATTCTCGGCAAGAAAACCCACGACCTCAAGTGTCAGTTTATCTTGTATAGTAAAGGAGGATGTCATTTCAAGGATATCTCCCACGTTTAAGTATTCTTTATACCTATATCCGAGAATCACAGGAATTCTGGAAAGATCGTCCCACGAAACGAAATCGCCCTGTTCAAATCCTCTTCCCTCAATGACGTTCAAAGGGAAATAATCACCGTAGTTTGAACCGATGATATTCATTTGGAATTCCGTTGTTACGCTTCCGTCATCTTCCGTATGGGTTTCTGCAAACGGAGAGGGGAAGGATCTGTCTTTTTCACCGATCTGATCAAAAGAGCCTGCTAAGCATATGGAAGAACTGTGAAGTCCTCCGAGATTCGGAACGACATTCAGACCGTCAATATTCTTTACTTCCTCGAAAAACTTACCCATGGCGCGAAGCGTTTCGTCGGAACCGCTATAAGGGTTATAAAAAACCTCTGTGGCTTCCTGTTTAAAAAAATTATCAAGAACGGCTCGGAACCTGTATTGTGTAAAAACCGTATTCATCTGTTTTGTAAAGTAATCATTGAGTTTATAATAATATGAAAACTGAAAAATCGAGTAGGTTGTTACGGCAATCTGCAAAAACAGTAAAAGCACCAGGAGAGGGTTTTTTCTAAAGGAAGATAAGAATTTCTTCATAGAGACCTCCAATAATAATGTTTGAAAAGATAACCGGTTATCTGGCGGGAGCGGGCCTGCACAGCCACAAAGCTCTCGTTTCACGGGATTTTAAGTCCCGGGTGTCTGCCAATTCCGCCACACCGGCAGATTTCTCGGGGCGTAAAGTCCGTTCACTATATTTATTTTACCAAAAAATGATCGTATTTGTCAACAGAAAATCAGAAAAAATTATTAAATTTTTGTTAATTTACAACAATATACGGTAAAAACTCTTTCTTCCTCAATAGAAAAGTAAAAGTGCAGACATACAGTACTGCACTTTTGTTATTTCAAAAAACTGAATCAGGGTTAATAGAAATGACCTACTTTTCACCGAGCTGCCATTCTACGGAACCGTTGCAGAACGGGTCGTTTCTTCTTTTAAGAGCGTCTTTCAGCTTTGATTTCATTTCCGAAATGATCTGCAAGTATTGCGGAGAGTTTATTCTGTTCACTTTTTCACCGGGATCGGCTTCAAGATCATAAAACTCGTCGATATCCGTAAGGTTCCAGATATATTTATACTTATGATCGCGTATGCATCTTTGCGTGAAGAGCCCGAACTGCTGTCCGTTTGAGGTAGAAACGGAGAATTTTTCGGGATTTTTGCCGTCAATGGTATCCATGAGCGATACGCCGTGACGAACGCCTGCCGGTGGGATATTCGCAAGGGCTTCTACGGTCGGGGCGAAATCGAGGCAGTTTGAGACAAATTCACTGCAAACGCCGCCTTTTTCAAACGCTGCGGGATAGCGTATGATAAGGGGAACGCGCGTTACATCATCATAAAGGATATAGTGTTTATCCATCATCCCGTGTCCGCCGCTCGTATCGCCGTGATCTGACGTGAAAACGATAAGAGTATCGTCGAGAATGCCTTTGTTTTCAAGAGTACGTATAATTCTTCCCACTGCGTCGTCGATCTGAGTCATCATACCGTAATAACGTGCGACGCACGGAGCGAAGTCCTCCCATTTCAGGCCTTCAAGATGCCAGTTGTGAATCTGTTGCTGCTGTATATAAGGTTTATTTTCAAGGGTATCGCCAAAGCTTTCCCACGGCACGGTATCCTCGGGCTTATACATTGATGCAAACGGCTCGGAGGGACGGCAGGGAAGATGAGGATAAGGAAGGTCGAACCAGACGTGCCACGGTCCGTCCTGTTTGTTTATCCATTCGCATGCGGCATCGGCGAGCCTGTGAGGAGCCTCTTCTTCATACGGGATCGGGTTAGTGTCTCCGAACCATCCGTTTTTGAAACTGATATTGCCGTATTTTTCGCCGATCTGTCTGCGGACTTCACCGAGCGGAAGATAATAATCGTAGCCGAATTCGAGAGCCTGTCCGAATTCCGAGGAATGCCACTGTCCGAAATACGCGTTGGAATATCCGGCTTTTTTCAGATTTTTCATCCAGTAGTCGCCTTCGGGTCTCAGTGAAGCGACGTTTCCAAGACCGTAATTCCATAAAGCACCGAAGCTGTCAGCTTGTCTGCCTGCCATCAAAGACTGGCGCGCAGGGGCGCAGACGGGTGTGGGGGTATATGCGTCGGTAAAGAGAACGCCTTCGGAAGCGAGTCTGTCAATATTAGGGGTTTTTACGGGTATTTTTTTGAGCGCGCCGATACATTCCGCACGCCACTGATCAACAAGTATCAAAAGAATATTCATATTTCCACCTCACGGGTGATTATAGCATACAAACGTAAAAAAGTCAACAAAAAGCTGTGAATATCGGATGGTCCGGTATAGAAAAGCGTTATAAAAAAAGTCCTGCCGGATTAAATCGACAGGATCATTCTTTTGCACGGGATACAAAATGCTTCAGTTTTGTGAAGCGGAAAGATCTTCATAAACAGCAGTCAACAGCTTTTTAAGAAAATCACGGTCATCAACGTTGTTTACAAGCAGCATTTTTTTTGCGC
>JAEEJO010000058.1 GCA_016281915.1 Clostridiales bacterium
AACTGCAGGCAGCGCGAACAAGGGTATCGTTAACGGAACGACGACAGCAAGTGTAACCGTAACCGTAACCGATAACGGTGACGGCTCACTTACAGCAACGTCATCGACAACACAGACCCCGCTTAAATTCACTAATACTTACAAAGTAACGTCTACAGACGTAGCATTCCCGGTAAAGAAAGTTGTTGGATCAGAAACTCAGGGAACCGCACCTGCAGCATGGAGCTATGACTTTGCTCTTACTGACAGTAACGGAACCGCAATTGAAACAATAACGCTTGCAGGTACAGGCAACAGCAGTGATAAGAAAGAATATCAGGCTCTGACCTTCACCGCACCCGGAGAGTATACATATACCGTAACCGAGAGTGCAACGCAAGGCAGCACAAACAGCGGTATAGTCAACGGAACTACGACAGGCACAGTAACAGTAACAGTTGTTGACAATCACGACGGCACGCTTACCGCAACGGCAGATTCTAACAATGAAACGCCGCTTACATTTACAAATACTTACAAAGTAACGTCTACAGCCGTAGCGTTCCCCGTAAAGAAAGTTGTTGAATCAGAAACTCAGGGAACCGCACCTGGAGCATGGAGCTATGACTTTGCCCTGACAGACAGTGACGGAAACGAAGTAGATAAAGTTACTATCTCCGGCAGCGGCAACAGCAGCGATACCAAGTCATTCAAGGCTTTGAGCTTCAGCGCACCCGGAACGTATGAATATACGGTAACCGAATCAGGCAAAATTGACGGTATAACGAATGATGCAACTGCATCGCGCAAAGTAACGGTAACGGTTGTTGACAATAATGACGGCACACTTACCGCAACGGCAGATTCTACCGATGCAGCACCGCTTACATTCACAAATACCTACAAAGTTGAGCCCGCAACCGTATCATTCCCGGTAACAAAGATACTCAGCGTTCCCGAAGAACTTGAAGGTCCTGCAACATGGAGCTTTGACATTACTGTAGAAGCAAATGACGGAGCCCCCGCAGCAGCAGAAATGACCGGAACCGTAGATCAGGATAACGACACCGTATCATTCGGTCCGTTTACCTACACTGCACCCGGTACATATACATATGATGTAACCGAATCGGGCGAAATCGACGGCGTAACGAATGACGCCAAAGCAACAAAGACCGTAACGGTAACCGTAGTTGACAACAATGACGGCACACTTACCGCAACGGCAGATTATACCGATGAAGAACCTCTTACATTTACAAATACCTACAGCGTAAAACCTGCTACGGTAACCTTCCCGGTAACCAAGGTACTCAGTATTCCCGAAGAACTTGAAGGTCCTGCAACATGGAGCTTTGACATTACTGTAGAAGCAAATGACGAAGCACCGGCAGCAGCAGAAATGACCGGCAAGGTAACCGAGACTGAAAAAACAGTCACATTCGGACCGTTTGAATATACCGTTCCCGGCACGTATACATATACTGTAACCGAGTCAGGCGAAATCGACGGTGTAACGAATGACGGCGCAGCAGAAACAGGTAAGACTGTAACAGTAACCGTAACCGATAACGGAGACGGCACGCTGACCGCAGAGGCCGATTCTACCACTGAAAAACCGCTCACATTCACTAATACCTATGACGCAAAAGGCTTCATCATATTTGATGCAACCAAGACCGTTACAGGCAGAGAGATTATCAATGAAGAATTCAGCTTTGAACTGTATGAAGGCGAAAGTCTGCTTCAGACAAAGAAGAATGACGAAGACGGAAAAGTAACGTTCGATCAGATCGATTATGATCGCAGCCACGTCGGAACCCATACGTATACTATAAAAGAAGTAGTTGAAACGACCGTAGGAATCGTTTATGACACTTCAGTATATACCATAACGGTTGAAGTTTCGGATAACAGAAACGGCAAGCTTTCCAACGCAGTAACCGTAACAAGAAACGGTGAACCCGCAGAAGCAGTAGCCTTCGACAACCCCTATGAGACAACGTCAATTGACGGAACTAAGACCTGGAACGACGACGATGACCGTGACGGCATCAGACCGGTAAGCATCACGGTAAATCTTCTTCAGGACGGCGAGGTATTCAAGACTGCAACCGTTACGGAAGAGGACGACTGGAAGTATGAATGGACGGATCTTCCGAAGTATAAACCCGGCGCAACAACGGACGACAAGACCGAACATGAATACAAAGTCGAAGAAGTAGAGATCGAATACGACGAAAGCGTTACTTCCACAGGATATGAAATCGTTTATACAGGCAACGATATCGAGAATATACATGAACCTGAACTGATCAGCATCCCCGTAATCAAATTCTGGGATGACGCAGACGATCAGGACGGTGTAAGACCCGAAAGCATTACTGTCAGACTGTATGCAACGTATACAGAGGACGAGATCGCGAATGCGACCATCACTCCCGATGAAGAAGGCAACTGGTCATACACGTTTGAAAATCTGTTCAAGTATCGCAATCACGGCGAACTCATCGAATACTATGTCGAAGAAGACGAAATCGAATTTGATGAGGAAAAATACGCACACGGATACGATGAAGCCAAGATCGAAGGCAATAACGACGATGGATTCACAATTGAAAACCCGCGTATTCCCGAAGTCAGAGACATCGAAATCTCCAAGGTCTGGGACGATGCAGATGATCAGGACGGTATAAGACCTGAAAGCATCACCGTAAGACTGTATGCAACATATCAGGATGCTGAAATTGCAAATGCAACCATTCTCCCCGATGAAAACGGAGATTGGCACTATACGTTTACCGAACTTCCGAAGTTCAGAAATCACGGCGAACTTATCGAATACTATATCGAAGAGGATGAGATCCCCGCAGTAGAGGGACATCCCAAAGCATATACCTCTGAAATCGAAGGCGATATGGAAAACGGCTTCACCGTAACAAACTCTCATACGCCCGAAGAAATAGAGGCAGAGGTTAAGAAGGTATGGTACGATAACTCGAATCAGGACGGCATACGTCCGGATTCCATCACGGCATTCCTCCATGACGGCATCAGCAGAGTAGCTTCGGTTATTCTCAATGAGGCAAACATGTGGAAAGCTACCGTAACCGGTCTGCCGAAATACAGAGATCACGGTACTCTTATTGAGTATACATGGTCAGAAAGTTCGATCAACAACTACTCACTTGTCAATGTGAAGACTGTTGGTTACATCACAACTCTTACAAATGAGCATACTCCTTACAAAACGTCTGTTTCTGTTAAGAAGATCTGGGATGATAACAATAACAACGACGGTATCAGACCCGTATCTGTCAAAGTTCAGCTTTATGCAAACGGCGTTCCTTACGGACAGGCAGTAAGACTCAATGAAGAGAATGATTGGAGCTATATCTGGACCAATCTTGATCTCAACAGCAACGGACGCAGAATCAACTATACTGTATCCGAAGTAATGACTCCGATGTGGTTCGGTTATATCTCAAAAGTTGTAGAATCATCTGAATACAGCTTTATGCTTGTCAATACGCATACTCCGTATGAAACCGAAGCTACGGTAAAGAAAGTCTGGGATGACAATAACGATCAGGACGGCATAAGACCCGAACAGATCACCGTAACACTGAATAACGGCACGGCAGACATAATGACCGTAACGCTTAATGAAGAAAACGGCTGGCAGGCAACCGTAACCGGACTTCCGAAGTATCTGAATGGCAAGAATATCGAATATACCTGGAAAGAATCGAGCATTTCAGGCTACGTCCTTGCAGAAACAAGCAAAGATGATACAACAACCGTTCTTACAAACAAACATGATCCCGAAACTACCGAAGTTGACGGCACAAAGACATGGATTGACGACAATGACCACGATGGTCTGAGACCCGAATCTATCACAGTAAGCCTCTATGCGGACGGAAACCTCGTTAAGAGCATAAAAGTAACCGCAAAAGACGGCTGGAAGTATTCGTTCGGCGATCTTCCGAAGTATAAAGACGGTAAAGAGATCGAATACAGCGTTAAAGAAGACGCAGTAGACGGTTATACCACGGAATATGACGGATATGATATCGTCAACAGACATGAAAACGAAGTAATAACGGTTAAAGTAAGAAAGATCTGGATTGACAATCACGACCAGGACGGCAAGAGACCTTACTTCATAACGGTAACGCTCTATGCAGACGGCGTAGAAGTTAAATCCGTTGCAGTAAGGGATAGCGACAACTGGGAGCATGAATTTACGGATCTTCCGAAGTATAACGATAAAGGAGAAAGAATCGTCTATACGGTAACGGAAACACCTGTTCCCGATTACTATACTATCATAGCAGGCGATATGGATACCGGCATTGTTATTACAAATAAATACAACGTTCCCGAAAAACCGACCGAAACTCCCGATACGGGCGACGATGAGAAATCTCAGTCCGTACCCTTCGGTGCAGCGGCAGGACTCGGCACAGCAACACTCATTGCAGCCGGCGCAGCAGTTATTCTCAAAAAGAAAAAACATGATGCGTAATCAGTTCTGATAACCGTGCGGTCAAAAACCGAATGTTTCTCCATCTATTCATATTCATAATGCTTAGTATGTCGAAGCATTGAAACAAGAAGGCTGAAGTTGATCTTCAGCCTTCTGTTCTTTTATGCTTATTAAATTCCAATCTTAATAAAAGAAAACTTTATTTCCTTATAAATGCCTCGTCTTTTCCGATATCTTCACTGATAAAACGCTCAACTGTCATATGAAGATCGTATTTTTCACGAAGCGCTGCGATCTGCGCCATCATCGGCGACTTATGATGCGCGTCAATGGCGGATTGATCTGTCCAGCTGTCGATAAGAAGTATCGTTTCTGCATCGTCAAGCGGCTGAAAATATGCATAGCGAAGATTTCCTTTCTCTGCCCTTACAGCTGCTGCAATACCGCTTGATTCCATTTCTGCGGCAAATTTACGTGCCGCTCCGTTTTTACCTTTGTAATATAAATTCACAGTTATCATATGAATCTCTCTTTTCTTTTTTTCCGTCATGTCGCCGTCCGATATCGATTCATAACGGAAAACCAATAAAACGTTATTTTTAAAAATCATATCACATATGCAGGATTTTGTCAATAGAAACGATACTCTAAGGCGTTTGAAAGCGCTTTCGGTGCGGCTCACGTTTTTTCATATAACCTCCGTATAATAAAATTTATAAAACAGGGTTGACAGACCGACCCGAAAAGTGATATAATATGCATAAGAATGTTGTATGTATACGAAAATCGGCTTAGCGCTTTTGCGTATACATGGTATCATTATCCGAATTGCCGGAAAAAAAATAATAGGGAGAATCAAAATGAAAAAACATCGTATACTTCTTTTAGCAGTCATTTTAATGTTTTTCATCTCTGCGTGCTCTGCCGCAGAAGAGGAGATCGTTCCCGATTATCTTGACGGAGAAGATCTTTCAATTGATCTGAACGGACAGACTCTTGTTATGGGAATGGTTCCGGACTATTTTTTCGAGGGCGACAACTCGGTATTGACGTATACATACAATACAGATCTAGGTGATCTTGCCGCAGAAAGAATAAACGATATAGAAAGCAAATACAACTGCAAACTCAGGTTCGACTATGTTGGCAGAACCGGCTCACTCGCTTTCAGTTCAGCAGTGGCAGGTCTGTATATCTTCGATTTTATCAGCGAAGAATCGTTCTTCCTTTATAATTATCTCACAACAAACGCCTTTCAGGATCTGACTCAAGTTGAAAATCTCGATGTGTTTGATGAAACAAAGTGGGGCAGCAGATATATGCGCGTTTCTACCATGTATGACGGCGTCATAATAGGCGTGCTTCCCGCAATGCATCCCATGAGACTTTCCAACTCGATGGATGAAATTCTCGTAATAAACGAAGACCTTATAGGCAAACTTTCCGCAACAGACCCGAGGGATTATTACGAGAGGGGAGAGTGGAACTGGGATACGTTTGAAGACTGTCTGCTTAACTACGCCATTACCGATGACCCGAATCATATCGTATATTCTCTGAGTGCGGGAATCGGACGGACAGCCCGCTCGCTTGCACTGTGCAACGGATATGACTTTATTACGTTTAATGACAGCGGTGATTTTGAACTCGGATATTTCAGTCCCAATGCTATTGAAGCTTATAACTGGACTTTTGAACTATACAACGGACCTGCAGGACGCAATATAGATCCTGAACCGTCACTGGATAAATTTGTGAGCGGATCAGCAGTAATGCAGTATCTGAGTGCATACGAGATCGTGTCAACAACCGATTCCGTTGCGTTCAAAATGGACAATTTCGGCCTTGTTCCTTCGCCGTGCGGCCCGAGCGCAAAAGGACAGGATGACTGGAAAATCAGTTATTCATCTGCCGACTTTACGCTTGCCATACCTATAACGGCACAGGATGTTGAGACATCCGCTTTTATCCTCGATCAGATATACGCACCTTTCAAGGGATATGAAACGAATGAGCAGATTATAGAATATCTGCGCAGAAATTATTTCCTTGACGTTCGTGACGCGGAATACTTTGTGGAAATCGCTCTCGGTGACAGACCGTTCTTCCATGACAACAGCAGGGGCTTCGGTTTCTTCTCTCATATTGAAGATGGCGTAACAAAAATGATCGATACTTACAAGGGTCCGGCAGTTGAAGCCGCAAGAAAGAACCTTGTGCCGGCATACAAAACTCTGGAAATGTACGAGGATATGTTCCACGACTGATAATCGTCGATTAAACAGGAGCAGCATCCATTCAGAGGCTTGATTCATACTGCGTATATACGGATCATCTACAACTTTGCAAGAGAACTCGTCAGTGATTAGCTAAGCAAACGCAGGGCAAATCAAAATGCCCTGCGCGCTTTCTTTATCGCTTTTTTCTCATACATGCACTGCAGATTCCAAGATTGACATGGTTAGCACCGCCGTATGTTGAAAACTCTCGTTCTAAATCAATCTTGTCACATTCTTCGCATCGAACCCAACGGCGACCATATGAATCTCTTGCTGGATATTCCTGCTGATCGATAATCGCTATAATTTCATCTCGGATACGTTTATCTGCCAGCTCTTTTTGCTTTGTCCTCTCCTCGGCCTCTTTTTTTTGTTTTTCCTCGATTTCTTTTTTCCGTGCTTCACTTTCAGCAAGTCTACGAGCAGCTTCTTTTTCTCGCGCTTCTTGCTGTTGTCGGAATAGTTCAGATAGTGCTTGTTGCGCCGCCGCAGCATCTAACAGTTTCTGAGATTCTATCTTTTCTTGAATTTCCGGGAACAACTCTTCAACATAGGAACTCTGTCGTCCGGATATTGAAAACAGATTCAAACTGTTTTTCGCACGTGTAATTCCTACATAGAACAGCCGCCGTTCCTCTTGTTCTCCGTCAGCGTTGTCCTTAGACTTGCTGAATATGTTTGGTCTTGATGATGGAAAACGACCATCGTATACATCTACCATGTATACAACATCATATTCTAACCCTTTGCTTGAATGAATCGTGGTTAGAATAACCGGGGTGGCCGACTTAGTATCAAAGCCTTCTTGCATTTGTGTTTCAAGGTACTGGAGCCTTTTCAGGAACGAACTAATGGTAGGTTCCTTTTTTGCAAGGATTTTGAGAAGTTCAACTTTCCCAAAATCATAACGGTTTTCCTCCATGTAATTCTCATAACCTTTGTCCATTATATAGGTCAAGGCATTGAGAGGTGTAAGTGAAGAAACGGTTCGAATGATATTCCTAAAATCTTCAGCCCTTCCTTGATACTCTCTTTTGAGATATTTCATCTGTCCCTGAAGAGCGTCAAAAACACTTAGATTTAATCTTTTACCATCTCTGATTGCGTACTCTAACTGTTGCTTTTTCAGGTACAGTATCCCCCTGTTGCATATATTTTTGAGCGATTCGAAATCACGGTCGTTAGTAGCAAGTTTCAGATACGATATTATGTCCGTGACCACTCTTGTGCCGAAAAAATTCATTTCAGGGGATTTTAATCTGAACGGTATCTCGTTTCTTAACAATAAGTCAACAAGTACAACCGAGCTTTCGTTATCACGGTATATAAACGCTGTTTCTCGTGTGTTGTTTTTTGCCACATCAAGCAGATAAGAATACTGTTCTTCTCTATTTCCAACCTGAATGAGGTTAACGGCTTCACATTGACCTCGCTCAGCGATCATGTTCTTCTCGTATCTGCCCTTGTTCTTTGATATAAAGCTCTGAGCTTTTTCAACAATTGGCTCTGTAGACCTATAGTTTCTCTCCATGCGGATGATATATGGATTAACGTAATCATATCTGAAATTCAGCAACGCTTTGGGGTATGCTCCGCGAAAGCCATAAATGCTCTGATCTTCATCGCCCACCATAAATAGGTTGTTCCCTTGAGAAATCAGTTTGATTATGGCATGTTGAATCTTCGATGTATCTTGTGCTTCATCAACAGAGATATATTTGTATCGCGCCTTAAGTGCGCACAAAACATCTGAATCATTTTTCAGGATGTCCAACGCAAAAATCATCTGATCGTCAAAGTCCATTTTGCCGGAAGAATCGAGAAGCTGCAGATACTCCTGATACATTTCCTTTATGTTGGGGTATGATTCATCCAGATCTGACAAGTCGGAATCTGTTAACATCATATTCTTGATATATGACAGCGACTGTTCAAACTCTAGTACTTCGTTTTCGGAGGGGTATTCTTCAGAATATTTCAAAAGAATCTTTCTCAGTATCGCTTTTCGTTCATTATCCTCAATTACTTTTTTCTCCTGCGATCCGTTCTCTTGACATTTGCGTCGGTAAACTGAATAACAGAGCGCATTAATGGTTGAAAAATGAACCTGGTTTCCAACAGAGTCTCCAAATTTATCAATAAACCTTTGCTTCATTTCGGTAGCGGCTTTTTTATTATAGGTTATCGCTAGGATGCTTTGCGGATCGACCCCTATGTTAAGAATCATATGTCCCAACCTTGCCACCAGAACTGTGGTTTTTCCGGAACCGGGAACCGCAAGAAGGAGATTTGATCCTTCTACCGCTTGTACTGCCCGTTCCTGCTGCTTGTTGAGAGATATGTTGTACTGTTTACAGAATTCAGAGTATTTTTCATTTTTCTTCAGATCATCTCGTGCAGGAGCAGCACACTTGCCGTCATGCACGCCGATATACTCTAAGAAACCTTCCTTCGTTATGAACGGGGTAGATGTAAACTGCTGGAATCCTTTTTCCGAAACATCAAGAACACGTACTATTTTAGGGCAGGTGAAATCTTCTGAAAGCTGAAAGAACAGATCTATGCATCCAGTTTTAACATCGTAGCTATTAAATGCCTTTTGGGGATTGCGCCATTTGAAGAGAAATGTATCGCCTTTATCTTGAAAAGTCAAATTGTCTTCATTGAAAATGTCTGACAAGTCAAAAAGCCACACGACCTTATATCCAAGATTGAAGTAAAAATTGTTTCTGTTGTCAAAAGCTTTTACAGGCATTATACTGTGCTGGAATTCTATGACAGTCCGGCCAATTATTACATCTGCGCGGTGGCTTGTGTTTCCAAGAGCCAATTTGACCTCTTGATTGTCTTTTGGAAACATGCCCTGCCATTCGTTGTGCCAGGGTGACATATCATAGGTCCGCTCCTGCTCATAGGTGTCTGAACAGCGATGACTCGCGCTATGAGCAAAGTGATGCTGGCGCACATCTCCTTTTCTGGTGATAAGCGGAGCTCCACAGAACGGACAATAATATGTCTGGTTGCTTTGAGTCTCGTCAATATGAATTCTATTATCGTTGAAGTCATTCGCAAAAAGCATCTCGGTTAATCTCCAAAATAAAATAGCTCTTCAAATTTACAGTCAAGTGCTATACATAACAGGGCGGCGAGGTACGCAGTTGGGCAGAATTGTGCCGTTTCTATTGAACTGATTGTATTCTTCGAAGAGCCGACCATGTCAGCCAGTTGGGTCTGCGTCAATCCCTTTGCCTGCCGGTATTCCTTCAATTTGTTTTTTAGTTTTAAATGCGAATTCATGATATCACCTGACCAATAAAACCCAAAGTAAAGAAGGCAGCGACCAATAGCTGGATGGATCCGGTTCCCTGATCAGTTTTTAATCGTCTTATTATTGATTGAGATGGAAAAAAACGGGATAAGTACCCGCAGACTGAAATCCTCATCATTTCTTTACAGGCTTCAGGCGTCCTCTTCCATCATCTGTCTTAATCTTCGTGCAGAAGTCAGTAGCCTTGACAGTATCGCATCACGCTCGTTATCCGGCGCTTCAATACTCTGATGATGAGCTTCAAGAACGCAGTCGCCTTTGTAGCCCACGGATTTGAGATTTTCAACAACACTGTTCCAGTCGATCGTCCCGTCTCCGGGAATAAGGTGTTCGTCCCTGCCCGCGCCATTGTTATCCTGAATATGCAGCGAAAGAGGGGGATAGGCGCATTCATGCAGTATAGACGGCTGAATACCGAAGCAGTTTGCGTGCCCCGTATCGAAGCACCAGCCGAAATGCCGCGATTTAAGCTCCTTTACAAGCTCTGATATTATTATCGGGTCTTTTGATGCACCCCACAGAAGATTTTCGGAAAGAATAACTACTCCATGCTTTTCCGCAGCCTCTATACAGCTACTGTAGGCTTCGGCGTTTACTCTTATAAACTGTTCGGCGGTTTCTATTATTTTTCCGTTTTCACGGCAGACCGGATGGACGACGATATAACATGCGCCAAGAATGCCCGCCGTTTCAATGGCGCGTTCAACGGTCGGATCGTTCCCCGCTTCGGAGGGCGCATGGGAGTGGGTATACGGCATCCCTGTCTTTTCCGCGTGTTCGCGAAGTTTTTCGGCCCATTGCAGATATTCGTCGCCCATAAAAGGGGAACCCGGCTCCGTCCAGTAATCAAGAGCCATGTCAAGCGCTTCAAAGCCGAGAGCCGCCAGTCTGTCGGCAGCCTTTATTGCCGGATAGCCCGGCTGAAAAACGGAAGTTGTTGTAACGATTCGCTTTTTCATTATGATTCCTTTTCTTTCAGCTTTTGTGATTCGGTTTTTATGATCATTCAAAACAACATATATTAGCACAAAATAACCGGTTATTGTGCTTTTTTGTTTCTTTTTCCGCTGTTGGCAGTGCCTCTGACCTCTTCGTGGTAAAAGTAATCCACGATCGTCGGATGTCCTTGCAATACGCGCTCATAAGGTGTCTCGTTATCAACGAAGCGGCAGCCGTCTTTCTTCGCGATCTGCTCAGCCTTCTTTTCAAGGGCTTCAAAATAGCTGCGGTCCTTTTTGTTGTATATCTCGTCATAAAGTGGGGTCAGATCGGGACGTTTCTCTGCGATATAGTCCATAATGGTCTTCTTGAAACCGCCTCGAAGGTTGAGATTTTCAAGCCATACAAGATCGCACTGATCCTTTGTGCGTTCAATAATTGCTTCGATATCAGTGATTCCAGGAAATACAGGGGAGATAAAGCAGACCGTGCGAATTCCCGCGTCATATACCTGCTTCATCGCGGCAAGACGTCTTTCGATGCTTACTGCGGCATCCATATCATCCTTGAAAGCCTCGTCAAGCGTGTTGACAGACCATGAGACCGTAAGCATATTTTTTTTGTTTATTTCTTTCAGAAGATCAAGATCGCGCAGAACAAGATCTGATTTCGTGCAGATCAGTATATCCGCGCCGCTGTCTTTAAGCTCCTCGAGAATTTTTCTTGTTTTTCCGTAGGTCTTTTCCAAAGGATTGTATCCGTCGGTCACGGTCCCGATGGTTACCTTCTGTCCGGCATATTTTTCGGGATTGTTTACTGCCGGCCATTCCTTAACGTCCATAAAGGTGCCCCATTCTTCGGTATGCCCCGTAAAACGCTTCATAAAAGAAGCATAGCAGTATCTGCATGCGTGAGGACATCCGACGTAGGGGTTTACGGCATAACCTCCGAGCGGTCCGTTCGATTTTGTCATAACGCTCTTTGTTTCAATATGATTAACTTTTATTTCCGGCTGTTCCATTGTTTCGTTCCTCCAAAACTACGTTTATTGTGTGCGTTAATAATGTTCAGAATGCGGTATAGATCACTCTTCCGTTTCTTCCTCAATCTCTCTTGCACGCCTGAGAATGTCAAGAGAGAACGACGGTATTCTGCCCAGACCGTCAGGACCCACGTTCAGAAGATAGTTTACGCCCATACTGTTCAGGTGGCGCTTATTTGCTGCTATCGTTTCGGGCGTTTTCCAGTTATGATCGAAATATTTGAAGCCCCATGTGTCGTTGAGCGTGGCGGCGGTCTCATACAGACCGTAAGGTGACCATTTATATCCGCCAAGTCCGTTCATGTCGCCGGATTCTTCCGCAGTCATATCCTTCGGCGGCTCTCGAGGAATCTCATTGTCACCGAGGGAAACATAATCGTATGCTCCGTTGCCCAGACGGGAGTTTATAAGACAGTCGGGCTGATATTCTTTTACCATATTGTAAAGTTCAAGGCTTTGCGATTTCGTGATAACGCCAGGCGTGTCGAACCATATGAGACATAAATCCCCGTAGCCCGTGAGTATTTCCTTTACCTGAGGCTTTATTTTGTTTTCAAAACAGCGCGAAAAATCTTTTGAGGCAATATCCGGCCAGTCCCACGAATTATACCAGTCGCGCCCCGAACATCCGCCATTTTTATCGTATCCGCCTCCGTCAGGGTCGTGCCAGTCGAGCTCCTGCGAGTAATACAGTCCGAATTTAAGTCCGTATTTATAGCAGGACTCCGCAAGCTCCGCAATAATATCCCGTCCGAACGGTGTCGCGTCCACAACATTGAACGGATCGGCTTTTGAGCGAAACAGCGCAAACCCCTCATGATGTTTTGCGGTTATAACAAAATATTTCATTCCGAAAGACTTTGCATAAGATATCCATTCATCCGCATTGAAGTATACGGGATCGAAACATTTTGCAAGATCAGAGTATTCTTTTGTTCCTATTCCGAACCATGACTGCGCCCATTCACCGTAAGTAGGCGTCCTTTCTCCGCGATATTCTCCACCAAGCAGGGAATAAAGCCCGAAATGCACCATCATGCCGTATCCGGCAGATCTGAACCATTCTCTGTTGTTCATAACAGCTCCTCAGGTGTGAAAATTAATGATATATTCTCATTGGAATAATTACGGTCGATATCCGGGCATAATCTTTTTGTATCCTCAGATCCCGTTATTCCCATTATAAAACATTATACAGCTTGCAGGTGATTCTGTCAAGTAAAAACATATTATTCATTTTTTAACATCGCTGTCTGAGCGGTTAAAAAAACCACGATTCGTTTCGATCTTCTAAAAATCTCTCATAAATTGACGATATGACAGATTCTAAAAAAGAGATTGACAATTTGCTGCAATTGTGCTATTATTGAAAATGTCAGATACCTTATTCGCTTAATTCTTGTTTCCCTTTATGATAACAGGAGGTTTATATGGGTAAATCAGCGTTTATCAAGGGATTTTTGATGCTTATCTGTGCATTTATCGTTCTTTCGTCATGCTCTGCAAACGCAGAGGAATTGATTCCCGCATATGAAAACGACCTAAGCTCTGACGATCTTGGCGGTTTTACCGTTAAATGGGCATGGACCGCTGTGGATACAGCTTTCGGTTACGTGCCCGGAACGAATTTTTCCGATATGGCGCTTGAAAGAAAAAAAGAAACAGAAAAAAAGCTTAACTGCAAAATTGATGTCGATTATAATTCGAACGCCCCAAGCCTTTATCAGGCGTCTGTTATGACCGGAACGCATTACTGTGATCTTCTTACTGCCGGCAATACTATCTCAGCGATGATACGGGGAGGGTATTTTGCAGGATTGTCATCTTTTATTGATCTTAACGATACCTTCAAATGGGGGTCTCCCTTAACGCTGTCATCCGCCGCATGGAAGGACGATGTTTACGCTGTCTGCCCTGCATCATGGCCTGAACTGTTTCTTGCATCGGCAAGCTATCCGATAGTTGTAAACGAAAGCCTTGTGTCAAAATACGGGCTTGAAGATCCCAGAGTTTACGTTGAGAACGGCACTTGGAACTGGGACAAATTTGAAGAATGCATTCAGGCGTTTACCGTTCAGGACGGTGAGAACAGGGTATACGGCTTTATGACGCATCCGCCATATTTCGGTGTTTCTATGGTCCTTTCAAACGGCGTTACTTTCACACAGGTTGAAAACGGCACTGTATCATGCGGTTTTTATTCCGAAAACGGACGAGCTGCGCTTGAGCGTGCAAGATCAATAATGTTCGAAACATGTTCCGATTGCATCCATCCCGAAACGGAATGCTTTTTTCAGAAAGGCGTTGACCTTTTCCTTGCCAATGCAGCCGTTATGTATACTTCCCGCGGTGACGACCTTCTGAGCGGCACAGATTCGATCATATTCAACTTCAGCGATATCGGTATTATCCCGTATCCATACGGACCCAACGGCAAGCCGGGCGTATATCTCGGCTACAATCAGGGACTTTATTATGCCACCGCCCTGACCTTAAACTCATCCGATGCCGATGCATCCGTAAAGATTTTAAGTGAAATGTTTGAGCCCTTTAAAGGCTACGAAACTAAAGAAAAGATAATAGATTATATGTCCGAACAGATCTTCTCGGATAGAAGAGATGCGGAAATATACTATAGTCTGCTTGAAAATACCGAATACGGTTACTATAACGAAGGCGGACGCAAACTCGTGGATAATATATTTGTGTCCTCAAAGTCAGTATCAGAAATACTTGAATCATTTCAATCTCAATATGACGATCTTATCGAAAGCTATATGATCCCTGTCTATGAAGGGCTTTCGGCTGTTTACAGTGACTGAAATCAGGTTTATTTTCGCGTTGTCTGCGGCTTGATTATCATCGGATTCAGCGAAGAAAAAATAAATCATTACCTCGCTGACGAGGCAAATGTCCCGCAGATGATCGATTAAGACCCCGTTAATTTGAACAAATCATCGAATAATTTATGAACAATCGTTGACGGCGTTTTCTGGGGTTTTATGGTGCGTCTTCGTCTCGATAAGCGCCGCTATAGCGTATCGGCGGTTATTCACGATTATTCAATTGAATTATAAAATCAAAAAAATCCTGTAATTTCAATCCTTTTTCGGCATTAAACCGAAAAAGGATTTTCCTTTTTTATTGATATGAATATACAAAAAAAACGGTTTAGGCGAAATAAAACTGATCGAGCGCATTTATTAAAATGTTACTAATCTGTGAAATAATGCTCTGTTGAAGTTTGCATGATTACATATATATATGTAAGTTTTTTGTGTGTTACGGCGAGGAGCCGATTTTAAAAACGAAAAGGGGAACAGGTATGACAGACTTATTTACAGAGTACGAAGCATTTGAAAAAAGGAGCGGTTCACTTTATAACAGACGTTGTATTGACGGAAGAATAACAGGCTGCGGCAACTGCGTGGGGTATTGCAAGTTTGAAGGGCACTCGGGTTTTCTGACAAAACCGCTGAGAAAAGAGCACAACTGTATATTCAAAGCGTGCCGATATTATGTTCCGAAAGAAAGATCGGTCAGACGTAACTCCGCAAGGCAAAGCGACGGATGATCAGTGTATCGGAATTAATAGATCGCGAAATCAATGCGGTTTATTGACATATCCGTCAAAATGTAGTATACTGAAAAAAATCGGCGATCATGTGAGACCGCTTCCTTCGTATCAGCCATAATTAATCTGAATTTCTTTTTTTATACGACGGAGCAGACGGAGAAATACCTTTTTCCGAGAAACGGCCTTTTCGCCTTTTGCACTTTTCGCGTATGCTTGAAAAGATTTTATGAAAAAAAGCAGCATCGATATTCAAGCTTCTTTTCACCTTTTTTTATTAAATTCCGAGCGGAACTGTATGTTTCCGATTCTAAGCGATAGGGGAAATGATTATGAAACCTGTAGTGGGTGTTTTGCCTCTCTGGGATGAGAGCAAAGACAGCATCTGGATGCTTCCCGGATATCTGGATGGGCTTTTATTTGCGGGTGCGGTTCCCGTCATTTTGCCGTTCTCAGCCGATGAAAGCGTTCTTGACAGAATTACCGACGTTTGCGACGGATTTCTCTTTACGGGCGGGCATGACGTTTCTCCTGCTTTATACGGAGAGAAGCCTCTTTGCGGCATTAACGATGTCTGCGAAAAACGCGACGCATTAGAGCTTGCCGTGTTTCGCAGGGCGGCAGCCGCGGATAAACCCGTTCTCGGCATTTGCAGAGGGCTGCAATTTATAAACGCCGCAATGGGCGGCACTCTTTATCAGGATCTGCCTTCACAGCGACCGTCTGATATAAGTCACCGTCAGCAGCCTCCGTATGATATTCCGTCCCACACCGTTAAAGTTGAAAAAGACACACCTCTTTATAAATATCTGCAAACTGATAATCTTGATGTTAACAGCAGTCATCATCAGGCAGTAAAAAATCTTGCGCCGGGTCTTTTACCGATGGCTTTTTCTCCGGACGGGATCGTTGAAGCATTTTTCGGTTCCGAACAACGCTTTCTTTGGGCGGTTCAGTGGCATCCGGAACGACTTTTCAGAAAAGACGAATACAACGGAATGATTTTCAAAGCGTTCGTCGAGGCAATGCAAGATCAGCACTGATCGACTTCAGACTATTGATTCTTTTTTTAACCCTTCTCCGCATCATCTGCCGGAAAGGGTATTTTTTTGACCTTTTTGAGGTGATCGCAGAAAAACAGAAACGCTAAACGCTCATGCAATGGTTGAAACCTCTGCTCAGATCGTCCTGCGCGCGTTTTGAATCGAATCCGACGAGTTTTATCCCTTTATCAACGGTGTTTTTGTAAATTTTTTCCATATCGTTCATGTGCGGCTGAGACATATTTACCGCGGAGAGCAGAGGGGTTGAACAGAGCGATTTAATATAATGATCGCCTCTTCCGCAAAAATGCATTGCGCCACCTTTGAAGCGTTCAAGCAGTATGCGGTCATACGGCACGACAAATTCATCGTAAAGCTCAGGCGAAAGGTTCATTGCGCTGTCACACCGCAGCATTATGGTACCCTTGTGCCAGACATTGCTCCAGTGCGGATTTATATCTTTTCTTGGCGGAAACAACTTTTGCCATTCATCCATAAAACTGATATAAGACTCCGTGAGAAGCTTCATAACGTTGTGAACGGTATCAGGATCATCCGCCATCTGATAAAACATTTCCTCACCGAAAAGCAGTTCGCAGTTATCCAAAGGTCCTTGTATATCGGGATGATACATTATCACAAATTCGGAAATCTTGGGGTAACGGGTGAATACTTCATGAACATACTCACCGAAATCAAACACTTTTCCTCCGAGTCCCGCACGGTTATCCGGAATTCCCTTGTCAAGCACTTTTTTCATTATATCGTCACCGCGCAGAGTTCTTGTAGTGGGTAAAGTGTTTGTTTCGTAAGGCATGATGTATACCTCAGCTCCAAACAGTGACGTGCCTATGCACGAACCGAAGTTTGGCCTGATTGCAAGTGAAGATGAGCGGCGGCGGTTTTGCTCGTTGTCATCAAGAGCATATGACACTCCGAGAAGCTGCGAGTAAAGCATGCTGTCAAAATCTTTCATGGCATCGTTTATCATTATGCCCCTTCTGTCGAGCGATGATACTGAAAGCTTCTTCCGGACTGGCATAAAAATGTCGCCTGAAAATCTGTCAGAAAAAAAGCCTTGCCACTGCGCGATAAAATCCGATTCCGTTTCGGGGTCTATTCTGTTTTCGATTTCTTCAAGCAGTTTTATGGTTCTTTGTGTGATCATTTTTATACCCTTAAAAATCGCATCGGTTGTCAGTTTGCGCTTACGGATCGGATAAACGGCGGCTTTTCCGAAAATATTGAAAAACGCAATCTGTTGATTCGTTTCCGACGGTTATTTCGTCGCAGACCGTAATCGCGTTTAACCGTTCATTCTGTAAAGGTGGTTGACTTTTCAACACTCGGTCTCTTTCTTTGAATACGGAATCAAAAAGGCTTGTTTCAGTCCGTAGCTTTCGTATTTTGTAAGATAACCGAGATAGTTCGTAACGAGAATGTTTTCTTTGACATTTCCTCTGAACATCTGAACGTTGTTCAGGTTCGAGCAGTATTTTACTTCAATAAAATTCTCTCCGTTACGAAGATAATCGGAAATATCCGTTTTAGGTACATTCATGTTTACCGGATCGGTTTCATTACCGTTGATGAAAACGCGAATACTCTGCGTGATGCTTCCGAAATCGAGTATCGCACCGTTTGCCGTCTCTCCGCGTTTCGTTTTTCCGTTCCAGAAAAACGATGATTTATAAATTCCTGTTCCCGAAACGTTACGGCCGATTTCTTCAATGTTATCCCATGTTGTAAGGGTGTCAAGCTTTACGTTGATATTTCTCTTATCGGTTTTTACGGAATACTCGTTTGTTTGCACACCGAACAGGAATTCGATCCTTGTTTCCGTTTCTTCGGAGGGGAACCACGATTCTACGGTAAGATCCCAGCCTTTGATCTGTTCGGGCGAATAATAATTTACGGAAGGTTCACTGTATCCGTCCGCCGCGCAAACGCTCTGATCTTCGCAGGATTCGAGCGCATAAAGCGCAACGTCGCCGTATTGAAGAGTTGAAGAAAAATACGTTTTTCCGTTTTCATGGCGGTAATTCTTTACCTTTATTTTACCGTTCCACGGGTCTATTTCGTACGGAATATACAGTCCGTTTGCGAAAAGTTCCGCTGTTACGCTGTCTCCGTGATCGTCATTTCCATCATCGTGAAGAGATCCGTCGCAGTAATTATATGCAAAAGTATAAAGGTTATTATCAACTCTTCTCGTTTGCGTAAGAAGCTGACGGTTCGGGGATGAAAACGCAACGTAAGGCAAAATTCCAAGTTTGTGAAGCGCATTTATTACGCTGTCTGCGTCGTGAACCGAAACAACGTTTTCAAGCGTTTTCAGCATCGATATGATATCTTTCAGCTCATTTTCGTTTTCACCGAAATACGGAGATGTTTTTGCGGCGCCGTCAACGATAACAACGGGAAGTCCTTCTTTTGCAAGAGCATATATTCTTTTTGCTCCGCTTACTGAAAGATCCTTATGCCATAAAACAAGCGCCTTGTATCCCGCATTTTCAATGGTTTTCGATTCGCTGTCGAAGGATGCACCGTCCAGAAACGACGGGCTGAAATAATCATACGTGTATCCGTTATCCTGAAGCACGGCAGATGGGAAGAACATGGTTTTGTGCGTGTGCATCCAGTCCATTTTATTGCCGATTACCATATGCTGACCGTATTTCAGATAAACCATGCCGATATCCACGCCGGCTTTTCCTTCACGAAGAAAAGTCTGTATCCTGCCAAGATGGTCGTTGAAAAGCGTATAATCGGGATAAGACGGTTCACGAGTGCCGAATTTGTAGTAAATATCTTTATAATCTCCGCCTTCATATCCGGGCCATACCGGTAACGGTCCGAACTTTGATGCCCATATGTGCCATACTATGCGGCTGTATCCCGAGGCATAAAGAGCGTATGCCTCCTGAAGATGTCTCTGAAACGTGTAACTGTAGTTTGAATTGTCAAGCCCGCCCGTTTCCGCAGACAGATCTTTATTCATTATATGTGCACCGCCGCTCCACAGACGGTACATATCTACCTGATTTCTCTGATTTCTGTTTTCTGCCTCAGGCCTGTCTACAACAGCTATCGGTTCGGAGATTTCAAGGTTTTTGCCGTATGATATCTGAACTCTGAGCGTTATACCGTGAGAGTTGAGCCATTCGCGGAACGGAGCGAGAAATTCGTTCATATACAGTTTTGTCTGAACATCAAAAATATCGTTGATTATGCGCCTGTTCTTCTCGCTGTCCGTAATGGAATATTTGCCATGCAAATCGGAGTTATCGTCCCAGTTCCATATACTTACTTCAGGCGCATCGGCTGTAAGGAACATATACGGCAGAATATCGTAGCCTTTTATTGCATAAAAATCACTTTCGAAGTTTTCTGTCCAGTTTGTTATACCAGCGCCGCTCGAATATTCAAGAGAATCCATAAACAGCTGAACGTCTCCGCTGCGGATTTTTTCATTCAGCTCTTCATCGTTAAGAACGTTGTTTTCCAGATACTCTTTAAGCGCTTCTATCCCTCTTCTGTCAAAATAGTTGATGGCATAAGATCTTTCAACGGCAGGGGAGGCAGCCTGCGCCGTTCCCTGCATATAATAATACATTATCGTTATGTCGCTGTCGTCGGGCGCGGTCCAGTCAAGACTTCCGTTATCAACAAGTTCGGTGAGAATATCATAATTTTCGCCGTCATATATATTTTCACCGCATTTTCTCATCGCAAATGCACCGATAAAGACCGCCTTTTCTCTCATGCGCTCGTTTTTCGGAATAGATCCGGTCCTTTTCTCTCCCGCTCTCAGATCTTCCGTAACAAGCACAATGCATTGATTCGCTTTTTGCGAATCAGGGTCCAGTCCCGGCACGTTTGAAGTGGACCATCCTGCTCCGGACGTGAGTGAAACAGACATACCAAGGTCAAGAGCAGTGTTTAATATAAGCTTAACGTCGTTTTCCCACTGTTTGCTTCCGTAACCGTAAAGCTTTTCGTCAACGTTTCTGTCTGCAAGCTGACAAAGCTCAACACCGCCGAAACCGGCTGCGTGCATTGCGTGAATTTCTTCAAGAATAGTTTCGTTCGTGTGCATGCCCGACGCCATCCACCAGCGAACGTCGGTTCTTGTTCCGATCGCGGGATGCTCAAATTTTTCTTTAAGTTTTTTTTCAAAATACGATCCAGTATGATTCATTATATTTCTCCGTTTCGGATAAATCCGATTATTTCCTCTTCCCTTTTTAAGTTCGTCATTCTCTTGCAAGTTTATATATCAGATCATATGCAAACGCAAGATCTTCTATTGAGCAGTGGTCCTGAACAAAATGCGTTGTGCAGCAAACCCAGCGCTTGCCGCGCAAAAGACCGAATACACGTCTTATATCGCGCTCAAGCTCCTGCTGGCTTACAAGACCGAGCTTTGTCTGAATACATATTCCGCCCATAATGGCAAATTTATCGCTGTATTTATCAAGGTAAAGATCATACGACATACCTGCGCTTTCCTGCCACGGATGCACAAGGTCAAGCCCGAGAGCTTCTATTCCGTCCGTGACTTTCAGTATGCATCCGTCAGAATGCAGAGAGCACAGACAACCGCGCGAATGAACATAATCGACCACTTTTTTCATGTGCGGGTATATGATCTCCCACCAGAGCATCGGGTTGAACATCATGTCGTCCTGCGCACCCCAGTCATCGGAAATATGGACCATATCTATACCCAGATCGATACAGTGCCCGGCATATTTAACGGTCCATTCAGCCTGCCTTCTGTAAAGCTCGTCAAGCTCTTCAGGATACATTGCAAGATAAAGAAGCTGATTTTCAATTCCGAAAACGCCGTTGAACTGCTCGAAAAATCCCGGAGTCTGAATATAGCAGAATCGTTCCCGTTCCTTATGAAACGCCATTGCCGATTTTATATTGTCATACTGACTTATAATATCAGGATCGGTAAAGAAATCTTCGTTAACAAGAATATCGGGAGTAAGCTCATCGTTTTCAGCGCGCAATCTGTCAAGAACATCTCCTTTGAAAGATCCCGGTCCTCCGAAAATATGGCTTGCGTCAAATTCATATTTATCTTCAAATGCCGCAACAGAACCATAGGCATCGTTGAGCTGATTTGTAAGGTTTGCCGATACCCAGCCGTAAATGGGCTGTCTGTCTGTCGGTTTTCCGAGAATCGTGTTGCGAACTCTTTCTGTACTGTTCATATTTATTCTCCGTTCTTGTCCGAAATTCGTATGTTCTGTTATTTTGACATTTGTCGGTTGCTTTCTATTACAATATCATATTAAACAGAAAAAGTCAATCTTTTTTTTGAAAAGCTTAACGGCAATGCAGGTTGAGAATAAAAAAATACTGAATAATAATGCTGAAACAGAAGTGGCAGACAGGTAAAGGCATTATCTGAATCAAACAGAAACTGTGCGGAAGAAAAGATCTTTCGCACAGTTTTAATTCGACGTTTTAATTATTCAAGATAGTCGTTATAAAGCTTATCAAGGCTTGCCTGCATTTTATCTCCGATGCTTTCAAGCGTTTCCGCTACTGAAGCCGTTCCTCTCGTCATGGCAAGAAGCCTGGGCTGAAGCACGTCTGTAAATGGCGTGTATGCGGTATAATCAAAAAACGCTTCGTCTCTCAAAATCTGGAAATAATCGAAAGATTCATCGGTAAAAAACGTTGTTCTCTTAAAGTCGTCCTGCCATGTTTCGGTTGTCTCGCCCGGTAAAGGCTGGAACATATACGGAAGCAGCATCTCCATTACTTCGGGGTCTGTGTTCAGAGTAGCATACATAAATCTTGTCCAGTATGAATATGCCGATCTCGACTTTGTGCCCGCTCCGCTCGGTCCTTCCGGAAAGTATATCCACTCGTATGCTTCTTCCATTCTGTAGGACAGGTTGTCTGCTCCCTCGTCCGAAAGACCGAGATGAGTATACTCAACAAAAAACGCGCGCCTGTTTTCGATAAACGGGGTGATGTTCTGTCTGTTTCCGCCGTCGCATATAAGGTCCCGTTCTGCAAGACTTACAAGAAAATTCATCGCTTCTGCGGCCTCTTTGCTGTTCAGAGCATAAGAAAGTCTTCCGTCCTCACCCTTCACGGCAACTCTTGCGTTGTTTGAATAAAGCGCCGCAAATTCAAGATACGGTTCGCTTGTATATGCAAGCGCATACGTCCTTTTTTCGGGGTCGGGATCTGACGTATCATGGATAGTCTCGCACATTTTTTCAAGCGTTGCCCACGTCCATTCGCCCTGCTCGTCAAGTTCATGAGGCGACGGCTGACTGTAATTGGAAATGACCCTCGGATTGAACCACATCGCGGGCATTGTGTCTGCTGCGGGAAAACCCCAGTAGTATGAAATCACGCCGTAATACTCCCCCGCAAAATAACCGCCTTCAAGTATGTTCGGAGGGCCGTAAATACCTGATTCAAGGTCTATATCCATTTGCGAAAAAGGAATGAAGTATCCGTTCTGAATATATTTACCGTTGACGATCTCATTGATTTTAACAGCCATAAGGTCGGCATATTTCATTCCGGCGGCGGAGCGAACAACAAGATCGCCAACGCTGCATTCGTCAAGTACGGTGATTTTAACGTTAAATTTCTCTTCCGTATCTTTATACCGCTGTATAAGACGGTCTCCTCTTGCGGTATTGCCCGACTGCGGATTTATCGGGTTTTCAGACCCTGCTCTTGCGGATGCCATGATGAATTCGTATCCGAGAAGGTCGATTTTGCCGTCATCGTCATAATTGTCGAATTCCGGGATCAGCTCTTCCTGGGGATCGGATGCACATGCTGCTGCAAAAACCAGGACGAAAAGAAAAATTGCGGCTGTCTTAAACCATTTTAACATGATATTATCCTCATATATCTGATTTTTTGTCTTATTATGACATATTGCTGCCGATTTGTCAATACAGCGGTCAAGTCGACCCAAAGCATCCTCAGCGGGAATCGTTCGACTGTCTTTCCAGCCGTTTCAGGATCGTATATCTCATTGTCAGATAACATGCGGTTCCTCCGATCACATTTGAAACAGGCTCTGCAATAAATACACCTTTCACGCCGAACCCGATTAAGGGCAGCAGCAGGGTAAGAGGAAGAACGATAATGATTTTTCTGAGAAGTGAAAAGAAAATAGCGTGTTTTGCGTCTCCGAGCGACTGAAAAGCCGATTGTCCCGCAAATTGCAGCGCCATAAAAACAAATCCGAAGAAATATATTCTGAGCAGGCTGATACCGGCGTTTATCAGGGCAGGATCATCCGAAAAAATACCGAACCACAGCCTGGGGAACAGATGAACGAGCAGCCATGCCGCAAGCGTGTATACTGCGCCTACGATCGTATTGAACCTGATACCCTGTTTTGTCCGGACATAGTCCTTTGCCCCATAGTTGTAACTGATAACGGGTTGCGCTCCTCCGACAATTCCGCTGACTGGCAGCATAAAAACTTCTCGGATGGAATTTACAACGGTCATGATTCCCACATACATATCGCCGCCATGCTGCTGAAGCGTAGCGTTGCAGGCGATCTGAACCACGCACGTCGTTCCCTGCATGATGAAATTTGACGTTCCCAGTCTGGATATCTGACATGCTATACTCCTGTCGATACGAACGTCTTTCCATGAAAAATCAATGATTGCATCTTTACCGAAAAGAAATCGCAAGACCCAGAGCGCAGATAATGCCTGACTGATCACCGTGGCAAGGGCGGCTCCGGAAACACCCATGTTCAGCAAAAAGATAAAAACCGGATCGAGAACAATGTTGACGGCTGCACCCAGTATTACCGATACCATTCCTATCTTAGGAAATCCCTGCGCGTTGATGTAACCGTTCATTCCTGTGGTGATCATTACAAAAACCGTACCGATGAGGTAGATGTTGAGATATTCCTCTGCATATACGTAAGATTCTTCACTCGCTCCGAATGCAAACAGAACAGGCTTGCGAAAAACATATCCCAGCACCATTAATATCACAGCGCTTAAAAGCAGAAGCGCCAGAGAGTTTCCCTGGATTTTTCGCCCTTCTTCACTGTTTCCCGCGCCCCTCGCCATCGCAAAAAGAGGAACTCCTCCGTTTCCGAACAGTGAGGTAAACGCCATGATGAGCGTAATTATCGGAAAGGTAAGCCCGACCCCCGTAAGGGCAAGACTGTCTCCTCCCATATGTCCGATGTATATACGGTCAACCACGTTATACAAAAGGTGAACGAACTGTGCAAACGTAAGCGGCAATGCCTGCGCCACGATGCTTCGCCAGACAGGCCCTTTTGAAAAATCTATATTTCGTTTTGAGCCTTGCCTTTGCATTAAATACTCTCCTTTAAGCTGTTGTCGGATTTTTCAGATAAACTTTTTGGATTCAGCCGCGCTGACGCCGCCTTTATCCGTAAATAATATAATCAGCTTTACAATTGCTTTTATTGATTTTCGCTTTTTTCCCTGATGATCGGTCGTTTTTTACGTTGTGACGTCCGTTTATCAGATGGCGCTGTTTTTAACGATAACGTCTTCTGCCCATTTTGCCCATTCTCTCTCAACGCCGATATCACCGTATGAGGGATAGTCTTTCGCTATCCATCCTCCTTTAGCGGCGCGGAAAAGCTCACACATGCGAAGAGTGCGCGATTCTATGAATTCACGGTCACCCGTCGGAAGGACTTTTTGAATATCTACGGGAGTGTGGAATGAGACCCTTGAGGCGTATTTTTCGGCGAGCATTTCCGCAGGATATACGTCGGGCTGATCAAACTGAAAAACGTCGATCCCGGCGTCTATAAGATCGTCGATCAGCCCGGTATCGTTGCCGCACGAGTGCATGAAAACCGCCATACCCGCTTCATGGGCCGTTTCTGCGACCTTTCGATATGCGGGCTTGAAAAGATTCCTGAATGTTTCGGGAGATATAAACGTCGTGACCTGTGTTCCCAGGTCATCGCCGAAAAACCATCCGTCTACTCCGCAGCCTGCTATGCTTTTGATTACCTCTGCCTCATGCTCCGCGATCATATATACAAATTCAGCTACGGTATCGGGATCGGTAACGGTATCCATCAGGGCGTTTGTCATTAGACGGGCGTCACGCAGAACGGAAAAAAGAGAAGAACCCCATGTGAGAACAAATTTGTCGCATGAAAAAAGATTCTTTGCAAGAAGCGTTTCCCTGTGTTTCGGATCGAATTCTGGAAGGGGAAAATGATAGTCATCCCAGTCCTGTATGGCGCCCCGAATGCACTCTCCCTTTGTTTTGCCGTTGAAACGTCCGTATATATTGCCGTATATATCGCGCCGTGTCTCTCCTTTGAAATGCGTAAGCTCTTCAAGCTCGGGATAGTGTCCCCACGCATCATACGGATTTTGCGGGAGGTTGATCTCTCTTCTGGAGCTTACGCCTGTAAAATCGGAAAGATCGGCAAAATCATAGCCAAATCTGGGAGGCTCGTCATGGGCTATAATGCGCTTGATTATCTCTTTTGAGGTCATTGGTTGCATCATTTTAAACCTTGCCGCGCAGATTCGGCAGTCAACGGGAACAGGATCTGCAAAATTACCGGTTCCGTAAAATCAAAAAAATGAATTCAAAAAAACAAAGTAATAATTAAAGCGTATGGAAACGTTAAAAGCTTCAATCCTGCTGTTTGAATTCTCGTGTCCCGCAAATTTATTACTGAGAATATTATACTGCTTGCAGCTGATTATGTCAAGTAGGAATAAACGCACACCGCTTTTTATGCGGTGCTGAAACGGAATTGAATAAAAAAAAGCAAACTCTCATTTCCGGTTTCCGCCATGATGACGGATAACATTGCAAATTCCGCCGCAGCATGGCAGGACTGGGAGCAGCATAAAGCGGTATTGCGATAAAAAACGTATTTATGACGGGCGGAGCAATAATGCCGTCAATAATCAGGTGATGCAATCTCCCTGCAGGACAAAATGAAACATAATGTTGACATTTTTTTATGTTTATGGTATATTTATGATATATATCTGTATTTGCTGAACAAATTGTCCGAAGGGTGATTATTATGAAAAAAACCGTTTCAATTGTTATTGTTCTGCTGTTTCTTTTTGCAATATGCTCCTGTACACAGAGAGAAAAGGAAGAATTTCTTCTTGATTTTGACAATGCAGTCAATGTAGATATCGTTGATCTTGACGGATACGACTGCACGATTGTTCAGGATTACGATCTTGATCACCCGTTTCAGTATCCCGTCGGAACGCTGATGGGCGATCTGTATCTGAAAAGACTTAAAGATATCTCGGATGAATATAACTGTAAGATATCAATACAGACAATTCTCGGCAATGAAACCGCGAGAATTGCGTCGAATTTGTATGTAGGCGAAATTGCCTGCTCGCACTCTCCGCACAATCCCGCAAAAGACGGGTTGTATTACCCTCTCGATGCGCTGAGGGATTATATTGACTATACAAACGCCGAAAAATTCGGAAGCCCGGGAATACTTGAACAGGGCATGTTTAACGGTATCCCATACACCGTGTCACCAGTTTCATGGCCGGGCAAGCAGAAGCTTTACGCTTATAACATTTTTGCCGTAAACGAGGATACCGTATCCAAATACAACCTTACCGACCCGCGCGAATATGTTGAAAAGGGCGAGTGGACATGGGATACGTTTGAAAAGGTCCTTCCAGACTATCATATAGTTGACGGCGAATATACCTCCACGGCAATGAATCTTACGTGGTCAATTCTTGACTTTGCGATGATGAACGGAGTGAATTTTTTTGCCGTATCGAATGACGGAAAAATGATTCCCGCACTTGATTCTCAGAATGTTATCGATGCGTTCGACTGGTGCTCAAAACTGCTGAAAAACAATAAAGATATAATTACTTATCTCGGTCATTACGATATGGTCGACGGATTTATAAACGGAACTATAACTCTTGCACAGACATCGTTTTCGCACATGATAAACGAAATGATCTATGACGTTGATAACTACGGCGTTGTTCCGTTTCCGTGCGGTCCGAACGGAACTTACGGCGAATGGGTGAATGCATATTCCGGCGCAGACAGCATGGCAATATGGGTAAACGCTCATGAGCCTGAAGCGGCAGCTATGGTTATTGACAAAATATTCGAGCCTTTTGAAGGGTATGAAACGCTTGAAGATCTTCAGAAGTATGCATCAACTATTTTTTACGATCCTCGTGACGTTGAACTGTTTACAACGTTCATGAGATATTCACGCTGGAATTATTATACGCTCGGCATTTGGGATTACTTCCAGAACGCCACGAGTGCAGCTAAAAACGGAAAGAGCGGCGCTGAAATAGTTAATAGTACGGCAGGATCCGCAAACGAGAAGGTAAGACAATACGTAATTCCGAACGCGGAAACTATCGTTGAACTTCTCGAAGAAGAAAAAGCAGACTGAAAACAGTCATCTGCATCGGATAATGCATAAAATAAAGTCTGTCCGCGAATAGCGGGCAGACTTTTCCGCGTTTTTTTATTCAACGCTTCAAGTTATCCCTTAAAATGCAACTTACGCAGAACAGTGATGACGAATAGGCACTCATATACCCGAAATGCTCCGAAATTCCGGCGGTTGATGCTTATCTGTAAAGGATTGCGAAATTACGCATCTTCCTGACGCATGATTGCAATCTTTTGATTTTAAAAAACGCATTTTCTCTTGACAAACAATTAAATAAAAAGTATAATAAAGGTTAAACAGAAATTTATATAATAAAGAGAGCGGAACATAATGACATTGAAAGACTTGCCTGTCGGCAATACCGGGACCGTTACGGTAGTAGGGGGAGAGGGCGCAACACGCCAGCATTTCCTTGATATGGGTATAATTCCCGGAACTGAAATTACGGTCGTAAAGTATGCTCCGATGGGAGATCCCGTTGAAATAAACCTTCACGGATATGAGCTTACACTGCGTCTTGACGATGCGGCGAAAATAGAAGTTGATGAAACGGTCGCAGGAGACGAAAAAAAACAGCAGTCTGCAGAGGTAATAATAGAGCATACGGGACTGGGAGAAGGAGGACGTTTTCATCCCAAGGGCAGCGGCGATCCGCTTCCCGAAAACGAGGTCCTCACCTTTGCGCTTGTAGGCAATCAGAATTCGGGTAAAACAACGCTTTTCAATCAGCTTACCGGTGCAAGACAGCATGTCGGAAACTTTCCCGGCGTTACGGTAGACAGAAAAGACGGCACAATAATCGGACATCCGAACACGTCTGTAACCGATCTGCCCGGCATATATTCAATGTCGCCGTATTCAAGTGAAGAACTTGTATCAAGAAATTTTGTTCTTAACGAAAAGCCGAAAGGCATAATCAATATCGTTGACGCCACAAATATAGAGCGCAATCTGTATCTGACAATGCAGCTGCTCGAAATGGATATACCCGTTGTAGTTGCTCTGAATATGATGGATGAGGTGACAGGCAACGGAGGCACTGTTGATATCAACACGATAGAGGCGATGCTCGGCGTTCCCGTAATACCCATTTCCGCAGCAAAAAATCAGGGCGTCGCTGAGCTGATCGAGCATGCGATTCATGTTGCAAAATATCAGGAAAAACCGCTCAGACAGGATTTTTGCGGCGAGGATGATAACGGGGGAGCAGTTCACCGCTGCATCCATGCCGTAAGACATCTCATAGAGGACCATGCTACAGCCGTCGGTCTCCCCGTGCGTTTTGCCGCCAGCAAGGCAATAGAAGGCGATAATCTGATAATCAGTCAGCTTAATCTTGACGAAAACGAAAAGGAAACGCTTGACCACATTTCGTTGCAGATGGAAAAGGAGCGAGGCCTTGACAGAAGCGCGGCAATAGCGGATATGAGGTTTTCGTTTATAATGAAAGTATGCAGCGCATGCGTAACAAAGCCTGTAGAGAGTAAGGAAAGTGTAAGAAGCCGTAAAATCGACCGTTTTCTTACAGGTAAATATTCTGCCCTGCCGATTTTTGTCTGCGTTATGGGCATTATCTTCTTTCTTACCTTCAATGTCATAGGCGCGTGGCTTCAGGGCCTTCTTGAAAAAGGCATAGGGGCGCTGACTGAGATAGTAAACGATGCTATGACCTCGGGCGGAGTGAACGAGGTGCTCAGAAGCCTTGTGGTAGACGGTATTTTTGAAGGAGTCGGCAGCGTGCTGAGCTTTCTGCCGATAGTTGTTACGATGTTTTTCTTCCTTTCGCTTCTTGAAGACAGCGGATATATCGCGCGAGTGGCGTTTGTTATGGATAAGCTTCTCAGAAAGCTCGGACTTTCGGGAAGAAGCATCGTCCCGCTGCTCATAGGCTTCGGCTGCACCGTGCCCGCCGTAATGGCATCAAGAACCCTGCCGAGCGAACGCGACAGAAAGATGACTATCCTTCTCACCCCGTTTATGAGCTGCACCGCAAAACTGCCGATATATGCATTTTTTGTCGATGCGTTTTTCTCTGAATATAAAGCCCTTGTTATGACAGGATTATATGTCCTCGGTATTCTTTTCGGTATTCTTGTTGCGTTTTTATATAAAAAAGTGCTGTTCAGGGGCGAAGCGGTGCCTTTTGTTATGGAGCTGCCGAATTACCGTATGCCAAGCGTTAAAAATGTCGCTCAGCTTCTGTGGGAAAAAGCAAAGGATTTTTTGCAGAAAGCTTTTTCTATCATACTTGTTGCCACGGTCGTCGTGTGGTTCCTTCAGACATTTGATTTCCATTTCAATATAGTTGAAAATTCACAAAACAGCATGCTTGCCGTTATTTCGGGATTTCTTGTTCCTGTTTTCACCCCGCTCGGACTGGGCGACTGGCGTATAGTTACGTCGCTTATAAGCGGTTTTATGGCAAAAGAAAGCGTTGTTTCAACTCTTGAAGTCCTTTTTGGCGCGCAGGGAGGCATCTCTGCTGTTTTAAGCTCTGCCGCTGCGGCTTCTCTTCTTGTTTTCAGCCTGCTTTATACTCCGTGCGTTGCTGCGGTAACGTCGATAAGAAGAGAACTCGGTTTTAAGTGGGCGATTTACGTTGTGATCTGGCAGTGTCTGATAGCATGGGCAGCGGCTTTGGCTGTAAGCCTGATCGGTATGCTGTTTGCGTGAGCGTAAGGAGTAAAAAAAATGAATCCGATAGATTGGGTAATAATCTGCGTTATAGCTGCGCTCCTCGTTTTTGCCGTATGGCAGGTAATCAGAAGAAAAAAAGGCGAATGTAACGGCTGCTGTTGCGGATGCAGCGGTGAGAACTGCGACAAAAATAAAAACAAAACGCAAAGATCAGCATAAGTTGCAGCTGCATTTTCATTTATAAAATATTCTGCCGTTTCAGTGAAAAGTCGGTATCCGTTACCGATATTCATACGAACGGTCAAAAACAGGCTCCCCGTCGCTGATGATGGCGATAGGGGAGCCTTTCTGTAGCCTGATGGTATCACTCGCTTTTGTTTTCAGTGTTGATTTGCCTGAATACTTCTTTTAGTGCAGTTTTAAGCTTTTACTGTTTCCCGGAAAGATACGCTTCGATCTGAGCAATTTGTTCGTCGTTAAGTCCGCCAAGTTTAAGATAATTTTCAGCGCCCTTCTTTATGTCAAGAGAATCGAGGGGAGTGCCGTTTTGAGCTCCGCACATAAAATAGAGAAAATCGTTTACGTTGCCCTGTACCGCATTGTAGCGATCGGGCGTTTTTTCTTTTGTAACGCCGTAATAATTATAGTAAGTTATCATATAATCATCGATTATTTCCTGTGCGTCGGCATCGGCGAGCGCAAGAATAAGCGCGCATAAAAAACCTGTTCTGTCTTTTCCTTCAACGCAGTGTATAAGGCACGGCGTTTCGTGTTGCGATGCAGTAAGCAGAGCTTCGGAAACGGTTTCTGCAAATGATTCCGAGCGGTAGTTTGCGTTAAGACCGAGCAGAAGAACGTTCCCTCTGCGATAAAGTGAGTCGTAGTATGCAGAGTTGAAATCCTCACCTTCCGTATATGCGGTATATTTTTTTTCGTTGTCCGACAGATTTAGAACGAACTTTATTCCCGTCTGTTCCGCAAGCGCATTTGTGCATGCCGCTCTTTTATGCTGATTGTCGCAAGGAGAGGCGGAACGGTAAAAGCCTCCGCTTTTAAGATTGCCGCCGATAACTTCACGGTAATTTGCAAAAATGATATCGGAGTCAAAATCGCTGCGCTCATCGGAATATTGCAGCGCATAAAGCTCCTGGACCGCAAGATATTTGCCTTTTTTATTCAATGTGACCGTAACGCGCGACTGCTCGGTCATCTCAAATTCTTCCCACGTTGAAGCGCCGTAATTTCTGGCTATAACAACGTGTGGGTAACCGGGATATCCGCAGGCAAGCATCGATCCCACAGGACAGTAATACCCCGAATAATACGGGATATCCTCATAACTTTTGCCGTTGTCAAAGGTGATATTTATGCTGTCCCCGAAAGCAAATCCCATTGCGTTGAACTCATCGATGGTCGGTTCTATATAGACGTTGCCGAATTCCTCGTCATATACTACACCAACGTCTCCCGTGCTGATTTCCGCCTTACCCCCGCAACCCGCAAGAAGTGAAATAAACAATAATGCCGTAATAAAAAGTGAAACTGTTCTTTTTTTCATGATATACTCCCTGTTCTGTATTATCTTTTCATTGCCAACTTCAGTCATTCCCTTTTCCTTTGCAGATATAATCATTTCTTTCTGACATATTTATCAGTCTAAGTACTCGAAGTCCTCTTTTTATCATTACTTCATCAAAAAAGACATCACTTTTATAAAGTCGATTTGTCGGGACGTTATTTACTGCAGCAAGCATGATTTGCCGATGTCATTTTGCTTTTTAAATTGCCTGCTCTATGGCAATCGTATCAATTCACGTCCGGTATGCCTTTTTTATATCTGAAACTCCTTTTATTATCTCGCCGACGGAGATCGCAAGAACTGTAATCATGATCACTGCGCCCGTGATCGCAGACAACGTCAGCATTCCGGCGCCGCCGTTCTTCGTATTCACCATGATCAGCGTGTTTTGCAGAGTCAATATTGACACGAGCGCGTCTATGAAACTGATCGTTCGAAGAAGTCGCACGAGTCTGTTTGACGATTTTTTTTCTCTTTTTAAGATTGATCGAAGCCATCGTGACTTTATACGTTGTGTAAGCCGCCATTGCGATCGCGGGGATAAGCGTCATGTCGACCGGCTTCTGCATCCTCACCATCAGCGATATCGGAACGATAAGGGATAGGTTCATAATGAGAAGAAGGATATGCGTAAGTATAAAAAGCGTTATTTGTTTCCGCCTGCCAGTATTTCGGTCGTAACTCCCGATCCTGAGATCGGAAATTATCAGAACGGCGCGCAAAACGGAGATTAAAATATAGTAAACGCAAATGCTGCCGTGCCAGAGCGAGCCGTGGCGGATCCCGAGGTATCCGTTGTATACGGCGAACGCAATGGATATGAGAAACGAGCCGGAAGACGACAATATCGTTTTCCGGTCGTAGTCGCCGAAAAAGAAGTCCTTTATCTTGCTGAACAAAAACAGAACACCTCACAAAAACCCGATTGCGGGGATCGATTCTTTTGCTTTTCTCCCGATCCGTTCACGTTTCCATACACGAATGTTTCAAAGCTGCTTAAAATCCGACCTTTTTGATTCCACAGACGATTTTTATCGATCACCTGTGAAATGAGATACTTCGGGGAACTGGAACAGCATGCTTCTATTCATGTAAAGATCCGATATCTATCCACAAAGCCGGACGTACCGCGTCAGTTTCGTAGTCGACACGAATACCGTAGGAAAAGACAGATCCGTCATAATGGACGTCCGCAGCACACTTGGAATTGTGGCCGGGCGACCGCAGCCACCACCAGCCCGCGTTTTTGCCGTTTGACGTGAAATTCCTGTTTGTATATGCCCCCTGAGCTTTTGCATATTCTGTTGCACTGCACCGTCTTGCACGGTCCGAACTGAAAAATCTGGTTACTTCGGTTATACTCAGAAGGAACACCTTGTCATTTGTGTCATTCCCGGGTGATATGTCGTATTCCGGATTTTTGTCAGCTGTAACGGTGGTAGACTGAATCATATTCTGTTCATCCGCATTGAACGCTTTGACGATAAACGTCTCGTTGAGCCATTTCCTCAAAGAGCATGTTTCCCACGTAACTGCCGTTTGCGTATTGTTATACTCCCGACAATCAAGCGAGTACCGGCTTATAACGAGAAGTTTATTGCCTTCCTTGTCAAGAACCAGCCATTCGATATCTTCTTTGCCGTTGGATTCTTTGTTGTCCTGCTCGTAAGCGCCAAATACAATATAATCTCCAACGTTCGCGTTCTTCAGCTTTTCCGCAACATACTCCGAACGAATTTCAGCAGCCCTGGATGCACTGTCCTTATATCCGTTCAGACTTATCAGGACTTCATAGGCTTTAACATATTTACCTTCGCTGATGCATTTGTTTGCGTTGTTGTAAAGAAAGCTGGGTATTATTATCTTGGCAGAAACAGTAAAGAATGCAATACATACAATAATGATCAGAGCAGTAACTACAATCTTTTTGCTGCGCTTTTTATCGTCTTTTATGCATTCTTCCTCATTGCATTCCGTTTCCGGTTTTGACGTCAATTTCATTCTAAAGGTTTCTCCCTGTTGAGAGTCATATTCATTTTGATTCCCGCGGAATCGGTCTTTCGGATTTTCATCCAACTTCATAAAGCTGTTCGCCGGGATTGAGTATAAATATCCGTATTGAGACGTTTTGCATCGGATCATTCAGGATTATATCGGAAATTCCCATTAATTGCATTGATCTGCAAAGCTGAAAGAAAGCAATGCAGATCAAAGATTTTTCGTAAGTTTCCGCCTTATACCTGCTCAGATGCGTTCTTCAAGAATTAAAACGTCATAAGGCTTAAGCTCAACGATGCCCTGATAGTCGATTCCTGTCAGAATATCTGTCATCGGCTCGGAAAGCTCATATGAAGCGGGCTGATGAGCCGTTTCTATAAGAATAATACCTCTTCTTCCCTTGCCTTTTCGCGGTATGGCGCATACAGAGCCTGATGCTTTAGGAACTTTTATGCCGTTTTCTTCACAAACACGCATAATAAGCTTTTGCCAGTCGCCACAGGACGGGAAAGTGCCGAGAAGCCATACGTTTCCTTTGCCGTATCTGCACTTCTGAAGCAGTGTTCCGCCTATAAGAGACTGATAGTCGCCGCAAACTTCCGTCAGAGGTTCAGCTCCGTCTGCAACGGAATATACTTCCTGCCAGATATTTGCAGAAAAAGGTGTTTTGTCTTTCCATATCGATCTGACGTATCTGCCTGAATCGGGCATTGAGGCTATAAGGCGCGCACCCGTCATTCTTTCCAGTCTTCCGAGCGCTCTGTCTGTGAAATGCGTTCCTGCTGCGGTCCGAATGTCTGTCATCGGGCCTGCTATCCATGTCCCGCCGTTTTTCACCCATTCCTCAATACGGTCTCCCAGGTCTTCGTCTTCAAGCGACATCAGAAGAGGGGAGATAAGCACTTTGTATTCGGACAGATCCTTTTTTACTCCTATAACGTCCGTGCGAAGACCGAGCTGTTCGATCGGATGGTAAAAATAATCCTTCAGCGCAGGATAATAGCTCAGACCGCGTACCGTTGGCTGAACTTCAAACATCTGCCATGCAAGAGACGTGAAATGCATGGCTATCTGTGCGCTGACTTCAGTATCGTTTAAGAATGATTCGGCTTTTTTGTATTCTTCGGAAGTCTGCCTGATCTCATCAAACATCGGCAGAGGACGTCCGTCTGCATATATTACCGAGCTGTGAATAAGCTCATGACCCGCCCAATGCTGTCTCCAGAGCCAGTAAAGGTTTGCCCTGCCTCCGAGTGCTATCGGGAGCCATGAATTAACACGGCAAAATCCTGCCGGCTTGGCGATCTGATCTATTTGTATGCTGCCGTTCCATCCCGTTGCAGTTTCCGTATTCCAGAACGGACGGCTTCCCGCAACGGTCCTCAGATAATCAAACCAGAATGGCAGGTCAGGAAGATTTGACTCATCGTTGTAATGGTTAAACATTAATACATCCAAAGGCTCGCACATTTTTTCATATCCTACACCGTTCAGAGGCATCATATCCGTGCCTATCGGGGCGTTGGTATATTCCTTTAATATGCCGTGCTGCATATGAATGAATTCTATATCAGAATCATGCTGAAACGCTTTCCATGCCTGTCTCAGATGCGGATTCTGCCATCCGATTACGGGCATGGGAATATCGTCAAATGATGAATATGCCTGGCTGAATATTTCATGGTTCCAGGCTTTGTTGAGCTCATCTATTGTCTTATATTTTTTTCTCAGATAAAGGTGAAATTTCTCTCTGCATTCATCGCACACACAGTCGCCCTGATATAATTCGTTATCAAGCTGCCAGCCTATCACGTTGGGATCTGAACCGAATTCAACACCTAACTTACGGATTATCTTTTCACTTTCTTTACGATATGCGGAATTGTTTGAACAGCAATGTCTGCGTCCTCCGTGAAGCGCTCTTTGTCCGTTCGGGTAAAGTACCGCCGCGTCAGGGTGTTCTTTGAGAAACCAGTTCGGAGGAGTTGCCGTAGGCGTGCCGAGTATCGTTTTTATTCCGTTGGCGGCAAGGTCGTCAACTACTCTGTGAAGCCATGTAAAATCGTATCTGCCGGGCTCGGGCTCAGATTTATGCCACGCAAATTCTCCGATCCTCATTACGTTCATTCCGGCTTTTTTCATCATTTCTATATCCTTTTTGCGTTCGCTTTCAGGCCACGTTTCAGGATAGTATGCTGCTCCGAAAAGTATAGATCCGTTTTCCATATTGTTTCCTCATTTTTCATCTGTTTTAACAATGTGATGTTTATTTCCTGTTATCGGTAATATGCCGACTCGGTATCTGCGAACCGCCGAAAAAGACGTCTTTACATATTTTTTATGTAAGAAACACTCCTTTCTTAAATATTATCATAATTACAAGGTAATGTCAATATAAGAAAATAAAAAAATCGGTCAATACCGGGAGGCGATGATGCGCGATAATTAATAGAATCAGATAACCGTGCTCTTTCTGCGGCTGAACAGCCCGCTGACTATTTTTGTCGGCTACAACAGGCGTTTTTTCGCTTCCGGTCTTGCTCCTGCGCGCCCGAGTTTGATTTTGCAGACATTATATTGCCATCTGAAAAACGATCATTTATTACCCGCCTGAAATCGCTTTTTCGCGTATGGCAATCTATCGCTCGGCGAGGAAATATTTTTACAGGAATTTTAGTGACATCGGGGTAAATACAACAAAAACACTTGACAATGTAAAGCAAACAGTGTATAATAGATATATATTTTAGCTTATAAATAAGGAGATGATCTTATGGCAACAACGCCTACGCAGGTCAGAATAGATGCAAATATTAAGAAGGAGGCAAGTGAGCTGTTTTCAAGCCTTGGTCTTGATATGTCAAGTGCAGTAAACATTTTTCTCCACCAGTGCGTTCTGCGTGGAGGGCTGCCGTTTGCGGTTGAGCTGCCCCGTGACAGCAGAAAAGAACAGGATGGTACGGAAGAAGTCATTTGTCCGTTTTAGAAATCGGATAGATCGAACTCGTAGCCAACGGGAAAAAAGCCTATACGCCGGATATTATACCGAATCTGCCGCAATGAAAAACTGAATCATTCCGAGAAGGATATTGAAGATTACTCGTCGAAAGAAAAAAGAGGGGAACACCATGAAACTGTTCGGAAAACAGGAAAAAGATGAAAAGGATGTAAGCTGTCTCAATCTCGTATCCGGTTACGGTCTTGTCAAACCGGGATACAGACAGGATCTGAGCCGCAGCAGGATCATTGAGTTTGCATACCTGCCTGAAAACGAAAAAGTTGTTTTGCTTGGCAGTATGGACGGATTCTATCCGTATTGGATATCAGAGACCGATATCGGCGACACGGAGACGAATACAGCTATCGTAGAAAGCATACTCTGCAAAGATTTTCCTCTTTTACATTAATTAACGGGGCAATAGACCGGAAACTGAAGGACCGTTACAGGCGCAGGATAGTAGTATCGGGCGATGATGTAAAAACGCCGTTTGATCACGGATATGCAAAAGAACAGCCGCAATACCGAAGCAGATTTATCGCCGGAGACATCCGTTTTTATTATAACCGTCTCAAAAATCTTTGCACGGAAAGAGAACTGGGCGGACGATACCTCGAATTCCTACAAGCTTATCTTAAAAAGCTGGAAACCGAAACAACTTCCGATCCGGTAAAAGAATACGAAAGCAAGAAGATACTGATGGACCTGATAAGATCCGAGGATTATCTTTTACTATCGGATAACATTGATATCAGAGACACATATATCAGTATAAGAAACGTGATCGGCAATCTTTATAACACCTATATGAGCATAGTAAGGTAAGTATCCTGACTCAATCCGAATAAGCAATTGACCGGTTTGCGTATTTTTATATAAAAAACAGGCGGGCTTTTCAGCCGCCTGATTATTCATGTAAATATTTCAGAGCCTTTTTGTATTTCTCAATACGTGCTTTATCTTTTTCTGTAACCTCTTTCAGCCGTGTGATGTCCATGTTGTGGTGAATATCAACGATTTTCACCTTTGTTGCGGTCGGATTGCTCTTGACCTTCTTTATATATTCATCGTAATCTTCACCGCGATGCGTTATTGCGTCAACAGCTTCAATCACCTGTTCTGAGAATCCTTCACGCCGAAGGTCTTCAAGCGTAATGTCAGTATCTTCCACAATGTCATGCAGCAGAGCAACGATTTTCTCGGTTTCTCCCTGCACTGTCAGAGCAACATATATCGGATGCAGATAATACGGCTCTCCGCCTTTGTCAACCTGATTTTTGTGTGCTTCATACGCCATTATGAGTGCTTTGTTTAACATCAAGCAGCTTCCCTCCATCGTACGTATTTTTTAGACCCGCCATATTTTCAGGTATGTGATTTATTCCTGTTTGTCAAAGATTGACGCCGCTTTTTTCAGCAGTTCTCTTATCGGCAGGTGCTGAGGACATACTTTTTCGCACTTGCCGCAGCGTATGCAGTCAGAAGCTCTTCCATGCCCGTCGCCTGTTACGGCGTTGCCGTAATACATATGTGAGTTCCAGCTGTGAAACATTTCAAATGAATTCAGAGAAGAAAATACAGCCGGAATGCGTATTCCTTTAGGACATTCGTTTTCTTCTATGCAATAGCGGCACGAAGTGCAGGGAATAAGATGCATCCCGCGGAATATTTCGCACACTTCGTTTACTGCTTTCGTTTCATTGTCGTCGAGAGGCTTGAAATCGCGCATCGTGCTTATATTGTCTTCCATCTGAGACATATCGCTCATTCCGGAAAGCACCATTGCCATGTGGGGAAAACTTGCCGCAAACCGTATCGCATAGCCCGCATTGCTGCTGCCGTTCAGTTTACGAAATACCTCGTCCGCTTCTTTGGGCAGATTAACAAGACTGCCGCCTTTTACGGGTTCCATAACTATTACGGGCTTGCCGTGCTTTTCACAAATTTCATATACTCTTTTGCTTTCTACCGATTCATCGTTATAGTCAACATAATTGAACTGTATCTGCACAATTTCAATTTCGGGGTGTTCGTGCAGGATCATATCAAGGACTTCCGGTTTATCGTGGAAAGAAAGACCGAAATGGCGTATAAGTCCTTCATCTTTCAATGCATACGCCGTTTCATACGCGTTGCAGGCTTTGTATTTCGGGTAATTGTCTTTATTCTGTGCGTGCATAAGATAAAAGTCAAAATAATCAACACCGCATTGCGAAAGCTGATGTTCAACAAAGGGGCGTATATCTTCCTGCTTATTGAAATACGAAGCAGTCAGTTTATTCGTAAGCAGAAATTTATTGCGCGGGTATCGTCCGGCAATGCAGTCGCGTATTGCAGTTTCGGATTTTCCGCCGATATATCCGTGCGCAGTATCAAAATAATTGAATCCCGCATCTGTAAATGCATCTGTCATTTCACGGAAAACGTCGTAGTCCACCTCGCCGTCCTTCATAGGCAGTCTCATGCAGCCAAAGCCGAAATTTCCGTGTATTTCCGGGAAAAATTTATTAATTTCCATTCGTTGCCTCCCCGTTGCGGTAATATTATACAAGTTTTGATGTTTTGCCGATCAGTCAATGACCGTTTTTATGATTATAACCGAATTTTTATGCAATGTCAATGATGTGAGGCAAAAATTCGGAAAATATAACTCAGAATTTCAATTATCACAACTACCAAATGGCTTTCGGACAGTTTTTTAACAAACAATATAATGATTTGGATGGTAAAATCAACGATTTGAAGATTTATTTAAAAATCATTCGCAACCTACTTGCAAATCAAAGAAAAATATGTTATAATATACGTGTAAGAAGCAGTTTACTGTCTGAATCATTCAAACGTCTTTTGAAGGGTTCAGCGAATAAAATATTGCCTATAAAGAGTGCGCGAGGGACAAGCCCGATGACCGCCGACAACCTGCTCTGTGAGTAAGGTGCCAAAGCTTGATCGATAGGTGTAAATAGACTTAATGCGCCTGTCGTAACGATAGGCGTTTTTTTTTTGCGTCTCTTTCAGGAATCAAAAGTTTATAAAAGAGAACGTGAAAAGGCACGAACAAACAAGACGTACCGTGCCGGAGCGTGACATTGAAAAACTGATAAAGAAATACTGTGAAGGCGATGACTTTTACATCATTTCCTCTTCGAAAACTGAAAGAGAAAAGATAATTTCAATTTTGAGGGAAAACGGATTTGCGTGTGACGACAAGGAAGACATATACGGAAAAAATATGTTGGATTCAATATTTCCTCTCCGGATTAATTTCAGCAAAAAACAGTCTGTTTTCAAACCATACCACGACCTGGTTCAGGCAAGGTCATAGGCAGAGAAGATTCCTTTCAGTGTTATTATGCGAGGCGGCTTTTCAGCCGTGGAGAATTGTCTGATATATTGTTACTAGGTCGAATCGATTATTCAGAAGTCATTTCAATTGACATCGAAGCCATAAACAAGGCTCCTCTCCATGGACGCATTTGCCGGTGGAGAGGAGCCCATATTTCGTTAGAAAATCTGTCCTGGTAGCTTCAGCTTCTGCTTGGGCGGGAATCCTTTGTCGAATTCTTCGACGTCAGAATCATTCACGTAATACCCCTGCGGCGTCCGGTATACACCGGTGATGCCGTCAAGGTATCCGGGAATAAGCTCCTTGCAGAGAAAGAACGAGTCATCAGCGTCTTTCGGCAGGTCATGGTAACGGACGCCAAACTCACGGGCATAGGTAAAGCCGCACTTGCCATAGAATCCGATATTGCCCTCAAAAAGAACAGCGCCATAGCCGAGTCCTGCCGCCTTCTTCAGGGAATAATCGAGCAGTGCCTTTCCATAGCCCTTGCGTTTGAGTTCCGGAGTGATACCAATCGGCCCCATCGTCAGTACAGGGATCACTCTCCCGTCATCCGCTTCTATGATCGTCTTCATGAACATATTCTGGCCGATCAGCCTGCCATCCTGCTCCATAACAAAATCAAGTTCCTTGATGAAAGCCGGATCATCACGCAGCACATGTATCACATAATGCTCACTGCATCCCGGACGGTACACGTTCCAGAACGACTCTCTGACGAGGTTCTCAACTGCTCTGTAGTCTTCTGATCTTTCTGAACGAATGGTGTAGTCATTTGTATTCATTGTTTTTCCTCCTGAAAATTGTTGACTGCAATTGCCTTTGGCGGGAGGTTTGTTTTGATCGTCTGCAAACCTCCCGGTCAGCCGACAATCTCCGGTGTGTTGTACTTTTTCAAACAGTACTCTCCTTAAAGATGTTTTATAATCATGCCCAAAGGCAGGATTATCCTTTCAAATTGTGATATGCGTCCAGGTTGTTTCTGACGATTGCTCCCAGCTTTTCACAGGTTTCCGTTTCTCTGCATTCTCCGCAGGTTTCAATGCCTTTTTCCGAAGCACACCGGCGGATAGGGCAGAGAGATGCACAATAAGTCGTTTTTACACCGTCAATTCGGCAACCGACACAGTTGATCATCTCAGGTGTGATTGTCACGCCATTAAGCTCCGACCAGAGCTCTGCGACTTTTTCGCGAAGTGCGTCATCGTTATTCACTGTTGCGATACGGGCATCACAAGTCTCGCAGTCAAGCCCGCAATAAGCTATATAGCTTTTCATTTGCATATTCCTCCATTCGACAAATGATCCATGATCCAGGAATCCAGAAAATTCATCTGCTTTTTCGTGTGAAACCAGTGCTCACCACCGTCCATAATCGTGAGGCTTGCGTGATGCTTCTGAGCAAAGGCCTTCATTGCATCGACGGATGTCATGTCGTCTGCGCTTCCGTATAGAATATCGGTCGGAACGTTCCAGCCCAAAGGATGCTCTCTCACATAGGAAAGATACTCCCATGACAGTTCTTCATCAAAATCTGTATGAACAGTTCCTTTTTTTTGCAGCTCCGCCTCCGTGACGCCTGCCCGGTGCATTATGTCGCCGATCAGCTTTTCCATATCCACGATCGGAGATATGAAAAAGGCGTGAGTGACATACTTTTCTATATCCGCGTTCATAGAGAGATACGCGCCGATGCTGTTGGCGATCAGGATGATCCTGTCACATTCTTCATTCAGCTCTGCAACAGCTGCATGTATTTCCATTCCTGCTTCCCACGGTAAAAAGCTTTTGTACTCAAGTCCGATAACATTGCAGGAGGGAAACAGCAAATTGTAATGCTCCGCTTCAGCCGCACTGCCGCCCTTGCCGTGGATATATATAACAGTGTCCATTCTTTTCACTTCTTTCCCGCTCTCATTCGCCGATGACGGCAGTGTGGAAGCCTTTGTGAGTCTTTATGCTTTCATTTTCCTGAATAGTTTCCTTGCGATGAGTACAACTACGACAGTCCATACAGCGCCCCAGACCTCGACCGACCACAGCGGGACCGCACCTCTCTGGTACAATGCGGGAAGTGTGTCCATCAGCATATGCAGAATGATCGCCATCGGCAGATATGCCTTCTTTGCGTTGACGACGCCGTAATACACGATGACCGTCAGCCCGATATGGAGAAGCATCGCCAGAAGTCGTTCAATGACGTTCATTGCCATCATCATGTAATCGAACTCAGCGGCCGCCTTTACGGACGGAAGCGCAGCGACAGCGGTTTCTTCCGTAATATTAAGTGTTTTGAGCGCGTTTTGCGTGTCTCCCGCAGAGAACAGGATCGCAATTACAAGATATAAGACTGTGGCAGGCAGAATAACCGCCAATATCTCGATTCCACCGTGACCTATGCCGTACAGGACCGCGTTTTCACGAGTGCGGTTCTTTTTCATGATGGTTTTCAGAACGATATATCTTCCGCATTCCTCAAAAACCCCGGCCATAATGATTCCATATAATACGAAAGCTACTGTGTTTCCGTTGATGAATCGGGAAACGGGATTGTCATGAAGAATGCAAAAATAATGCACACCCAGCTCCAGCACGCGTGCGGAAACGATAAATCCGGCTGCTCCTGCGATGAGCCAGCTGATATTAGTCTTCTCTTTATGCTTTATTCGCCAGCAGATGAAGAAAATGACGGGGATCGCGATCATCAGAATGACAGTGATGATCAGAGCAGGTACGCTGCTTTTGCCAATGACGATATTCTCGAACTCAGTCATTCTTCCTCACCTCCCCAGACCTCTACACAGAAGCCTTTATGCCCGCACGCAGTGCAGATCAGCTTACGGGCAGTAGGGGTGTGATTCGCCCAGAAGGCTTCCTTCAGAGCGGGCTTGAATACCTCGTGACATTCCGGGCAGATGTATTTTACATGATTGAAGTAATAACGGCTGACCAATATGCCCCAAATAGCAGCCACCAATGCCCAGCCAACGAACGGCCACCATATGCCTCTGACGATCCAGATAATAATGGAAAACCATTGCAGCGCTGTGACCGGGATCCCGGTCAGTATCATCATCCGGCGCATCCTTTTCAGCTTTTTTTTACCTTCCATAATGACGGCTATGTCACCGATTGTTTCTAGAGAGAAGTCTGTTTTGCCCTTCAGCCCGTTTTTCAGCTCATGCAGCTTTTCCAGCTTTCCCTGTTTCTCGGAAATCTCATCCGAAAGAACGGTTTCCTGCTGTTCAATCAGCAGGGATATCACTTTTTCGGGATGCTCTTCCTCCAGGATCTGAGAAATAGCGTCGATGGGAAGATCCAGTTCACGAAGAAAACAGATAATTTTCATACGCTTCAGATCGTCTTCCGAGTAGAGCCGCCGTCCACCTTCGGAAAGCTCTCCGGGAATCAGGATACCCCTGGTATCATAATACTGAACGGTTCGGACAGTGACGCCACAGAGCTTTGCAAGCTCTCCCGTCGTGTATTTTGACATAGCTTTCGCCTCCTTTCGTCATGTATTATACAACATGACGCTGCGTAACAAGCAATACCTTACTCAGGGGGATTTTTCTGAAAATTTTACTTTTTTCGCAAAAAGCTCCCCTTCGGCGATGACGGCATGGGAGAGTATGCTTATTGTGCGAGCATTTGGAGAAGTTCCTCCACATAGAGTTTCGGATGGTTGATCGAATAATCTCCATGATACATCCCATCTTTGATTTCAAGGCAGCTTCCGGGTAAAGCCTCATGCAGCAGCTCTGCGGAGCGAAGCATTTTTTTCTGCTCTTTTCCTCCAACTATTATGCGCACCCCGGCACAGGTGTTCTGAATACATGACTTCACTTCATATGCTGTGTTCGCCTTCAGAAAGGAAATCATGTTGTCTTTTGAAATATGTGACGTGTCTCGATAATAGTCCTCGAATAGATCCTCACGAATGCGAAGATATCGAAATTGAATTTTGGCAAACCATTCCTTTTGAATCAGGCCATAGCTTGAAGCGAATGAAGGTCTTATAAGGGCATGAGTGATCCTTGAAGGGATTACAGATGCACTTTCAATAATGGCATATCGGCAGATATCCGCCCGCTGTTTCAGAATTTTCACCAAAACCTGAGCGCCGAGAGACAGCCCTCCGATAAGAAGAACTGACCCGTCATATTCGCTGTCGATAAACGAAATGATCCGTTCTGCATTTTTCTCTATACTGACAAAATCCGCATCACTTTCCGCGTGACCGTCGAGAATCGGCAGCACGATATGGTATCGTTCACCGAGAAGCTCTGCTTCCGCTCTGAAGTTCCACCATGAGAGTCCGCCGCCGTGGAGCAGCATAATGATATCGCTATTCTGTTTTCCGTATTCTATCGTTTTCATACCTGCCCCAATTGTGCTTGATATCCTCTATAACCGCTTGCTGATGTTGTCGTCGGCATAAAAACCGAAATTATTAACGCCGTTGAGCGGGCGGTATTTTATTTCAGTTTTCTCTGAACGGCTCGGTGAAAAAGTGAAAATTGTCTATCCACAGTTCAGCACCCGGTTCGGGCTTAAGAATAAGACAAAGATCGGTTACGTCATCAAGAGGTTTATCAAAACGGAAAAATGCGTTGCGCCTTGAGTACCATTCAAAAGAGTTTGTCGGGTGTTCTGCGTTTATTGTGCCGAGAAGGCGACCGTTTTCTCCTCCCGCTGTCACGTCAATCGATGCCTTGCCCCCAACGCAGTAGTAATCAAGTGAAAATCCGACTTTATCGGACAGATTGCGTATCTTCGGATATGCCAGTTTTGCTTTTTCGGTGCAGGAAACACAAAAGCCGAAGAGACATTTATTTTCGACCTTTTTTACGTTTTCGCCCTTCATGTACCATTGCGCTTCAATTCTGTTCCAGTCAGAATCATACTGTCCTACGCCGTATTCCACTATCAGGGGATCTGTGACCAGTTCGCCGTTTTCCCTGATATGAACATAGCAAAGACCGCTCGAACGAAACATGTCCGTTTGGTCTTTAACGGTTATTGCCTGAAAAAGCTGACCGTTCCACTCGCAAAAACTGCTGTGATCGATGGTCGAAGCGGTATCCCCCATGAAATTATAAGGTCCGTAAACGTTGTCGGATACGGCATAAAATCCTCCGTAACTGAGGTAATACCTTCCGCAGAATTTGTTCAGCGAGGCTTTGTCATCGCCGCAGTGGTCAAGAGAGATTTTCTTCGGTGTTTCTGCAAGCGAAATCATATCCGGACCCAATCTGGCAATAAAATATCCGCAGCCTTCGCCGTAGCACCATGACGGACCGCCGAAAACGATATAGTATTCTCCGTCATCGTCACGAAAGACAGAGGGATCATATTCTCTTGTTGTAGTCACGTTCCCGTCAAGCAGAGGCCTTCCGAGGGCGTCTTTGAACGGTCCTCCCGGATGATCTGAAACCGCTACGCCCGTTCTGCTGTTTCCGTCGGAAAAATAGTAGTAGTATTTCCCGTTTTTTTCAGCGGAATCGACCGCCCAGCAGCAGTTTGATGGACCCATAAAAAAATCTTCAGGGTGAACGACGGATTCAAGCTTCCACTCCACCGCGTCTGCAGAGGACCAGATCTGCCAGTCATGCATGCAA
>JAEEJO010000006.1 GCA_016281915.1 Clostridiales bacterium
CGTAGGTTCTGTAAAATGCGGCGATCCTCAGCTTGAGGAAGCCGAGATTTACGAGTACGTAAGGCTTCCGTCGTCGATTTTCGGAAACAAGGAAATGTACATACTGAAAGCAAAAGGTGATTCTATGGTTGACGCCGGTATTGACGAGGGGGATACGGTCGTAGTCGAAAACAGACAGTACCCTGAAAAGAACGATATCGTCGTCGCAATGGATGAAGAGGGCGCAAATACTCTGAAAAGATATAAGGGTACAAACAAAAAGGGACAGGCGAGACTCGCCTATGAGAACGAGGAGAGATATCCGGGTAAAGAAATACTGCTCGACAGTATGAGGATACAGGGTATCGCCAGGTTCGTCATAAAGAGGCTTTAAGGACAGATCAAAAATGGCAAACACAAATCCAAGATACTATGTACTTGTCGACACGGCAAGATCCCAGTCAGGCATTCCGATTCCGTCAAAACTCTACTGGTATGACGGAAGATCATGGAAAATAGACAAGGTAGAGCTTATGCAGCCGGTTCCGAACGCCATGGACGGCTCCGTACGTTACGCCGTCATTATCGGCGAGACGAAAACGTACATATATAAAGACAAAATGGGGTGGTACGTTTACCCCAAGGAGAAAATAACTGCCAAGGATATCGAAAGAGGCAGACGCAAGGTTGTTCAAAGCTTTATATAACGGGAGACACGATAAAAGGTGAAGAAACTGTATGTTACTGTGGACTGCAGAATGTCCAGGAGCGGAGCTGAAAAGCCGCTCAGAATATACTGGTCCGACGGTAAAAGCTGGACGGTCGACAAGGTTCTCCATACAAACCGCTCTTACGAAGAAGGACTTGAAGGAATTCGCTACACGATTCTCATCGGTAGTGCGGAGAAATATATCTACAGGGATGACGCAGGTTGGTACGTTGTTCCGAATCACACTGACGGAGGAGATCATGAATGCATCAGCACTTATCAAACATAGCGATCGATGAGCTCGGCGAATCTCTCATCGACCGGTTTTATACCGAACATCCGAACAATTCCCTGTGCGTTGATATCGAAGGCTTCGCGACAGACTATCTCGGCCTGGCGATCGGGTACGAAACGTTTGAAGAAAAAGAAGTGGACGGATTCCTCGGAGACGGTGAAACGTCTGTCTCTGTTGTGAGATGCGGCAAGGTTTATGACTGGGAGATGGTGGACATCTTCGCGGACGAGGGAATCAGCGGAACAAGCGCGAACAAAAGGCCAGAGTTTCAGCGGATGATCAGTATGTGTGAGAAACGGAAGATCGACCGGATCATAACAAAGTCGGTCTCAAGATTCGCGAGAAACGTCAAGGAAGCGCTGGAGTTCGTAAGAAAGCTGAAAATCCTCGGAGTCGGCGTTCAGTTTGAAAAGGAAGGCATCTATACCCTGTCCATGGGCGACGAGATGCTTCTCAACACGTTCGCGGCCATAGCCGAGGAAGAATCCGTTGAGACGTCAATCCGTCTGCGAAACGCGAACAAAAAGCGTATGGCGGACGGGGACTTCATAGACGGAAACGCACCATACGGATTCAGGCTGATCGACAGAACGCTTGTCAGATACGATCCGGAAGCAGAAACAGTTGAACGTATCTTTTCAGCCTACCTTTCAGGAAAATCAACACATGAAATAGCACGTACGCTGAATGAAGAAGGAATTCCGAGCAGAGAAAATAACACGTGGAAGTCTACCGCGATCAAGTATATTCTGAAAAACGAGAAGTACAAGGGCGATTACCTCTGCCAAAAAACATATCATACCGACGTGCTGCCGTACAGACAGAAGCGAAACTACGGAGAAGAAGACCGGTTCTATATCGAGGGTTCTCACGAAGGAATCGTCCCAAGGGAGATCTTCGACCGAGCAAACGAAATCATGAAGGCAAGGCGCGAGAAAATCGTCACTGGCGAGACGGCTGAACCTGAAGAACGTGTCTTCAGCGGGAAAATCATATGCTGTGAATGCGGCTGCTTCTTCAATAGAAAAAAATCGAACGGCGCGGTCTACTGGGCGTGCGCGAAGCATCTCGAAGGCAGAGAGCTGTGCCCGTCGCACTACATCCGGCAGGAACGGATCGAAGATGCCTTCATAACCATGGTGAACAAGCTCCGGTTCGGAAAAGAGAGCATAATTTCAAAGAGCATCGCTCTGCTCGAGGAGGCTAAAAACGCCGGCAGACGCGGCAATGGACAGGCGTTCGACGCGAGCCGTCAAATTGCAGATCTGAACTCCAAGCTTCTGATGCTCGAACAGCTCAACTCGAAGGGATACCTCGCGACCGAGGTTTATCATATGCAGTCGCGGGAACTGACTCAGAAGATATCAGAGCTGAAAAGAGACAGAAGCGAAATGCTCACTTCTGCCCTGGACGACAAGCTGGCTGGGCTGAAGGAACTTGACAGCGTGATCTCATCTCTTGCCGAACCGCTCGGATCATTCAAAAAATCACTTTTTGACAGCATCGTTGAAAGAGTCACAATTGACGGAAAGGATAACGTTGAATTCACGGTAAAAGGCGGACTGAGGTTTACCGAACCGCTGTGAGGAGAAAGAACATGAAGAAGAACAGATATATACCCTTCGGGTACACGATGAGGAACGGAAAGCTGGTCATCGAACAGAACGAGGCGAACGTTATCCGGAACATCTACGAGGATTACGTCAACGGCGCCACCCTGAAAGAGATTGCCGAACGGCTCACCCATGCCGGAGTGCCATACTCTGAAAAAAGGTCGGACTGCTTGATCCCGTGGAAAATGACGGAAAGAATGACGAAGCCAAATCCAGGCTGCAGGAGGATCTCGAGTCCGAGATTTCCGAAGGTATCACCGACGAAGAGAAAGTGGCCCGGCTCATTGACGCGATCGCTGCCGAATCGTACTCCAGACTCGATCCGGCGTCAGCGCACGCGACCGAGGAGCTAAAAAGGAAGATACGGCGCGTCGAGATAAGGGACGGATTCGATCCGGGATTGTTCAGCGAGCTGGTGCTGTCCGTGCGGCTGGGTGAAGGCGACATACAGATCATAACTAAAAACAACATAAAGATCGGAGGAAAGGATGGAAGTAAGGAAGATACCGAAAAAGACGGTTACGGTTATCCCGCCGAAGAATAAGTTCCTGGTTGACAAGGACAAGTATCAGCAGAAACGCGTTGCAGCATACTGTCGCGTATCTACAGATTCTGAAGAGCAGCTCACCAGCTACAACACTCAGAAAAAGGTATACACCGAAATGATCCTTGCAAACAAAGAATGGTGTCTTGCGGGGATCTACGCCGACGAAGGCATAAGCGGTACCCAGGTCAAGCACCGAGACGAGTTCAACCGCATGATCAAGGACTGCCTGAACGGAAAGATCGACTATATCATCACAAAATCAGTCTCCAGATTTGCCAGGAACACCGTCGAGTGCCTTGAATATGTCCGCATGCTGAAAGCTCGAGGCATCGGAATCATATTCGAAGAGCAGAACATAGACACGCTAAAAACGGACAGCGAACTGTATCTGGTCATCTACGCCGGGTTTGCTCAGTCGGAATCGGAAAGCATGTCAAAAAACATTACCTGGGCGATCAGAAAGAACTTTGAAGAAGGAAAGGTCCAGTATAACTACAATAAGCTCGTCGGATACCGCAAAGGCGCTGACGGACAGCCGGAGATAGTGCCGGAAGAAGCAGATATCATCCGCAGCATTTTCACGATGTTTATAGCAGGTTTAACATTACGCGAGATACGTGACAAGCTGCTTGAAAACGGTGTTGAAACAAAGTGCGGAAAGCAGAAATGGTCAGTTTCCACCATCCAGAACATCCTTCGTAACGAGAAATACTGCGGCGACGCCATACTGCAGAAAACTGTTACGATCGACTGTATATCGAAGGCGCAGAAGAAGAACACCGGAGAAGCTCCGATGTATTTTGTGCATAACTGCCACGAGCCGATCGTATCCAGGGAGGACTTCAACAAAGCGCAGGAGGAACTGATCAAAAGAAACTCCATCCCGCTGTCAGCGCGGAAAAAGGCAATGACGGTTCAAAGCAAATATTCGAGATATGCGCTTTCGGAAATCGTACACTGCGGAGAGTGCGGATCCAGATTCCGCCGGTGCACATGGAGGCGCGGTGGCAACTCACAGGTTGTCTGGCGCTGTACAAACAGGCTTGAGAACGGAAGCAAGTATTGCAAATGCAGCCCCTCTGTTCCCGAAAACGAACTGCATGACGCGATTGTCCGGGCGGTAAACCGGCTATACAGGGAAGACACCGGAACGTACAAAACACTCCTGAAGGTTTCACTGAACGAGGCTCTGGGAATGAGCGGGGGAACGGAAAAAATCGACCTCCTCAGCCGTCGTATAGACGCCCTTAACCGCAAAATGATGGATCTGGTGAACGAAACCGTCGCTGACGGCGGTGATGTCAATTCAAAAGACGCGGAATTCAAGGAAATATCCGATGAGATCGAACAGCTGAACTCACAGATCGAAACGATTAAAGCTGCCATGGAAGCGGACGAAGGATCCGAAGCCCGTGTCAGGCAGATTTCGGAGAAAGTGGAAAGTCTCCAAAACGGAATGAAAGAATATGATGACACGATAGTGCGGCAGACAATCGAGTGCGTAAAAGTATTCCCGGACGGAAAGGCTGAAATAATATTCGGCGGCGGTATAGTTATCGAGGAAAAAGTAACGCCGTTGCCGAGCATAAGAGGAAGGAAAAAGAAAGAGATATGATCAGACCAAGGATGCAAGGATACCATATCAAGAATACCAAACAAGGACAGGCCCGGTATTCTTGATTCAGCCTGAAAAACGATGAAAAAGCGAGAAAAGCGAAGAAAAAAGGATTTTTGGCGTCAAGAATACCAAGAATACCATGGGTCCGCATGACGCGCCATAAGCTCGGTGTTAATCGGCCCTCAAGGAGGAAAGAATGAGAGAGAAAGATCCCGAAATACTTGAGGCCATATACCATATTTTAGATATGATCGACAGTCTGAGATCGTCTTCAGGACTTTCCGTCAATGCATTCGCTATTGAGTCGGAAATCCCGGACAACACACTTAAACCGATTATAGCCAAGGAGGTTTGCCCGACAATCTTATTCAAATCAAATGGTTCGTACTTAAGCATTTTCTGAAAAAAGTTAAAAGCTATAGCTTATTTTACAAAGGGACAGACTATTCTGTTGTTATCATTTAAGTGCGTTTTCTTTTATTAATCATAAACAATCGCATAATTAATAAAACTCCTCCTTTGCGGTACAATGAGAACGCAAAGTAGGAGTTTTAAAATTTTCGCTTTTAAAACAACTCAACTTTTTCTAAAAGAAAATCAATAAGATTCACATGATAAATACCGTTATCATCATAATACGAATGCGGAACATCCTGCCTAATCACAATCTTTTTGAAGAAATCCTTTGTCAGAAGCAACGATTGCAGTTCGGCGTTGCCTTTTCCCTCGGTTTCGATCCGTAACGCCGATTGAATATATATTCTTCGGTCTGCGTCGTTTACCACAAAATCGATTTCTTTCTGAACATTTCGATTATCGGATCTGTCTGCCACAACACCGACGTCGACCGACCAACCACGGCGTATCAATTCATTATAAATGATGTTTTCCATAATATGTCCGGGATCAAACTGCCGATAATTCAGCCGCGCGTTGCGGAGCCCAATGTCAGTATAGTAATATTTGTTCGGATATTTGAAATAGGTCTTACCCTTAATGTCATACCGGCGAGCTTCATCTACAAGGAAAGAGTCAGTAATATGCTTTATATACGATGACACCAGAGCAGAATTGACATTTTCATTTTTGATACTTGTAAGCGCGTTTGCTATATTTGTCGGATTGGTAAGAGATCCAATCTGCGAGGCAATATAGTCAAGGATATCATTCAGAATATCCTCTCGTTCAATTTTGTTTCGTTCAACTATGTCTTTGATATAGACTTCTTCGAACAGTTCTGGCAGATACATTTTCTTCTCTCTGTCGTCCGGCTGCGATACGATTTTCGGAAGTCCGCCGTAGAGCATATAGTCATCAAGCGCGCGCCTTTCATCACCGCCGACTGCGGAATAGTATTCGGCAAAAGATAATGGATAAACGCGTATTTGCGTAGCCCTGCCGCGGAACTCGGTTGCAATATCCTTTGACAGTCCTTTTGAATTGCTTCCGGTTACGTAAACATCCAGATTATCATACGATTTAAGCTCGTTCAGCATATCGTATATAGTAACTTCGATTCCGCCATTTTCTTTGTCAACGACTTTAATGGTTTGTTGTACTTCATCTATGAAAAGATAATACTTTTTGTTTTTGTTGGCTTTTACAACGGATTCGACATATTCGCAGAGAGTGATCGGGTTTCTGTATTTATAATTTTTTCTTTGATCAAGCTCAATTTTCATGATTTGATCTTCGGCAATTCCCTGTTCGATAAGATAGTCATAAAACAAATCAAACAGCAGCACAGACTTGCCGCATCTGCGAATACCGGTTATTACTTTCACTTCGCCATTCCACATGGATTTTATTATTCGGCTCAAATATAAATCTCTTTGAATCATATCTATACCTCACACTATCGTCTAACCCGACGCTACTTTACGATATTATAGCACGCAAAAACGCATATGTCAATACGAAAAAGAAAAAAGTTACGTCATATCCGACGCAACTTTTCGATAAATATTGCTGTTATGTCAAAAGAATGATCAAAAAAAACATCTCCCAAAGCAAAAATTCATCACTTTAAATCGCTAAAGTGGTATGGTTGCGGGGATGGAACCCCTACCACATGACCTCCGGGTTATCTTTCGGCGGCGGGGCGCCGAAAGCCGGTTTGACGCCGACGGTGTTGCCCGCGCCGTTCGGCTTGGCAAAAACCGGGCGTCTGCACAGCCCGGCGCACAAAAACGCCACAACGTGGCGTTTTTGTCCCCCGTGCCCCAACGAGCTCCGCTCGTCGGTCTCATACCCGGAGATAATGGGGACAAATCCACCTCCTGGAATGAAAAAAGCGGGCACACCGAACGGTGTGCCTGCTTTTTTGGTCCGAGTGGAGATAACGGATTTGACTAAACCCCAATCAAAATCAAGTATTCACGGCACCTGCGCGCATTTTTCCTCCGAGGATCATAAGAAAAGTACAGGAGGAAACCCCATGCCGAACATATTGAAAGATCTGTACTACGGAAATCTAACGCCTTGCCAGCGCGCCATCCGCCCGGGTAGCCGAGTGCAAAAGCTTGCGCAGAAACAGAGCGACCTCGAGTCTAAACCGAACGAGTCGTTCACCGAGGAACAACGGATGAACTTCGAGCGGTACCTCTCGGTCACCGCCGACCTTCTCGACGCCAACTGTCTCGATAGCTTCATCACCGGCTTCCGCCTCGGCGCTCGCTTCGCACACGAAATCTTCGTCGGAACAGACGCGCCCTTCGCAGAGCTAACGATGGACGAAAGCTAAAATCGCATCACAAAAAAGTCAAGTATGATTTGCCGAATCGTACTTGACTTTTTTGAAATTATGTGATATACTACTGTCAGTCTGATACGGAGGGTATTGTTTTGTTTATCGGCAGAGAGAGGGAACTTGATTCCCTAAACAGTTTATATGATTCCGGCAAATTTGAGTTTGTCGTTCTTTACGGTCGCCGCCGCGTGGGCAAGACCGAGCTGATCAAACGCTTTATTGAAGGCAAGCGCGCCATTTATTTTACAGGCGTCGAGAGCAACGCCAAACAAAATTTGGAGAATTTCAGCCAAAGCGTTCTTGAGTATATAAGCGGAACGAATAGTGACGATGCTTCGTACGGTTCTTTTCAATCGGCACTTGAAGCAGCGTTTCACATTGCCGAAAAAGATCGCGTTGTTCTTGCCGTTGACGAGTATCCCTACGTGGCGCGCGCCTCCAA
>JAEEJO010000059.1 GCA_016281915.1 Clostridiales bacterium
ATAATGACCGCAATTTAAAACCTTAAACCGTTGAAGCGGAGATAACGGCAATGATGCCTGTACAGAGAGTCTGTGGCGGTGAGATGCAGACGAGAAACAAGTTGTCAAATGGACCGCTGAGGGCGCAGTCAAATGAACGGACGTTCAGAGTATTCTGCGACGTGTGGGCAGACGTTACATGCCGGGGATATGAAGGTATCCTGCAAGCGCACGGGTCATGCCGTGAATCAAGGTGGCACCGCGGATAATGATTTATTCGTCCTTGACAGTAGTATTATTCTGTCAAGGACTTTTTGTTTACAAAAAAATCTCCTTGAAGAATAACGAGTTTATCTGAAAGGAGCAATCATCACCGTTTTTCTTCGGTAAAGAGACAAAATTAAAAAAACAAAAAGAAATTTAATTATTTATCATGAAAGGAGAAGGCGCTTACCGAACGTTATTATTCGGGATACGCCGAAAACAACTATGGAAGACAAAAATATCCCCTACAAAATCTATCTTGAAGAAAATGAGATGCCCAAATATTGGTATAACATTCGCGCAGATATGAAGAAGAAACCCGAGCCTCTTATGAACCCGGCAACACATCAGCCGATGTCGGCACAGGATCTTGCTCCGGTATTCTGCGAAGAACTTATCAAACAGGAACTTGACAACGAAACGCGCCTCTACCCCATTCCCCAGGAAATCCGCGACTTTTATAAAATGTACCGTCCGTCGCCGCTTGTCCGCGCTTACTGTCTTGAAAAGAAGCTCGGCACACCGGCAAAGATATACTATAAATTTGAAGGAAACAACACGTCGGGAAGCCACAAGCTCAATTCAGCCATAGCTCAGGCATACTATGCAAAGAAGCAGGGACTGAAGGGCGTAACCACAGAAACAGGTGCAGGTCAGTGGGGCACGGCTCTTTCAATGGCATGTTCTTATTTTGAGCTTGACTGCAAGGTTTATATGGTTAAAGTAAGCTATGAGCAGAAGCCGTTCCGCCGCGAAGTTATGCGCGTATACGGTGCTTCCGTTACTCCGTCTCCTTCCGAAACGACTCAGATAGGCAAAAAGATTCTTGCAGAACATCCCGGCACAGGCGGAAGCCTTGGCTGCGCAATAAGCGAAGCGGTTGAAGTGGCAGTATCAAACCCCGGCTACCGCTACGTTTTAGGAAGCGTTCTCAACCAGGTATTGCTTCATCAGAGCATTATCGGCGTTGAAACAAAGACCGCTCTTGACAAATACGGCATCACACCCGATATCATCATAGGCTGCGCAGGCGGCGGATCTAACCTTGGCGGACTTATCTCACCGTTTATGGGCGAAAAACTTCGCGGAGAAAAAGATTACCGCATCATCGCCGTTGAGCCGGCTTCCTGCCCGAGCTTTACACGCGGCGTTTACGCATACGATTTCTGCGACACAGGTATGGTATGTCCTCTTGCTAAGATGTATACACTCGGCAGCGACTTTATACCCGCTCCCAACCACGCAGGCGGACTTCGCTATCACGGCATGAGCCCCATTCTTTCAGAGCTTTACGATCAGGGTATGATGGAAGCGGTAAGCGTTACTCAGACCAAAGTATTTGAAGCAGCAGAAGAATTCGCCCGCGTTGAAGGCATCCTTCCCGCGCCCGAAAGCAGCCACGCTATCCGTGTAGCGATCAACGAAGCGCTGAAATGCAAAGAGACCGGCGAAGAAAAAACGATCGTATTCGGTCTTACCGGAACAGGATATTTCGACCTTGTCGCCTACGAAAAATTCCATGACGGCCAGATGAGCGACTATATCCCCACAGATGCGGAACTGGAAAAATTCAGAGCAAGACTTCCCAAAATCGACTAAAAACAGGCGAAAGGCGGTATAAAGATGAATAAAAAAACAACTGCGGCCATATGTTTTCTTGTATTGTTCGCGCTTCTCACCGTGACGCTGCATTTTATTGACGTCAGACCCGTGGGGCCGCTCGAGTCATCCGTGGGCTTTGCCTCGGTAAACGCAGCATTTCACGAGCTTACGGGTGAGAACATGTTTCTCTATGAGCTGACGGATATTCTTGAAATCATTCCGTTTATAGCGGTCCTTTTCTTCGGGATCGCGGGCCTTGTCCAGCTTATAAAAAGAAAAAGTCTTTTTAAAGTAGATCCGGATATCCTGCTTATGGGCTGTCTTTATATCGCGGTAGGAATAGTTTTTGTTTTATTCGAATTATACGAAGTGAATTACAGACCGGTCCTTATAGAGGGCGCACTTGAAGCTTCATACCCCTCTTCAACAACGATGCTCGTTCTCACCGTAATGCCGTCTGCGGCGATTATGCTTGGCAGACGTCTGAGAAGCAGCGCTTTAAGGATAACGGCGGTAACTTTCTGCACCGTATATACCGTTTTTATGGTTATCTGCCGTCTTATCTCAGGCGTTCACTGGCTCACGGATATAATGGGAGGCATTTTTGTAAGCGCCGGTCTTGTATTGCTTTATTCGGGACTTTGCGATAAATTCAGAAGGAAAAAATCGAGAAGATGAGCAGTTTTACTTACGAATACACAAACGATCGTAATAAACTCGAAACGTTTGAGTGGGACAATGTGTGGATAGAGCACGCTGAAAAAGACGACATTACCCGTATTCTTTATATTGGCGACTCTATATCCGTAGGAACAAGGCATATCGCAACGAGATTGAGTATGCAAAAGGCGTATTTTGACAATTTCGGAACCTCGAAAGCGGTCGATAATCCTTATTTTTGCGACTCTCTCAGTCTCTTTGCCGCTCAGGAAGGTTACAGAAACGCCGTGATTTTCAACAACGGTCTTCACGGGTGGCATCTTGACGACGAAAAGGAATACCCGGAGCACTACGAAAAAACGGTCCGTTTTCTTATTGATGCTTTTAAGGGAACGCCTGTATTTCTCGTTCTGACAACCCATGTTGCGGATAAGGAACGCGATAACCGCGTTAAGAAACGAAACTGCGCCGTAAAAGCGATCGCACAAAAATACGGTCTGCCGATAATAGATTTTTATACCCCGTCATCGGAAAAACCTGAGCTTCTCTCAGGCGACGGAGTGCATTTCACCGAAGAAGGATACAACGTGCTTGCCTCGACGGCTATTCAGGCGTTACTGTCTGTAATAGAGGCGAAATAAACTCCGCGAATCGCAGATTACCGAAAAATTCGGCTGACAATGCCGGAATAAAATGGAATAATAAACAAGCATCTGCCTGATTTTTTTCAGACAGATGCTTTTATAATTCTTAAAACAGGTATGAAATTATTGTTTATACGGTCATTGCAGTCTGCAGGCGCATCATAAATACTTTTCTATAAACCTCGTTACGGCAGCGAAAAGATTTTGTTCGGCATTTCTCATGGCTTCGTCTGTGCTCTGCCCTTCAGGCGTGATACAGACGGTTTTGAGTCCTTCCGTATTCCCGACGTTATCATATCCTCCGCAAAACACCGCAACGGGTATCTTTTCCTTTGATGCTCGGACATATACCGTTCCGGTCGCTTTGCCCATGAAACTCTGTCTGTCAAACCGTCCTTCACCGGTAAAAACGTAGTCGGCGTTTTTAAGTTTTTCGTCAAAGCCCACCGCGGAAATAACTGCTTCCGCGCCTTTTACGATCTTCGCGCCGAGTAAAATAAGCGCGGCTCCAAGTCCTCCAGCAGCGCCTGCCCCGTTGATAAAAGCGATATCTCTGCCAGTTTTTCGCTTCACTGTGGCTGCAAAACGTTCAAGCCCGCTGTCGAGAAGCTCAACCGTTTTTTCGTCTGCGCCCTTTTGCCTTGCAAACACATATGCCGCCCCGTTTTTGCCGTAAAGCGGATTTTCAACGTCGCAAAGCGCATATATCCTGACTTTTTTAAGCCTTGAATCAAGTTTGTCGGTATTGATATCCGTTATTCCGCACAGATCTTTTCCCGAAGGCGGAACCGCATTGTTTATGCCTGAAAATTCAACGCCGAGCGCGGAAAGAAAGCCGATACCGCAATCGTTTGTTGAAGATCCGCCAAGCGTGATCATTATAGTGTCGATATCCTCTTCAAGAGCCGAGAGAACGAGCTGGCCTACGCCGTAGGTTGTAGTAAAAAGCGGTTTTTTTTCGGTTTCGCAAAGAAGAGTAAGTCCGCACGCCTGCGCCGATTCGATTATTGCGGTCTTTTTATTGATAACATACTCTGCTTTTACCGTTTTGCCGAGCGGACCGCAGACCTCGGCTGTTTTTACCCTGCTGCCATCAAGAGAAGCGGCTATTGAAAGAGTTCCTTCTCCGCCGTCTGCAACAGGTATTTTTATTATTTCAAAGTTTCCCGCTTTTTCAACTGCCGAAGCAATCACTTCGCAAGCCCTTGCGGCAGAAAGGGAGCCTTTGAAAGAATCCGGCGCAACAATTATTTTTTTCATGCTTTCCTTCCCCTTTTCCGTATAATTATAATACATATCCTGTCGAAAGTCAAGAAAAACAAAAGACGCCCTGAGGCGTCTTTGTTATTAACGGAACGGACAGGAAAGGTCCATTCTTCTTGCACGGCAAAAATATTCAGTTTAGGATTATTCGGCAGCCTTCATTTTAGCGTAGCATTCGCTGCAATATACAGGTCTGTCTTCTCTGGGCTGGAACGGAACCTTTGCTTCGCCGCCGCAGGATGCGCATGTAGCGGTAAAGAATTCACGGGGACCCTTGCCGGCGTTTTTCTTAGCATTTCTGCATTCTTTGCAACGCTGGGGTTCATTCTGGAAACCTTTTTCTGCATAGAATTCCTGTTCGCCTGCAGTGAAAATAAAGGTTTTGCCGCAGTCTTTGCATACTAATTCTTTGTCTTCGTACATTTGTGAAACCTCACTTAAATAATAGAATATATTGTGCCCGATTCGGAGTTACACCGAATTCGTCGAACGTTCAGCGAATTGATCACACACAGCTTCACACTTTATCCAGATGTGCAAAGAGCGAAACCCTGCCGTTTCCTGCTGCCGTGCAAGCGGTTCTTTCAGGGGCCTTCCTTGTTTTTGGCTGTTGCCGGTTCAATAATTGCGTTATTTTCAACGTGAATCTGTTCCTGGGCGTATAAATCAGCGTAAAAAATATTTTCTTATTTTGCTCTTGATCCGCGAAAGAGTGTTATCGACCGTTTTTTCGCTTATACCGAGCTTTTCGGATATCTGAGCGTATGTTTTATCCGTAAGGTATTCGGAAAGAACGTTTTTTTCGAGCTCCGAGAGCTTATCGGGAAGATTCTGAAAAAAATTTTCCGTGTATTCTTTTTCAACGATTTCCGTTTCTATATTAGCCGGATCGCTTATTTCGCTTATATCGATATCCGCGACCTCATCGTTTTTTTTCATAACGCGGTATGCCGCTATGATTCGCCGTTTCACACAGATCCTGATATATGCTTCTTTCGGAACGTTTTTCGATTCGTCAAAAGTCCGGAGTGCGGCGTTGAGCGCCACAAGACCTTCCTGATACAGATCTTCACGGTGATACGACGGGAACGACGATACAACGCTTTCTATATACGGAGAATACGTTTTTACCGTTTCGGCGAAAGCCTTTTCGTCAGTGGCTGAGAGGGATTCTTCCGGGATACGGCTAAGATCACTTTTGTTCATCTGCATATTATTTCCGTATAAAAACCAACAAGCACCCACCCGTTCGGGTAAACCCCGAACGGAAGGTGCTGGATTCGGTTAGATCAAAATCGATAACATAAGTATAATATATCCGGGTTAACAATAAGCGGAGATCAGTTGATGATCGTCTGTTCGGTGTCGATATCGAACAGGTGGATATGTGACATATCGAGAGCAATCTTGATGGTGTCCCCGGGTTTTGCCGTTGTTCTCGGTGAAACGCGAGCGGTGAATTTGTTATCCTTAACATCGAGATACAGATATGTTTCTGCACCCATAAGTTCGGTAACTTCAACGTTAGCGGTGATGATGCTGTCGGGAAGTCTTTCAAGATACATATCTTCGTCGTGGATATGTTCGGGACGGATACCCATGATAACCATCTTGCCGCCGTAAGACATGAGCTTGTCGTAGTTTTCGGTTTCAACCTTTTCTTTGGGAACCTTAACTGCAAAGTCTGCGAAGTTTACAAATACGTCTTCGCCTCTCTTTGTAAGTTTAACTTCAACAAAGTTCATTTGCGGAGAACCGATAAAGCCTGCAACGAAGAGGTTGCACGGTTCGTCGTAAAGATGCTGAGGAGTATCGCACTGCTGGATAAAGCCGTCTTTCATAACAACGATACGGTCAGCCATCGTCATAGCTTCGGTCTGGTCGTGGGTAACGTAAATAAAGGTTGTACCGAGTTTGAGATGGAGTTTTGAAAGCTCTGTTCTCATCTGAGCACGAAGCTTAGCGTCGAGGTTTGAAAGAGGTTCGTCAAGAAGGAATACTTTCGGTTCGCGGACGATAGCACGACCGAGAGCAACACGCTGACGCTGACCGCCTGACAGAGCCTTCGGACGTCTGTCGAGAAGGTGTGAGATGTCAAGGATTCTTGCTGCTTCGTCAACGCGGCGCTTGATCTCTTCCTTGGAGACCTTGCGGAGTTTAAGACCGAATGCCATGTTCTCAAAAACGGTCATATGAGGATAAAGAGCGTAGTTCTGGAAAACCATCGCGATATCTCTGTCTTTGGGGGCAATGTCGTTTACAAGACGTTCGTCGATGTAAAGTTCGCCTTCGGTGATCTCTTCGAGACCTGCGATCATACGCAGAGTTGTGGATTTACCGCAACCGGAAGGACCGACGAGAATAATGAATTCCTTGTCTTTGATCTTAAGGTTAAAGTCAGTAACAGCGCGAACGCCGCCCTGGTATACCTTGCCGATGTTTTTTAATACTAATCCTGCCACAGTGTTAACCTCCGTTTATGTGATTAAGTTCATCTGCAATTAAGCATTTTTATCTTTTTATATAATAGCACATTTTTTCGGTTTTGAAAAGTCGAAGAAATGTATAAAAGACGGTATAATTTTTGTATACTTTCAACAATATGTCTATGTGACTGTCCGATTATTCGGACAGTAAACGTCTGAAAACGCGATTGTCAGCCGATTCGGACATGAAAATTTCGAATATATTACTGTTCGATTTCTTTCTCAATGAGATTTGCGCGTTTCGAGCACGTCAGCATCGCATCGGCAATAGCCTGTTCAAAACCGCGTTTTTCAAGGTAGTCTACAGCTTTTACGGTAGTTCCGTTGGGTGTGCATACGTCTGAGATCATCTTTGATATATCGTCTTCGGATGAATCGAGCATTTTTGCGGCGCCGAGAATCGTCTGAACGGCAAGTCTGCGCGCAGATTCCTCGTCTATACCCTGATTTTTCGCGCCATCAGTCATCGCGCGGGCAAGCATATATACGTAAACCGGAGACGACGAGTTGAGCGAGATCACTTCGTTCATCTTGTCTTCGGGGAGGATCTCAACTATACCGACGCTTTCAAGCATTTCACGCGCGGCGGTAAGCTCGGAATAAGTTACGGGCATATCGTATGAAAGAGCCGTTGCGCCGAGTCCGACCTCGGAAGCGGTATTGGGCATGATCCTTATGATCTTGCACTCAGGGCGTGTGAGTTTCTTGATAAAGCTTATGGAAATACCTGCCGCAACCGATACAATAACGTTGCCTATGGTTATAGACGGTGCAATGGTGTTGAGTACCGAAACGACGTCAGCGGGACGGACGGCAAGGAAGACGAACGTTGAATTCAGAACAACTTCTGTTTCGGATGATGCGGTCCTGAAGCCGCCCTGTCTGTAATTATCAAGCTTTTCCGCATCGGAATCATAAATGAGTATATCGTTTTTCGTGTAAGCGCCGGATCTGATAAAGCCGAAAATAAGAGCTTTTGCCATGTGGCCGGCGCCGATAAATCCGATTTTGTATTTCATTATGGGCCTCCTTAAAACGTTATATTTTACTTGAATGCTTTCTGATTGAAAAAGTCGCCAAGGCTTCTTTCAACGACCTGCATGATAACGATGTCGGGCTTCTTTTCGAGAATGTCGTCTTTATCGAAACCGAGAGTCCATGAGAACGTGGACTGAGAGAAGCTTTCCTTGAGGAAGGGGAGGAGCGCGATGCCAAAAGAATCGCGGATGACGTATACCGACGGAGCATCCGATATAGCGGTGTTTTCAAAGCTGCAGTAATCGGTTTTGTCTCTGTATCCGTCTTCGTGGATATATGCGTGGATGAATTCTCCGTAGGGACCGCTGTCTTTTCTGTAAGTCATTTTCGCGGTGGTACCGTTTTTGAGAGTATAGACGGGGCCTTCTTCGGTAATGGTGTCATACCAGCCGAGATAATACGCCTCATCTTTCATGTAAGAGTCGAAATAGTCGATCTGATATTCGTCGCGGGTATGTGTTACGGCGTTCGGGAAGTCTTTCGAAATAACGTCCATTATCTGCGTATACGCGGCGAAACCGCCATGGTTGTTCCAGTGAGTGTCGAGTTTATAATAAAGGTTTTCTTCCGGGCGGGCCTCTTTTGCTGCGAAAAGTCCGTCGCGGCAGTCGATGATTGTAACGCCGGAATTTTCTTTGAGATAGTCAAGGACAACGTCGATTCCGCGGGTTTCCGCCATTTCAACGCCTTCGGTCGCCATATATTCGGGATATACGGAGTTTTTATTCGGAGTAACGACGAAATAAAGCTTGATCCCGTTTTCTTCGCAGAATTCAAGTCTTTCTACGAATCTGTCACTGATGAATTTAAGGCGGTTAGGACCGTATTTGTAATTACCGGTGTAGTCGTCTATCGTTGCTCCGTAAAACATCCATCCGTCTTTGCCTACGTAAACGTTCTGTGCCACAAGACCGGGAACGATCGCGTCGAATTCGACTTTCGGCTTGTTATAGTCTGCGTTCCAGTCGGGTTCTTCATCGGGGATACGAAGAGGAATGACGTTCAGAGATACCTCTTCGGCAGGCTCCTCAGCCGGTTCTTCGGATTCCTCCGCAGGCTCTTCGGCAGGTTCTTCGGGTTCTTCTTCCGAAGGCTGTTCAGAAGGATCTTCGGACTGTTCCTCGGGCTGAACGTCGGTCTGTTCTTCGGGATCGGCGTTTTCGGTTTCATCGGGTGTTCCGGCAGGCTCTTCGCCGTTGTTTTGCTCAGCCTGCACCTGTCCGTCGGGTTCCGTTACGTTGTCGTTCGTGCATGCGGCGGTAAAAAAGATCATGCAGATAACAGAAAGGGCGAGGCAGACAAATACGATAATTTTTTTCATAAGAATATGAGTCTCCTTGAAATTCTCTGTAACAGCGCTTTTATGTATATGCGCTTACTGATATAATAACATAATTAAATCATAATGTCAAGCATAACAAAAAAAGTGAAGCGTTTTTTTCGGTTTTTTATATATCGGTCTGATCGAAAACAGACGAATAGAGCTCTACCGACGGTGTTACCCTGAGCTCGGAAAGCAGCTCGCGGTAAGCCTTTTGCGCGGCGATATCGCCTTTTTTCACCTTTTCGGCGCGAATGAGAAGATTTTTGGGCGTATCGAGGGGAGAGCAGTATTCAACGCAGCTGACACTGTAACCTTCCGCCTCAAGCTTCGCCATGCGTATGCCGTCAGTCAGAATATCGTTAAGGCGCGCCCGCATAACTCCGTGTTTTATGATCGGCTCAAGATCGTCTTTTCTGTATTTGTCAAGAAGTTCTTTGTGGCAGCACGGAACGCAGATTATTTTTTTCGCCCCGTTTCTTATGGCGTAACCGAGAGCCATGTCGGTCGCGGTATCGCAGGCGTGAAGCGAAATGACGACATCGGGCCTTTTCTCTCCGTTATAGAACCTGAGATCCTCGCAGATGAATTCCATGTTTTTATAACCAAGTTCCTCAGCCATTCTGCGGCTTTCGGCGATGACGTTTTCGGAAATATCTATTCCGATAAACCTTGCCCTGATTCGTTTGACTTCCCACAGGTAGTAATTGAGCACGAAAGAAAGGTAACTTTTGCCGCATGCGCAGTCGACCACGCAAAGCTCGTCATTCTGCGAAAAACCGTCAAACATTGAAGAGGTAAGCTCAATGAAACGTTCGGTCTGGTTGTATTTGCGTATCTTGTCGTTTTTTATCTTGCCGTCTTCGGTAAGATAGCCCAAAACCCGCATCAGTTTGCCCGCATGGTGAGGATTGATGATATAATCCTTGGCGCGAAGCAGCGCGGTATCGACATATTCGCTTTCCGTTTCGTTTTTTGTTATCTTAACGTTTCTGTCATCGGCCGAAACAACGGTAGTCCTTCCGCGTTCCATATAAGAAAAGACGGCGGAATCGTATTTCAGCATATCGTCGCAGACAGCGGAAAGCATCGCTTCGGCGGTATCGAAAACCCGCTTGCTCAGAAACGAATATTCAAATCCTCCCGCCGATTCGCGGACGGTACCCGTATATTTTTTTCCTCCCGAAACGAACTCGGCTTCGGCGCCTATGAAATATTCGGGATTCTCATTGTATTTTCCGGCTATACCCGAAAAAAACATCATTATTTTTGCTCTGTTCTGAGATTTCATAAAATTTTTGTAAACCTCTTGATTTTTCGTATAAAATATTGTATAATCTGAAAACGGCGGAATAAAAAAACACGCCCCCATAGTTAAATGGATATAATAAACCCCTCCTAAGGGTTAGTTATGGGTTCGATTCCCGTTGGGGGTGCCATGGAGCCGCGGCCTGGATATGCCGCGGTTTTTTCTTTCCCGGACGATACTGTGCAATATATGGTCATTATAGCATATATTCTTTAAAAATACAATATCTGACAGACGTTCGCTGACCCCGATTTCAAAAAATTTTCGAAATAAGAAATATCCGCTTGACAAACGAAAGGTTTTATGCTAAAATGCAATATGCTGCGGTATCAGCAGCAAATGAACGATTTCATCCTTGGGAAGCATCGCTTCCCCGAAAGTCCAGAAGGAGGTGTAAAGTAATGAACAAGTATGAGTCCATTTTCGTCCTCAGCACAAAATCGCTCGACGACGCTGCAATCGAAGCGGCTACCGAGAAATTCAAGGCTCTTATCACCGCTAACGGCGGCGAGATAAAGAACGTTGACGTGTGGGGAAAGAGGAGACTTGCCTACGCCATCAATTACGAAACAGAGGGTCACTACGTCCTCGTTGAATTTGAAGGTCCCGCAGAGCTCCCCGCAGAACTCGACCGTGTTTATCATATCACGGACGGCGTTCTTCGTTCAATCATAATCAAGAAATAATCAAAAGCGGAAAGGAGACGAGTTTTAAATGAATATCAACAAAGTGCTGCTTATGGGCAGACTTACTGCCGACCCCGAGCTTAAAATGTCTGCATCGGGCGTTCCCAACGTAAGATTTTCCGTTGCGGTAAACCGCCGTTTTGCAAGACAGGGAGAAGACAGACCGACTGCGGATTTCATTCGCTGCACGGCTTTCAGACAGACTGCGGAATTCGTTTCCAAATATTTCAGGAAGGGTTCCGTAATAATCGTATTCGGTTCTCTGCAGAATGATAACTATAAAGACAAAGACGGCAACGACCGCCAGTCCACTACCGTTATAGTAGATGAAGTTCAGTTCGGCGAGACAAAACAGGACAGAGGTCAGACAAGAGATCACGACGATTTTTCCCAGCAGTCCTCCGCCCCTGCCGCAAATACGGCGTCCGCACCTTCCTCCGGCCCCGACTCAAGGGTAAATACGGAGTTCTTTGCAGATATCAAGGATATTGAAGACGAACTCCCGTTCTAATCTCAGAAAGGAGTATTTATAATGGAAAACAATAACGTAACCGCGCCCGTTGAGAACGCAGCTCCCGCACGTGAACAGCGCGAGCCCAGAGACAGAGACTTCAAAAAGAAGCCCAGAAAGAAAGTTTGCCAGTTCTGCGCGGATAAAGTAGACTTTATAGACTATAAAGATGTTGCGAAACTTCGCCGCTTCATAAGCGAAAGAGGCAAGATCCTTCCCAGAAGAATCACCGCCACATGCGCTATGCATCAGCGTGAGTTGACAGAGGCTATCAAACGCGCTCGTCAGATCGCCATCCTTCCCTACACTAACGACTGATCAACGATCCGTAAGAGTGAGGAGCGGGGCTTTGCCTCCTCCCCACTCTTTTTATTTACGGCAAAGGAGAAATCAATGAGAACAGGATTGGGTTTTGACAGCCACAGACTTGTCGAAGGCAGAAAGCTTATTCTGGGCGGAACCGAGATACCTTTTGAAAAAGGTCTTCTCGGGCATTCGGATGCGGACGTTCTTGCACATGCCGTTACGGACGCTCTTCTCGGCGCTTGCGCGCTTGGGGATATAGGAAGTCATTTTCCTGACAGCGATCCCGCATACAAGGACGCCGACAGCATGGTCCTTCTCAAAAAAACGGGCGACACGGTAAAAGAAAACGGCTTTACCGTCGGAAATATTGACGCCACGATCATAATAGAAAGACCGAAACTTTCGCCGTATATCCGTAAAATGCGTGAAAACATCGCAAATGCGCTCGGCATCGACGCCGATCATGTCAGCGTAAAGGCGAAAACGAACGAAGGAATGGGAGATATCGGCGCGGGGAATGCCGCTGCCGCGATATGTTCTGTGCTTGTGTTAAAAGACGGTAAGTAAAATGAGAAGCGTAAATATTCTGATAAAGCCTGCATCGTCGCTTTGCAATATGAGATGCAGATACTGTTTTTATCACGACGTCGCGGAAAACCGCGAGATAGAAAGCTACGGAATAATGTCCGCTCAAACGGCGCATAAGCTTATCGATCGCGCTTTTGAATATGCCGACAGTATATTTTTTGCGTTTCAGGGCGGAGAACCCACTCTTTGCGGTCTTGATTTTTTTTCGGATTTTACCGGGTACGTCGATAAAAAGCTTTCCGAAAAAAGAGCTGATGTAAGATACGGGATCCAGACAAACGGACTGCTTATCGACGAAAGCTATGCCGATCTGTTCGCAAAAAAAGGTTTTCTTGTCGGCGTTTCGCTTGACGGAACGAAAGAGTGTCACGATCTCAACAGAGTAGACGCACGCCGTGAAGGGACGTTTTCGCGAGTAAAGAAAACAACGGAGCTTCTGACAAAAAAGAACGTGGATTTCAATATACTTTCGGTAGTAACTGAGTCGGGAGCGCGTCGCGCAGAGGCAAATTACAACTTTTTTAAAAAGAACGGTCTGAGATACATCCAGTATATTCCTCAGATAGCCCCATTTGACGGACAGTGCGATTTTACTCCGCTTTCGGCGGAAAGCTACGGCAAGTTTTTATGCCGAACATTCGACCTGTGGTTCTGGGATTTTTCCGAAGGAAACTACATAAGCATACGCGATTTTGACAACTGGTGCGGTATTCTTATGGGCAGACAGCCTGAAATATGCTCTTTACAGGGACACTGCGCATGCAACGTTACCGTTGAAGCAAACGGAAACGTTTATCCGTGCGATTTTTACGTTCTCGATGAATATCTGCTCGGCAACGTTTACTCCGATTCGCTTGAAAGCATGATAAAAAGCGATATTTCGAAAAAATTCATATCGGAATCGTTCGTTGAGCAGAGCGAATGCGCCTCATGCGTCTGGAGGCAGCTTTGCCGGACCGGATGCAGAAGAAATAAAGAGCCGATAGCAAAAACGGGCGGTCATCAGTTTTTTTGCGAGTCATACAAGATGTTTTTTGAACACTGCTTTGACCGCATGAAAAAAGTTCCCGCCATACTTGATACCAAATACGCAAACAGATAGGCAGACAAAATGACGTTGACAGTTAAAACCGTTAGATCATATATGGAAACGCTCTCGCCGCTGCTTAAAAGCTGTTCTCTCGGTCTGATGCGGGTCGGGCAGAACATGATCGGCGACATAATAAAGGCGAGAAACAAAAAAGATATAATCATACACAAACACGAATTTAAAAATTTCACCGGTGCATGGGTGATCCCGAAAGACGAAAGACGGGACGGCGTGATCCTCTATCTTCACGGCGGAGGATACACATGCGGCGGACTTGACTACGCGCTCGGTTTCGGCAGTGCTGCGGCTGCGGAAAGCGGAACGAAAGTTTTCTGCTGCGCTTACAGGCTTGCGCCCGAAAACAGATATCCCGCAGCTCTTGACGATGCCTACGAGGCCTACAGTTACCTTATCGAAAAAGGGTATTCACCTTCGAGGATAACGCTTGCAGGCGAGAGTGCGGGAGGCGGACTTTGCTACGCGCTGTGTCTTAAACTGCGCGAAAAAAACATGCAGATGCCGTGCGGGATAGTTGCGGTATCACCGTGGACAGATATGACGGCTTCGGGAAGCTCGTATCAGACGAATATAAGCGAAGATCCGTCCATGACAGCTGAACAGCTCGATTTTTTTGCGAAAAGCTATACCGAAAACAGAACCGACCCTCTCGTCTCGCCGGTTTTTGCAGACCTTCGCGGAATGCCGCCGTCGATAATATTCGCCGCGAAAAACGAGATAATGTTCAGCGATGCAAATCTGATGCACATGAAGCTTCTTGATGCAGGATGCGAAAGCGTTTTTTATTCCAAACCCGAACGCTGGCACGCATATATTGTTTATATGCTCGAAGAAGACCGCGACGATATTGAGAGAATAAACAGATTTCTCAATAAACATATGTCCGTGCAGAAAAAGCAGAAATGGTTCAGGCTTGACAACGCCGCAAAAATATATCCGGCAGCGCGAAGAAAAAACTGGAGCAACGTTTTCAGGCTGTCGATAACCCTGAAAGACGACGTTGACAAAAATGTTCTTCAGTCCGCGCTCGACGTTACCGTCAGACGTTTTCCGTCTATAGCCGCGCGACTGCGAAAGGGAATGTTCTGGTATTATCTGCAGTCTGCGCCTTCGGTGCCGCAGGTTGACGAAGAAAAGAGCTACCCGCTCACGGAAATGTCCAAACGCGCAACGCGCAAATGCGCATTCAGAGTGCTTTATTATAAAAATCGCATAGCCGTTGAAATGTTCCATTCACTCACCGACGGCACGGGAGCCCTGATCTTTCTGAAAACTCTTACCGCCGAGTATTTCCGTCAGAAATACGGAGAACTCATCCCCGCCGAAAACGGCGTGCTTGACAGATTCGAGCACCCCTCACAACAGGAGCTTGAAGACAGTTTCAGAAAATATGCAGGCAAAATCAGCGCGAGCAGAAAAGAAAACGACGCATGGCTCATCAAAGGAACACCCGAGAACGACGGATTTCTCAATCTCACATGCTTCAGGCTTCAGACAAAGCAGGTGCTCGACAAAGCGCACGAATACGGCGTTTCTCTCACCGTTTTCATGTGTTCGGTGCTGATGATGGCGCTTTCGCAGATGCAGAAAGAAAAGGTTGCAAGTCAGAAAAGAAGAAAACCGATAAAAGTTCTCGTTCCCGTCAACCTCAGAAACCTGTTTGAAAGCCGTTCGCTCCGTAATTTTGCACTTTATACAACGCCCGAAATACTGCCCGCTCTGGGTGACTACACCCTTGAAGAGATATGCGAAGCGGTAAATCATAAAATGGGGCTTGAAGTAACGAAAAAGCAAATGAGCATGAAGATCGCCGCGAACGTTAACAGCGAAAAGCTCATGGCGGTAAGGATCATGCCCCTCTTTATCAAAGATTTCGTTATGAAAGCGGTTTACGATACCGTGGGAGAGAAAAAATCCTGCATAAACTTTTCAAACCTCGGTCTTATGAAACTTCCCGCAGAAATGGATAAATACGTTGAAAGAGCTGATTTTATACTCGGCGCACAGGCGAAAAACCCCTATAACTGTTCCGCAATATCATATAAAGAAACGCTTTATATGAATTTTATACGGAATATCAAAGAAAACGAGCTTGAAGTGCGATTTTACGAGATACTGAAAGATCTCGGCATAGACGTTGAGGCGGAAAGCAACCTTTCGTCAAGATAAGGAGTAAAAAATGTACTGTATCAAATGCGGAGTTAAGCTGGCTGACAGCGAAAAAGTCTGTCCGCTTTGCAAAACACGTGTATATCACCCTGATTTCCCTCAGAAGGAGGATGTATATACATATCCGAAAAATAAATATCCCAAAAAGGAAAAACGTTCGCTCGGACTGCCTATCTTTGCTACCGCGCTCGCGCTGTTTCCGATAATCATCACTCTTGCGTGCGACCTGCGGTTCAACTCTGCGGTAACGTGGTCAGGATATGTTGTAGGCGCTGTATTGCTTATATACGTTATGCTGATCCTGCCCTCGTGGTTTTCATCGCCAAACCCCGTGATATTCGTTCCATGCTCTTTTGCGGCGGCGGCGCTTTACCTGTTTTATATCTGCTCGGTTACGGGAGGAAACTGGTTTTTCCCGTTTGCCCTGCCCGTTACTACATTTATCGCCGTCATCATTACAGCTACGGTGACACTGACAAGATATATCAAAAAAGGCAGACTCTATATCTTCGGCGGCGCAGCGGCGGCACTCGGTCTTTTTATGCCCCTGCTCGAATACCTCATAACGGTTTCGTTCGGCGGCGAAAGCATGCTTGGCTGGTCGTTTTACCCCATGGCGGCGCTGATTCTCATAGGAGCCTTTCTTATTTTTCTTGCGATATGCAGACCTGCAAGAGAATTCCTCGAACGTCGATTCTTCATCTGATTGCATAAATATTGATTTATGCACGCAATAATCGAATAATTATTCAATAAAAATTCACATTTACCCCTATTGACAAAATAGGGGTATTTTTGTATAATTGTATACAATCATACAAAATTGCAAAAAAGGTGACCGTTATGCTTGAGCTTAACAAGAAATCAAACGTCCTTGAAGAAGAAACTTACCGATATGAAGTTCAGGATCTGAAGAGCCCGGAGCTTTACAGAGATATATACCCTTACGACGAGATACCGAAGATATCGTTCAACCACCGTCACGTGCCGATGCAGACGCCCGAAAACATCTGGATCACTGACACGACGTTCCGCGACGGACAGCAGTCCCGTTCGCCGTATACCGTAAAACAGATAACCGATATTTTCGATATGATGCACCGTCTGAGCGGTCCTAAAGGGATACTCAGGCAGACGGAGTTTTTCGTATACAGCGAAAAGGACAGGGACGCGCTTTACAAATGCATGGAAAAGGGATATGAATTTCCCGAAATAACAACATGGATACGCGCGTCGAAAAACGACTTCAAGCTCGTAAAAGATATCGGCATAAAGGAAACGGGTATTCTCGTTTCCTGCTCAGACTACCATATCTACAACAAGCTTAAGCTTACAAGACGTCAGGCGATGGACAAATATCTTTCGGTCGTCGCAGACGCTTTTGAAGCCGGCCTTCGCCCGAGATGCCATTTTGAGGATATAACGAGAGCCGATTTTTACGGTTTTGTCGTTCCGTTTGCAAACGAGCTGATGAAGATGTCGCAGCAGGCGGGCATACCCGTAAAGATCAGGGCTTGCGACACGATGGGCTACGGTGTTCCCTATATAGGCACCGCGCTTCCGAGAAGCGTTTCGGGCATAATGTACGGTCTTCGCACTTATTCGGACGTTCCTTCCGAATGGCTTGAATGGCACGGACACAACGATTTTTACAAGGCAGTCGCAAACGCTTCCATGGCATGGCTTTACGGCGCTTCCGCAGTTAACTGCTCGCTTTTCGGCATAGGAGAGAGGACTGGAAATATTCCGCTTGAAGCTATGGTTATGGAATATGCGGAGCTTCGCGGAACGACAGACGGAATGGACACTACCGTTATTACCGAGCTTGCTGAATACTACGAAAAAGAGATCGGTTACGAGATTCCTCCCATGACCCCGTTTGTAGGCAGAGATTTCAACGTTACAAGAGCGGGCATTCATGCCGACGGTCTTCTGAAAGACGAGGAGATCTACAATATATTCAATACCGAAAAGATCCTCAACCGTCCCGCAGCAGTATCAATCTCGAACGTTTCGGGTCATGCCGCTATCGCCTTCTGGATAAACAGGCGCTTCAAGCTCAAGGGAGACAAGCAGGTAGACAAGAAAGCGCCGTATATCGCAAAAATGAAGGAATGGATAGACGCACAGTATGCGGCTGACCGCCAGACTATCATCAGCGACGGAGAAATGCTTGCGCTTGTTACCGAATATGCGCCCTTCCTTTTTGAAAACGAAGAATAAGGGGGCAGATGATGAACAGGATATACTCCGATGATTCCGGCTCTCTGCATATGAAAGTTTTCCGCGAAATAGAGCAGGCGATCCTAGACGGCGATTTTCCCCCGGGATACAGCCTTACCGAGCAGAAGCTGTCAACGCAGCTCGGCGTAAGCAGAACGCCGGTCAGAGAAGCGCTGCGCCAGCTTGAACTTGAAGGACTCGTCACAAGCGTTCCGAACAAAGGCGTGGTAGTGGTAGGCATTTCCGAAAAAGACATAGACGACATATACACCATACGCATGGCGATCGAGGGTATCGCGGCAAGATGGGCTGCGGCGAACATCACATCGCAGGAGCTTGAAAAACTTCGCGATATCGTTGAACTTCAGGAATTCTACGTCGGCAAAAACGATATTCTTCAGATACGCCATCTAGATTCGCAGTTTCATCAGACGGTCTACAACGCTTCGGGCAGCCGTCCGCTTAAACAGATACTTTCACAGTTTCACAATTACATCCAGAAGCCGCGTGAGATCTCGGTGAAATATTCCGGCAGGGCGGTGGCTTCGGTTGACGAGCACAGAAAGATTTACGAGGCGATAGCCGCTCACGACTCAAACAGGGCGGAAAAGGAAGCTGCCGAGCACATCAGGCGCGCAAAGGACAATCTGCTGAAAGCAATAAACGAGTAAAAAAACAGACATACCGAAAGGCATGTCTGTTTATATTGTTTCAGTCAGTATCTTGCGCGAATGAACGAAGATACGGGCGAGGGATCGGAAAGGCTGTGAGGATGATGGTCGCAGCCGGGTTTGACAATGCAAAGGATATCTCCGCCGCCTTTTTTATAAACGCTTTCAAGCAAAGCTCCATTTTCGTCATACGGCACCACACGGTCGCTGTCGCCTGCCACGAGCGCTACGGGAATACCGAGAGAAAGAAGCTCGTCAAGTCTGTCTGCCGGATTTCCCCTGAAGGAAAGAACGCTTGTTCTGTCAAGTCCGTAAAGCGAAAGACATTCCTCAAATTCACGCTGCGCGCCAACTCCCTTTCCGAGTCCGCCGGGCCAGCTTTTTATATCGAGAACGGGAGCGTCAAGATAAAGCGCGGCAACCGCCTCGGGGTATGCAAGCGCGAAATTGCACGCGTAAAGTCCTCCCCTGCTGAAACCGAAAAGAACGGTTTTTTCGCAGAATCCGTGTAAAACCATATGACCGTGAAATTTCTTCATCATCATTACAGATCCGGGGTCTCCGTACATATCGCTGACGGAAACATATGCAAGCGCATATCCTGACGCAAGCATATCAATATCTACCGAGTCGAATGCTCCGAGAAATTCAGCGCGCCAGATCCATTTATTGCCTTTTACGGGATTTTCGGGAAACACCACAGTGCAGTTTTTTCCTTCAAAAACAAAATTTTCGCTTCTGAAGCCCCTGTATTCGCCCTTTTCGGAATTACTGAACATATTCGATCTCCATATTGTCAAAAGTCAGAATGGGAAGTCCGCTTCCGAGGTCGACAGGCGGAATGAAGCAGCGGCAGCTTGTTTTTGCAAACGAAACGCACGCTTTGCCCTCGGGTATTCTTTCAAGTTTCAGTATTATTCTGTTTTCCTCGCTGCTGTAATACGTTAAGGCTATCGCGCCTTTTTCATCTTCAACAACAAAGCCGCAGTCTGCTGCGGGAACGTCGAGAGTTGAAAGATAATGACGGACATTGTCAAAAGAAAGAGTGAGTATATCGCCGCGGCAGACGGCAGAAGAGATGTCGGGAGCAAAACCGATGATAGGTTTTTTGTAATAGCCCTCAAGTGCCGCGCGCGCAAGGCGTTCGCCTATTACGATATTTGACGGTGACGAATTATGTATGGCGTCGTTGAGCGAAAGATCGAAAGCAGGAACGACGAAGACGTTCTGTATGTTCCTTGCCGCCATGCGCTGAGCCTCTCTTATAATTGCCCAGCTCAGGTTTTCCCCGTTCAGGACCTTATTAAGCTGAACCGTATATACCGGAAGATCGGGAGAGCGGAAATCTCTTCTCATATCAGAGACCATCTGCTCAAATCTGTCGTAATACAGCTTATCGTTGTTTACGTCGGCATCAGAGCAGCCCTGATACCACAATATGCCCGCCACCTGCATATCTCCGTCCGTAATTCTCTTTACCGACTCGATCATGCTTTTGTAAAGATCTCCGTTTACGGCAGTGTTCCAGCGTGAGATCGGGCTTCCGCCGAGCGATTCCTGAATAAAGCCGATAGGATATCCGAGCGCTTTTTTCATAAGTCTGCCGAATGCGAGATACGGAGAGTTATCGCATGCAGGCTCTCTGTTGATGGGGTGTTTGGTATCCTCAGCATCGTTGAAGGGGTGAGCGGCAACGGTCCATACTTCGCTGTTTTTGCAAAGATGGACTCCGAATTCAGGCGGATCGACGGCAGGTCCGCGTCCGTAACCCGCAGAGTTGGACTGACCCGTGATAACAAAAACGTCTCCTACGCCGATATGGTATATCTTTTCTCCCACATAGCTCCACTCAATGCGTGTCAGATTTTCCCATACCGCGGTATCTATTCTGTAAAGTCCGCCGGCAGGAAGCGTGAGAGAAACCTTGAATTTATTGAGCGGCGTGCCGTCGTCATCCTCGGTCTTGCCTATATATTCCGCTTTTGTCCAGTCTACGACCGTTGATTTGTCGTATTCCGTTACGACCCTTACCCATGCAGGAGCATCGCCGCTTATTATGCTTACGCCCTCAAGGTCGATAGTCGCCTTTCCGTTTCTTTGCTGGTATATACGCCAGTTGCTTGCTCCCTTTGTTATTTTCACGTTCGTTATCATAGATCCGATCTCCTTACTTATATTTCAGTCTTTTACCGAACCGGGATATCCGCAATTCGAACACGGCGTAAGCCCCATTGAAACGGCTGTTTCATAGTCGGTAAAAGAAATGTCTTCACTGTTTCTCAAATACTGACATTCCCTTGTCAGATGCCATTTTTTGCCGTATGGGGAATAATAAAGCTTTATTCCTTCGTAATCCCCGGCGGAATACGTCTTTACCTCTTCCGGCTCGGGCTCCTCCTCAGCAAACACAGGCGCACGGGTTTCGGCATTAAAATCCGGCGACGTGTTAAGCGAAGGGGAGTTAACGGCAAAGAAAAAGAGAACCGCCGCAAGCGCCGTAAAGACCGCGCCGGCCGTCAAATTCATTGCGAATCCGGTTCCCTTTGATTTCTCTTTCATTTCATACTCCGAAAAGCTGCGTGCTGAGATACTTTTCTCCTCTGTCGGGAAAGATCACCGCTATGCGCCCTTTTTCTATTCTCTGCGCAACCTTTATAGCCGCAAGCATTGCAGCGCCCGACGACATACCTACGAATATTCCCTCTTCCGAAACGATGCGCCTTGCAACGGCGAACGCTTCTTCCGTGTCTATCATAATATGCTCGTCTATCATTTCGGGACGGTAGATCGACGGAACGATCGCCTCTTCCATATTTTTAAGTCCCTGGATATAGTGACCCTTTACCGGCTGCGCCTCGATTATCTTTATTCTCGGGTCGCTTTCTTTCAGTCCCGCGCCAACGCCCATGATCGTTCCCGAGGTGCCAAGAGCGGATACGAAATGCGTTATCCTGCCCTCCATCTGGTGCCAGATCTCCTCGGCGGTAGTTCTGTAATGCGCCATTTTATTATATATATTCGTGAACTGATCGGGATGGAAATATCTGTCAGGGTCAGCCTCAACTCTTCTGCGGCACTCGCAAATCGCGCCGTCGGTGCCTTTTGTGGGATCGGTGAGAATGACTGTTCCGCCGAAAGCCTTAATCATTTTCTGTCGTTCTACCGAAACCGCGCTGCTCATGACTATTTCGACCTTATAGCCGCGGACACGGCCTATCATCGCAAGAGCTATTCCGGTATTACCCGAAGTAGCTTCTATAATGGTATCGCCCGGTTTGAGTTTGCCCTCGGCTTCAGCCTGATCGACCATTTTCAGGGCGATCCTGTCTTTTATACTGCCGGTAGGATTGAAGCCCTCAAGTTTCGCGAAAATCTCAACGTCGGGATTCGGAGAGAGATGATTTATTTTTACCATAGGGGTATTGCCGATCGTGGCAAGTATATTGTTATACATTCCTTAACCTCATCTGTAACGGACTGTCAGATTTCACAGAGCTGTCCGTCTTTCCGTTGATTATACCGCATCGCAATGTTTTTGTCAAGTACCGCAAAAGATTTCTATTGACTAATCGCCGCCGCCGTGGTATAATTCGTAAAAAGAACAATCCGGTCCGATTTTTTCGGACAAAAGGTGTAAAAATGCCGTTTCCAGAGATATATTCAACTATCCTTTTTATCGCAGTCGCGTTATTCTGCGCCGTGACGGCAATCGTTTCCGTCCCGTTTTACAATACTCTGCACAGAAAAAGCCTTCTTTCCGAAACACGTCCGACACGCAGAGCGAGCTCTCCCCTTATATATATACTCTGCGGCATATCCGGAATCGCCGTCGGGGTCTGTTTCGCCCTCAAGGACATTTCCGCAACGGATATATTCGTTATACTTATGATACCCGCCGCAGTTACCGTTTCGATATGCGATGCGCTCAACGGGTTCGTGCCTGCCGCAGGTCTCGTTTTTTGCGGAATATGCGTTGTATTGCGAACGGCTGCGGTCTGTGTTGCGGAATCTTCGGCTTGGCAGATATTAACGTTCGTTTCGGGAGCCGTGTTCGGAACGGGACTGATGCTTCTTATCAATCTCATAGCAAAAAAAACAGGCTCCGTTGCGGCAGATACGGGCCATATCGTTTTGATCGCAATAATTTTTGCCGCATCGGGCATAGTTCCGGGGACTGCGATACTTGCCGCTGCCGAGATCGCCGCTCTGCTGTTTTATATACTGCCGACTTACGTCATAACGAAAAAAAACGGCGAAAACATAGCGTTTTCAGCCGTAAAATATCCGCTTGCGCCGTTTCTTTTCATAATGTTTTATGCAGGGGCGGCAATAAGTCTTTTCAGATAAATTCAAGGATCGCGGAATACGCCTCTTCGAGCATTTCTTCGTTCCATGCGGCGTTTGCGGGGCTTGTTGAGGGCAGGACCGTTGCTTTGACTCCGCAGACAGGTTCAATATATCGGGCGTAATATTTCCCTGACGTCGCTCCGTTTGCAAAAACTGCCTTTATACCGTATTTTTCAAGTAACGGGCGAATGTCGTTCGCGACGACGTTTCTGATTGAGGCGTCGCTTGAACCCGTAATCTCGCACGAATAAACAGTATCCCACAAGGCGATGCCGAGTCTGTCGAGCATCGCTTTTTTTTCGTCTGTTGTATGCGGCTCTTCCGTGCGGGCTATCGACGATATAACTTTCCAGAATCTGTTTCGTTTGTGACCGTAATAAAAGCCGGTCTCGCGCGATTTTACCGACGGAAACGAACCGAGTATGAGTATTTTCGGCGCACTGCCGATAAACGGTTCAAACGGATGAACAACAGTCATGATTGCTCCCCTTTCGCGTTTGTATTTTGTATATAATAAATAAACCGGTCAAATTAAAATAAAAAAGAAAAAGCCTCCGAGGGACACTTGCGATAGAGCAGGTGTCCCTCGCGGTTTGTTTACGGGTTCGGAGCTAAAGAGTCAAGAAGACTGTTTATAAGTAACAATGATACAAGGCTGGGATTGCTCAGCGCATCACTACGATTGCTTTTCCGACAGTCTGCCAATCTGTTCATCTATCTCCTTGACATATACACTGAATTTTTCAATGATTTTCTCGTCTTTCATGGCTTCAATGAGCGCCTTAGCACGTTTTGCTTCCGTAAGAGCGGCAACGCAGTCCTGCTCTTCTTCCAGATATTCGGCGATTCTGCCCATCATTTGCAGAAGATCTTCAAAAGCTATCCACTTCTGCTTTTCCGCAGCATCGTATTGTTTTTTGCCGGTCAGTATCCATGCTGCGACCGATAGCTTTGAAAAATAGATTTCAGGAATCATTTCAATGGCTGCCTCGGCGCTCTCCATATCGCCCTTTTGTTTATAAGCGTCGGCAAGGAAACGCAACGCATCGTATTTGACATCCTCATGAGTTGTCATATCAATTAGTTTATTTGCAATTTTGATAACCTCATCCGGTTCGTTTTGATAATCTATTACGTAAAGAAGATTATTAAGCAAAATATCATTGTCCGGATAGGCTTTCAGCCCTTCTTCAAGAATGGTTCGACTTTTGATCGGATCATCGTTTCTGAACATGAAAGCATCTGTGCAAATAGTATCAATCTTTTTTTCGGTTTCTCTCAGATTGTAGTCAAACAGTTCATCAATCGTGATGCCGAAATAACTCGCTAAAGCCGGTGCCAGGGTTATATCCGGCAACGCAATTCCGTTTTCCCATTTACTAACGGCCTGAAAAGAAATACCTATAGCTTCCGCCAACTGTTCTTGCGTTAATCCTCGCCGCTTTCGCAACGATTTGAT
>JAEEJO010000060.1 GCA_016281915.1 Clostridiales bacterium
GCCGGTCGTTCAGAGCCATCAGTCCGCCGTCAAATCCGAGAACGATGGAAAACGGTCCGGTGATGAGAAGACTCGGGAACACCGTGCGCAGATACCGCAGTTTTTCTCTTTCATATTCGTCTGGCTTGCTTTCGATCGTGCTCCAGAATGGGGCGGCGATGACGTTCGCCGCTTCTGCCAGCGTCAGTCCCTGCCGGCGGATCAGATAGTCCAGTATGTAAGTGATGACCTCCGTGTCAGTCTGCAGCGTGCATTTGTAGCCGAACATCTCGATATACCGGCGGTTGGCGTCGTAGGATGATATTTCCCCGTTGTGAACTACGGAATAATCAAGCAATGTAAACGGATGGGCTCCGCCCCACCATCCGGGAGTATTCGTGGGATAGCGGCCATGCGCAGTCCATGAATAACCTTCATATTCGTCAAGGCGATAGAAAATCCCGACATCCTCCGGAAAACCGACAGCTTTGAATGTGCCCATATTCTTACCGCTTGAAAAAACATATGCGCCGTTCATTTCAGTATTTATCTTCATAACGGTGCGTGCGATAAATTCCTTTTCGTCAAGCTGAAGATCAGATAGAACAGAGCGCAGCGGCGTGACGAAATATCGCCATATAATCGGCTCGTCGGTGATCTCGGGCATTTTTCGGGTCGGAATCAGTTCGCCTTTTACCACTTCAAAAGATTCCTTTAAGAACGCCTCGCATTTTTTGCGTGTATCGCGGCAGTCGAAAAACATATGAAACGCATAAAAATCCTTATAGTCAGGATAGATTCCGTATCCCGCAAAGCCGCCGCCGAGACCGTTTGACCGGTCGTGCATAGGTTTCATTGACTCGATTACGGCACGGCCGGTCATGCGGCGTCCGGTTCTGGATATTACTGCCGAAATCGCACAGCCGGAGGGGATCCTCACATCGCCTTCTCTTACCATATCGTTTCACCATTCTTTCGATTTTTTTGAATAAAAAGAAAAGACGCCCATTTTCGCACAAACTAAAAATCTGTGCGGAAATGAACGTCTTTGCTCATTGCGCTGAATTATACACCATTAAAACGTATTTGTCAAGAGCCAAAACCGTCGCTTCGGCTCGTTTTTGCAGGATTTCACAAAAAAGTTACATAAAGGGGTCTTGACAAATCAAAAGATACGGTGTATAATTGCAAACATTAAAGGCAAGGGCGTCTTTGAACTTAAAGGGTTCAAAGGCGCGTTTTCGTTTTTCAACACAATTTCATAAATGAAGGCAAAGGCGTCTTTCATGTCATTTTACATGGAAGGCGCCTTTTTTTGTAAAAACCGAAAGGAGATCAAAATAATGAAAACGGTATCGGAGTATTTCGGAGAAAACGTTTTTGACGACAGAGTAATGAAGTCGATGTTATCCGCTAAGACATACGCATCCCTCAAACACACTATAGATGAGGGACAACCCCTTGATGCGAGTGTTGCAGACGCCGTGGCGCTTGCCATGAAGGATTGGGCGGTCAGCAAGGGAGCTACGCATTTTACGCACTGGTTCCAGCCGCTGACCGGCATCACGGCCGAGAAGCACGACAGCTTCATATCCCCCTCCCCGGACGGCGGCGTGATCATGGAGTTTTCCGGCAAAGAGCTGATCAAGGGCGAGCCGGACGCCTCCTCCTTCCCGTCGGGCGGATTGCGAGCTACCTTTGAGGCAAGAGGCTATACGGCGTGGGACCCCACCTCTTACGCGTTTATAAAAGGAAAGACGCTTTGCATCCCCACCGCTTTCTGCTCCTACGGCGGACACGCGCTTGACAAAAAGACGCCGCTTCTGCGTTCCATGGAGGCGCTGAATAAGCAGGCGCTGCGCGTGCTTCGCTTGTTCGGCAACACCACGGCGAAGTACGTCCGCTCCTCGGTGGGACCGGAGCAGGAATATTTTCTTATCTCAAAAGAGATGTACGACAAGCGCCCCGATCTGCGCTTTACCGGACGAACGCTGTTCGGCGCCAAGCCGCCGAAGGGGCAGGAGATGGACGACCACTATTTCGGCGCCATCAAACCTAAGGTCGCCGAATTTATGGAGGATCTGAACGACGAACTTTGGAAGCTGGGCATCACGGCAAAGACCGAGCATAACGAGGTCGCTCCCGCCCAGCACGAGCTGGCGCCGATCTATACCACAACCAACGTGGCGACCGACCATAACCAGCTGACGATGGAAATGATGCAGAAGATCGCCGCCAAGCACGGTCTTGTCTGTCTGCTTCATGAAAAGCCCTTTGCCGGCGTCAACGGAAGCGGTAAGCACAACAACTGGTCCATCGCCACAAGCGAGGGACAGAATCTGCTGTCTCCCGGAGAGACGCCCTATGAGAACGCGCAGTTTTTGCTGTTCCTCTGCGCCGTCATCAAGGCGGTGGACGATTATCAGGATCTTTTGAGACTGTCCGTCGCTACTGCCGGAAATGACCATCGACTCGGCGCGAACGAAGCTCCGCCGGCGGTGATATCGGTCTTTCTCGGCGACGAGCTGAATGCCGTACTCGAGGCCATCGAGTCCGACACGCCATATAAGGGAACGGAAAAGATGCAGATGAAACTCGGCGTTGACGTACTGCCAAAATTCAACAGAGATACGACAGACCGCAACAGGACTTCTCCATTTGCCTTCACTGGGAACAAATTTGAATTTCGCATGCTCGGCTCATCGAACAGCATAGCCTGCGCGAACATAATGCTCAACAGTGCCGTCGCAGATAGCCTGAGGATCTACGCGGACAGACTCGAAAAGGCGGAAGATTTCGAATCGGCCCTGCATGAGATGATAAAAAAGAC
>JAEEJO010000061.1 GCA_016281915.1 Clostridiales bacterium
CGAATTAAACTTTCACGCTCCAGCGCCCGGATTTTCTTGAGCCTTCACGTTCAATATGTCCAAGAGCCTTCAATGCGCTTATATTGCGCTCGACAGCACGTTGTTTTATGCCAACGTATACGACCAAATCCTCTATCGTGCAGTTCGGATTCTTTCGCATAAATTCGATTATTTTTTGTTGGGAAGCATTGAGTTTTATTCCGTCGTTTATTCCGTCATTTATTCCGTCATTTTCGCCGGAAAAAGCCGAATGAATGAGGATCGTGCTTGTAAAGGAAAGGCGTTCCGGATCGGTTTCAAAGATCGGTTTCGGCGAACCATTTTTCTCAAGAGCGTTGAGGATTTTGCGGAACCCGGTGTTTCTGCCTTCCGTCAGGTGCATCTCCTTTAAGAACTCGCCAATGCGCCGGTTACGGTAACGGCGATTGAAAACATGATAGGTTTTCAGCCCTTCGTCGGTAATGGAACGGTCCGCACCGGGATGGCTTACGATCTCGATTCGGTCGGGTAGCACGCGAACTTCAATCGGCTCCCTGACGTCATAGCCCTTGTGATATACGGCGTTCGACAACGCTTCTTCGATAGCCGCAAAGGGATAGTTGAAGAATCTCTTCGCTTCGGCAACGTCGGGAAGCTTGACGACTTTTTCCTGAATGATACTGTTCTGAATAAACTGAAGCGCTTCGCGGAGCTGCTGATGCAACGGTCCTTTGAAGGTCTTTTCAATAATGGTATCGCCGCCGAGATCTTCCGGAAATTGAACCACGTCGATCTGTGCGTAAGGGAAGAAACGTTCCGGATTCAGGCTGAAAAACATAAGTCCGACATTTTTTGGTTTCGTGTACTCCGGCAAAGCGTTTACGATATTCATACTTTTGCAGAGATCGACGAAATCCATCTTTTTTGAGGATTCGTAAAGCGAACTGCCGATTTCTTTCAGATAGCTCTGGATCAGGGTGATATTCAGGTCGGTAATCTCCGCTTCATGATTGACGCGATCGTCGAAAGGAATATTATTTGCCAGAGCGAACAAATCGCGTATTTCTTCCTGCGATGGAGCAATGGTGCTCGACATCTTGCGAATATAGTAAATACGCTCTTTGTCGCCCTTTGACATTGTTTTCGGCGAAGAATACGGACGAACGCTTCCGCCCGGTGCCCAGACGATAATATACTTCTTACCTTTGTAGTCCGCAACTTCTGTAATAGGCATATACTCCGGTCGGATGAGCTTGCACTTATTGAGCATATCCTTGAGATAACCGTCGATCTTGCACGGAGAGACGCCGACAAGCTCGTCAGGTGCACCGTCTTTACCGCTTTTTACGCCTATAACGATATATCCGCCGCCCCAGTTATCGATATCGTTAGCAAAGGCGCATATCGTTTTCAGAGACGCTTCCGGATCCCACGTTTCCTTAAACTCAATTCGCGCCCACTCGACCACGTCGCCCGACAGCAGAGTCTTAATATTGGTAGGTATAGCCATAATCAATTCTCCTTTGCGGATTTTTTATCCGACGGAATAAAGTCGACTATATCGTCAATCCCGCAGTCAAGCGCGTCGCAAATCTTCGTGAGTACTTCCGTTGAAACGTCTTTGTCGTTTGATAACTGCAACACGGCGTAGTGAGATATGCCCGCTTTGCGTTCCAAATCGATCTTTTTCAGATTTTTGTCCAACAGCAGGTGCCAGAGTTTTCTGTAAGAAACAGCCATTTCACGACCTCCATAGAATGAGGGTATAATTCAACAAGTGTATTATAGCACAATCCGAAACGAAAATCAACTGTTTCAGTTGATTTTCGGCGGTGTTTTTGAATTTTTATATGAAGAAAGCGGAGCCGAAGCCCCGCTTTGCATCTAATCTTCTGTTGTAAGTTGAATTGATACGCTTTCCATCATCAGCCGAACACCGAGGGAGAAGCCGCAGGTAAAGGATTCGACTTCTGCAAGAGAGTGCATTTCATTGATAACATCAATTCATACTCCGGAAAATTCGCAGGACTTGCGTCTGCTGATATGGTTGCAAGACCCGCACCGCACAAAAAACGGTCAAAAATCGGCAAAAACGACCTTTTTCAGAGGATGTGTAAAACAATAGGCCGTTTCCTTGATACATTTTTTCACGAATTTGATAATGATAATAATCTTGAAATTGACTTACTTTCTCGAATTCAATACTATTTCAGTAACACTTAGACACAAACCAATTATACCGGATATCCCGATCCCGCTCGATACTTTCCAAAATAGCGGATTATCTCTTTGCAACAAACAGGAAAATAAGGTAAAATAATATACTTGGATCCACATGAGAGAAATAAATATTTTTTCTGCATACTTAGCAATTGAATAAGCTTTTTCACTATGTCTTTTTTGAATTTTTATTATCACCCCCAAAATAACATGAAAAATGATCAAAGCAATATCAAACAGGAAAAAGTATGCTATTATTTCATCGTTTACGACAATGAAACTGCAAAACAAACTGATATTGAAGAGTATTAATTGGATTTCGATAACACCTGCAATCGAAATACCAAGGATACAATAAACCATTGGAATCATAACTGTTATGCTTTAATGGATTCGACAAGCGAGAGGCCGTTTGTGTACAGGACGAAGCTGTAGTCCGTAACTCCGTCGTATTCGCCGACGACGATCTCCTCCTTGAAGCCGTTAAACGTGAGGGTATACTCAAGGCGGGAATTATCCGAGATCGCGTACGTCGCGCGCTTCATGTCCGGAGACACGGACACCGGAGAGGATGGAGTATCCGCCTGAGTGTTGCCGGAAGCGGAAGGCGAAGAAGGATCCGCAGACGCGCCGCTATAGACCATGCGCACGTC
>JAEEJO010000062.1 GCA_016281915.1 Clostridiales bacterium
GCATAGAATATAAGACTACGCTCGTGATAACGATCTGTATAAATATGAAAAAGAAGAGAAACGGAGATTTTTTAATGCCTGACCAAATATCGGAAATAATACTTTTCATGTTCGACCTCATTTAATTTGAAATATCCGCATAATTACTGCAGTTATTGCCTTGAATTTTTTCATAGGAACGAACATCCTTTCTTTTAAATATACACAAAAGAACTCCCGTCATAGAAAACTTTTCAAATTTCGGTTTTCGCAACGGCATTTCTCTGCTTTTCGCAATTATTATAGCATTTACGACAAATATTGTCAATAGCCGTTTCAATTTAAATTGAAAAAAAAATCACTTATATAGTTGTATTTTTTTGTTAAAAATAAACAAATTGCAAAAAAAAACGTAATTCTCCGCCCTGCGTCGGTCGGCACGGGCGGATAATTTAAAAACAGCGGAAATATACAGAGTATCACAGAAGATTTTTGATTATTTCCGACAAGGGTTTTGCGGAAAGATAAACGGGCGGGATGTCGAAAACGGTTTTACAGCCGAAATTGCCCTCGTTTTGAAGACGGAAAACGGCTCTTGCGTATGCAATCAGAACAGAGGATGTAAACTCGGGATTGGAATCAAGTTTAAGGCTGTATTCTATAACATGTTTATTCTCGCCGTTTGCACCAGTTCTGCCTGTTCTGATAACAAAGCCGCCGTGAGGGATCGCGCTGTGATCACGTTTAAGCTCTTCCATGGAAATGAAGTGGACCGTCGTGTCGTAATCGGCAAAGTAGTTTGGCATTGTTTTTATTTCTTTTTCTATTCTGTCAAGATCTGCGCCGGGTTTTGCAACCACGAAGCACTCACGCGTGTGTTTCTGACGTGTAGTAAGCTTCGGAGCAGAACCGTTTCTGACGGCGTTCAAAGCTTCTTCGACAGGAATGGTATACTGTTTTGCATCAAGAACTCCGTCGATCCTTCTTATCGCATCCGAATGACCCTGGCTTACACCTTTGCCCCAGAATGTGTAATCCTCGCCATCAGGAAGGATCGATGAAGCGTAGAATCGGTTAAGAGAGAACATACCCGGATCCCAACCAACGGAGATTATTGCGGTATGTCCAGTTTCTTTTGCGGCAGCATCTACGTTTGCGAAATGCTCGGGTATCTTCGCGTGAGTATCAAAGCTGTCGATAACCGGGAAAAACCTTGCAAGATACGGTGTCTGGGTGGGAAGGTCGGTAGCGCTTCCGCCGCAGATGATCATAACGTCGATTTTATCGGCATATTTTTCGACTTCAGACGCTGAAACAACGGGAACGCCCGGCGTTGCGAGAGCAACGGAAGATGGATCGCGCCTTGTGAAAACAGCGGAGAGAATTAAATCGGGATTCTGACGAATCGCGCACTCTACTCCCCTGCCGAGGTTGCCGTAACCGAAAATACCTATTCTGATACTCATAAATACGCTCCGTTCAAATCAAAAATTTGGTGTAAGTATATCACAAACAGAATGATAATTCAAGTAGTCAAAATAATTCTTACAAAAAATTTTACATATTATTCTGTTAAAGCGAAAAAGCGGTTTTTTTTGAGATTGACAAATTGAATTTTAAATGATACAATATAGAAAAGAAATTTAATCGGGATGTGCCATACGCGATGGAAACATATGTTATAACCATTCTTGAAATACTCGGGACGGTTTCTTTTACGGTCTCCGGAGTGATTTCCGGGATGAGAAAAAGACTCGACCTTTTCGGAACGGTGTTTCTCGGGATAACGACGGCTGTAGGCGGCGGACTAATAAGAGATATCATTCTAAACCAGGATATCCCCGCGGTATTCAGAAATCCGCTGCACGCAGGGATTGCAACGCTGACTGCGCTTGTGTTTCTTGTCCCTTCGATCAGGCGGGCAGTAACGAAAAAAAGAAGGATCTACGATCTTACACTGCTCGTTATGGACTCTCTCGGACTCGGTATTTTTACGGTTGTAGGTGTAAACGCCTCGATCTCGGCGGTTCCTGACGGCGGTATGCTTATGCACATATTTCTGGGAGTTATCACGGGAGTCGGAGGCGGCGCACTGAGAGACGTGCTGTCGAACAGTCTGCCGTATATTTTCACAAAACATATATATGCCCTTGCTTCAATAGCTGGAGCGATCATATGCTGTATTTTATGGTCGGTTATCGGTCAGATTCCCGCAATGCTGTCCGGAGCAGCGGTAATATTCGTATTACGATGCCTTGCTGCACATTTCCAGTGGAATCTGCCGCATCCGAAAGAGAACGACGGTGACGGCGCATCTTCTGAAAAGCAGGAGACCGTTTATGAACCGTCACTTACAGAGAAATAACTGTCGATACAAAGCACAGATCGGCATTTTCAGATTATTTGTTGTGTAAAAACGGAGGGAGACTATGGCGAAGCTGGAAGAAACTCTGAGCGGAAACTTCAATCAGATACTGAATAAGATCGAAACGGGTATCCTTCAGGGAAGTATATCCGCCTCGCTCGAAGCGTCAAGCGATTTTGTTGCCGGAAGCGCAAGATGCAGCGTTCGCGTATTTGAAAGATTCAGCTATTTAGGAGGCAACAGACTGAGTATGAGCGTCACACTTTTCCAGAATAACGAAGGACCGATACATTTATGCGCCGTTACGTCGGGCGGAAGTCAGGCATTATTTTTTAAGATAAACACATTCGGAGAAGAGGCGTTTCTTGATAAGCTGAGAGAAATACTGTAAAGGCGAATGACATATAAGTTGAAGGAGTATCTTGCGATACTCCTTCTGTTTATCTTGTTATCTGTTCTTCAACGAGTCTGCCGCCGCAATAAAGTTCGCGAAGCCTCGGTTTTTCTATCTTTCCGGTAGGATTCCTGGGAACATCCGCGAAAATTATTTTCCTTGGGCGTTTATATCTCGGCAGCGCGGTGCAGTAGTCGTTTATCTCCTGCTCCGTGCACTCAACATTGTCCTTCAAGGATATGATAGCTGCGGCGATCTCGCCGAGACGGTTATCGGGAATACCTATTACGGCAACGTCCTTGATTTTATCAAATGCGCGGAGGAAATCTTCTATCTGGACGGGATAAATGTTCTCGCCGCCTGTAATAATAACGTCCTTCTTGCGGTCGACAAGCCAGATAAAGCCGTCATCGTCAACGCGCGCCATATCACCTGTATAAAGCCATCCGTTTTTAAGGACTTCATCTGTAGCCTGAGGATTTTTGTAGTAGCATTTCATTACGCCGGGGCCTTTGACAAGAAGTTCGCCCACCTCATCGCCGGAAACTTCTGTTCCGTCATCTTTGACCACTTTCGCCTGCCAGAGATAGCCAGGTTTGCCTATAGAGCCGACCTTATCGATGTTTTCAACACCGAGATGAACGCATCCCGGACCGATAGACTCGGAAAGACCGTAGTTTGTATCATATTGATGATGAGGAAAAACGGATTTCCAGCGGCGGATCAGGCTTGGCGGAACAGGCTGAGCACCGATATGCATCAATCTCCACTGAGAAGTGGTATAATCAGCCAGATTTATATCTCCTCTTTCTATACTGTCAAGGATATCCTGCGCCCACGGAACAAGAAGCCAGACGATCGTTGCACCTTCGTCCGATACGGTGCGAAGGATCCACTCAGGGCTCACGCCGCGAAGGATGATTGCCTTTGAGGCAGAGATCAGGCTTCCGAACCAGTGCATTTTTGCTCCGGTATGATAAAGCGGCGGGATGCAGAGAAAGACGTCGTTTCTTGTCTGTCCGTGATGGTTCTGCTCTGTAACACATGAAGAGATAAGCGCGCTGTGATAGTGCAGTATCGCTTTCGGAAAGCCGGTTGTTCCGGAAGAGAAATAGATAGCGCCGAGATCTTCGTCGCGTATTTCGATAGCAGGAGCAACGGATGAACAGTAAGTAACGAGTTCGTCATAACCGTCCGCAAACGACGGAACGTCGCTTCCCACATAGAAAAGATGACGGACATCATGTATGGAATCTTTTATCTGTTCGATTCTTCCGGTAAACTCGGGACCGAAGACGAGGACCGAAACATCCGCCAGGTCAAGACAGTATTTAATCTCTTCTGACGTATATCGGTAGTTCATGGGAACTGCGAGGGCGCCCGTTTTAAGGATACCGAAGTAGATCGGCAGCCATTCAAGGCAATTCATCAGTAAAATAGCGACTTTATCGCCTTTTTTAACACCTCTTGTAAGCAAAAGGTTTGCAAATCTGTTAGCTTTTATGTCAAATTCGCGCCATGACATTTCGCGGCGGTACTTGCCGCCGGGCGCAGACTCGATAAGGCTGTATTCTCTCCACGTAATCGGGTGAGACGGTTTTTTATCGGGATTGATCTCTACAAGAGCGATATCGTTCGGATAAAGCTTTGCGTTTCTTTCCAGAAAATCCGTAATAGGCATATTTCGACTGTCCTTTCGGAACTTATTTCTTTAATTTATAATTATACAACATTTATACCGATTTGTCAACATGTTTCACAAATAAAAATATCAGGCAGCGTCCATCTTCATAATTACCCGAAGAAGTGAAATAAATATATTAAATAAAGATAAAGTATTGATTTTTTTCACCTGATATGATAAAATAGGCAGTATGCAAAACCTATGTGACAGGCAAAGGAGATCAAAAAATGAACGAAGACGAATCCGTAATAGATATCGATCCAGATGATAATTCAGTAAACGACGCAGCTGAGGAAATGACAGACGAAAATCCCGTAAATGATGCCGAAGTGATATCGACAGACGAAAACGCATTTTGTGATGACAATGAAACGGAAGGCAGCGAAGTTGCAGAAAACGATACAGGCACAAATGATGCGACACAAGTCATTCAGAGTGAGGTTTATGCGCAGTCCGCATGGGAAGCGCCGGTTGCCATAGTAAGGAACGCAGACGAAGTTAAAGCGGAGGCCTCGCCGGCGACACCTGAAAAAAAGTATAAAAAAACGCTGAGGGGCATTTTTCTTATTTTATGCCTATTCCCTGTTTTGTCGGTGATAGTCGTTTTGCCGACTGTGATATACAGTTTGTTTTCATATGGCATTTCAGCCTCGGATATTTCGGGGGATATAGAATTTTTACTTTCGTTTGCAATTCCTCAGTTTCTCTACCCCCTTCTCACGGCGATCGCATCGGTATTTATGGCAGTTATAGCCGGCAGAAGAGTAAAGGACACCGTTAAAATAGCAAATGCACCTGCAACGGACGTATTGCTTTCTATAGGAATTTTTCTTGGCATAGGTACGGCGGGCTCATACCTTTCCCAGTTGATCACAGATCTTATCGTAGGTCTGGGCGTTCCCGTTCCCGATATGTCCGAGTTTATGCCCGACCCGCAGACGCCGATGCAGTTTTGCCTCTATCTTATCGTAATCGCCGTAATGCCTGCAATATGTGAAGAATTCATTTTCAGAGGCATTATATGCGGGCTTATCAAAGAATACAACAAAACCGCCGCGATAATCCTTTCAGCGCTTGCGTTCAGTCTCGTTCACGCAACCGTCCAGCAGATCCCGTTTGCATTTATTATGGGACTTTTCCTTGGTTACATTTACGTTAAATACGATACACTTCTGATAGGAATAGTGCTTCATTTTATCAACAATTTCATCTCATGCATTTTCACGGTCCTTTACGGCAGGATACCCGAAGGAACATACGAGACGCTTTATACCGTATATGATATTGCAACGGTTGTTATAGGAATAGTTACACTGACAGTCTTCATAATAAGAAGGATACGCGAAAGAAAAGAAAATCCGAACAGAGAGATCGCAGCGGTTTCGGGCGGCAAGCTCGTTGCAGCAACGCTTTCTTCGTGGGCGATGTGGCTCTTCATTGTTATCTATATATTTGAAACTGTTTCGACGATACTCATGTCTGCATATATGTGATTGCGGAGAGAAAAAAAATGGTCGTATATAAAATGGCGGAAAATGAAACGCCGAGATATACAGGAAATTCGTTTGCTGATATTTCCAAAAGCGACGGCGGACTGCCACACACGGCAGGCGTATCGCATTATCAGGTCCTTCGTGCAAACAGAGCTCATCCCGAATATGCGGATGGAGAAGGATATACATATAATCATGCCCCCGATATGACGTATTTTTACGGACATTTCTGGGTGCAGTATTTATCGAACCCAAAAGACGAGCATGAACCGGGCGGGATTTCCCTGATAACGCGTTCGGCAGACGGGAAAAATTGGGAAAAGCCCGCAACGGTATTTCCGAAACTGCTTTTACCCCGCGGAGACAATGTTTGCAGTGACGGCACGACAGTACATATTCCGGAAAACACTTATGCGGTGATGCACCAAAGAACCGCATTTTATACAGCGCCGAACGGAAGGCTACTGACAACAGGGTTTTACGGGTATTCGCCGGATCATGCTGTTCCGTGGGAGAAAAACGGGCTTGGCCGCGTAGTAAGAGAAGTGTATCCCGACGGAAGATTCGGTCCGATATTTTTTATTTACGTTATGCGTTCATCCGGATGGAAAGAAGAATCACTGCCATTCCCCGAATTCAGCGAATCGGACGATGACGGTTTCAAAGACGCCTGCAAAGCGCTTCTTAGCGACAGATTTGAGACGCAGCAGTGGGCTGAAGAACATGGCAACGACTGCGAATACGTTTCGCTGAAAACACATAATGAAGCTTTTCACAAAAATGAAAACAAGCCGTATCAGGCTTTTACAAGATATCACATTAACAAGAACACGGTCGCAGCGCTGTGGAAGCACGGCGTTACTGGAATATCATATGACAACGGGGATAGCTGGGCGATAAAAAAAGAGTGTTCGTTTGCAACGTCAGGCGCAAAAGCGTGGGGAGAAAAAACGGCAGACGGCAGATTTGCGATTTTTTATATAAACAGCATTTCAAGTGAACACAGATACCCTCTTGTATGCGTGACATCAGACGACGGAATATCATTTGACGGAATGTCCTCCGTATTTGGAGAAACACCTCCGAGAAGATATGAAGGACTGAACAAGGATTTCGGTCCTCAGTATCTCCGCGGTATATGCGAAAGCGATCCCGAAAAGCCTGTCGATGCTTTATGGATAGCATACAGTGTAAACAAAGAAGATATCTGGGTCAGCAGGATACCTGTTCCCGTAAAGACATGCACTGACAGCTTTTTTTGCGGTGATTTTGCGGACAATACATACCTTGAGCCCTGGAACGTTTATTCGTCGTGCTGGGCAAAGATCGAGCAGGTCGGGAACACAATGGTCATTACAGACAAAGATCCGGCAGAATATGCGTATGCTGAGCTGAATTTTCCCGATTGCGTAAAATTCCGTGCAGAGATTGAGATGCAGTGCGAAAAATACGACACGGCGCTCGAAATAGAGCTTTGCGATAAAAACGGAACAGTCTGCGAAAGATTATATATCGATAACGGGGCTTTATCCGGGAGAAACACTTCCGTAAGGCAGTTCCTTCACGAATTTGACGAGAAAAAGCACGTGATCAGCGTTGGACAGGATTGTTTCGAGTGCGAGGCTACGGTTTTTCTTGACGGACAGTTTACCGGAATGCTGAGAAATATGCAGAAGATAAACAGCGTTTCTCGTCTTTTACTGAGAACAAAACCGCGCCGTTGCGCACCCGGAGCGGACGTGAGACCAGTTTGCCCGGATCTCGAAAACAGCGATCTGCCGACGAAAGAAAGAAAATATACTGTGTTTTCCGTAAAAACACAGAGATTAGGTTAAGGCAAAAGCGGACTGCTTTTGCAGCCCGCATTTTTTTTGATGAACAATACCGTTATTATGATCCAGACGTTCTGATCTTGTTTCTGTATTCTTTCGGCGTCATTCCGGTCACAGCTTTGAAATTTTTGGAATAGTGCTGCGGAGAAGAGAAACTGTATTCGTATGCGATATATGTCAGAGAGTGTTCAAGAAGAAGGGATACCGAGTCGTAAATCTTTTTTTGCATGATATACTCACCGGGAGTCATACCCGTTTCTTTGGTGAACTTATATTTGAAGTGAGAAAGCGAGAACCCTACCCTGTCCGCTATTTTGGACAGGCTGAGCTGCTCTTTAATGTTATCGTCTATATACTGTTTTGCTGTAAGGATCGGGTTTGATACGACGTTTTTTTCTTCATCCTTACTCTCGGAGATTCTGAGCTCGTATAAAAAAACCGTCAGAAGCGCTTTGGCCGCAATAATATCGAGAGGTCCGTTTTTTTCTGTGAGGCAATAGGCATTTATCAGCTTGGCGGCAGTATCGTCACGTATCTGAAATTTTCTTTTTTTAACGGAATACAAGCTTTTAAGGAGCGCATCCGTGCTAACGGGATCAAGTCCGAGGAGGTTTTTGCATGAACTGTCAATCTGCATCCAGTAAAGACAACCTCGGGACTGAGGATCGTTACCCGATGAATGCTTTTCGTTTGGTAAAGTAATAAAGACATCGCCGCCGTGAAGTATGTATTCCCTGTTTTCTATGCAGTATTTCTGCATACCACGTTTGAGATAGCATATCTCGAAATAATTGCCGTGATCATGGTTGGCAAGTACGGATTCTGTTGAAAGATTCGAATACATGGCAAGCAAAGGAATACCGCAGTCTGAAAGCTCGGTACCGGTCATAAGTTTGCGTTTGTTTTCAGCCATTTTATCACACTCCCGTTTAATTATAGCTTATTATCGACAAAAAATCAAGAGGAAAACGTGTTTTTATGAACATTATAAAGAGATATATCGGAGGCAGAGAGTTTTACAGAAAAGTTGTAAGGCTGGTAATTCCGATTGTTATTCAGCAGGGAATAACAAACGTTGTTAATCTTCTGGACAACGTTATGGTAGGCTCTCTCGGAACCGAGCCGATGAGCGGTGTTGCGATAGTTAACCAGATTATTTTCATTTTCAACCTTACTATATTCGGCGGTATCTCCGGCGCGTCGATATTCGGAGCGCAGTTTTTCGGTATCGGAGACCATAAGGGCGTAAGAGATACCTTCCGTTTCAAAACGATTTTCGGAGTTCTGACTACGGCGATAGCTCTTGTCGTTTTTTCTGTTTTCGGCAATAATCTTATTATGCTGTTTCTTGACAACGAGGCGAACGCAGGAATAGATCTCTCGGTGACGCTTCGCTACGCATCCGATTATATGCTCGTTGTGCTTATAGGCCTTTTTCCGTTCATGATAGTGCAGGTATATACGAGCACGCTGCGTGAAACGGGAGAGACTGTTGCACCGATGATCGCTTCGGTGATTTCGATAGCGGTCAACTTTATTCTGAATCTTGTTTTGATATTCGGATTTCTGTTTATACCCCCTATGGGTGTTGTAGGCGCTGCGATCGCCACGGTAATCGCGCGATTTGTTGAAATGATATATATTATCGTTTACACACATGCAAACGCCGAAAAACATCAGTTTATCAAAGGTGTTTATAAATCACTTAAGGTTCCTTCGTCCCTCGTTCTCAAGATAGTGAAAAAGGGAACGCCGCTGATGATGAACGAAGTGCTCTGGTCTCTCGGAACGACTTTTGTAAATCAGAATTACTCGACAAGAGGTCTTTCAGTTGTAGCGGCAAGCAATATCACTTCAACGGTATGGAGTATGTTCTGCATAATAATGTTCTCGATGGGAAGCGCAGTAAGTATTCTTGTAGGGCAGAAGCTCGGGGCGGGAGAAATTGAAGAAGCAAAAGATACTGACAGAAAGCTTATATTTCTTACCGTTGTGTCAAACACGGTTATCGGGCTTATTCTTATAGCGTTTTCGCCGTTGATTCCGCTTATTTACAATACCGAGCCCGAAGTGCGTGCGCTTGCTACGAATTTTCTGATAATTGCCGGTGCATCGCTTCCGATCCATGCGCTCATTCACGTAACTTATTTTACGATACGCTCTGGAGGAAGAACATTTATAACGTTTTTATTCGACAGCGTTTATACGTGGTGCGTGCCTGTTGTTCTTTCGTTTACCCTTTGCAGATTTACCGCTCTCGGCATAGTGATGATCTATTTTATCGTTCAGTTTTCTGACATAATAAAAATCATGATAGGCATGCCAATGCTCAAATCTGAGATATGGGCAAAAAATATAATTAAAAACAACTGAAATAAGGGCTTTGCGGAATAATATCGCAAAGCTTTTGTTTTTTTCTTGACATCTTTATGATTCTGTGATATTATTTAAAAAAAGGAGAGATGATTATGGAAAAATATAAAGACAGTTCGCTTCCGGTAAAGGAACGAATTGCAGATCTTATTTCAAGAATGACGCTTGAGGAAAAAGCGAGACAGATAGATCAGTATTCACCAAGCGATTTCTGCAGTGAAAACAAAGAAACAGGCGAACTTGAAGCTGATTACGAAAAGCTGAAGATAATGGGCGACAACCCATACGGACTTGCCGGCTTAGGAAGAAGCACGGCAAAGCTTTATAATGAGATTCAGCGTTACGTTATTGAAAACACAAGACTCGGTATTCCTGTATTGTTCTGTTCGGAAGCTCTTCACGGCTACGGACGCGTAGGAGCAACGGTTTTTCCCCAGCAGATAGCCCTCGGATGCACGTTTGATCCGTCGCTCGGTGAAGAAATGGGCGCAGCTATCGCAAGAGAAGAAAGAGCGTGCGGCGTCCAGGAAACGTGGAACCCCGTATGCGACCTTGCAAGAGAACCCAGATGGGGCAGAACGGAAGAGAACTTCGGAGAAGACACGTATCTTTCTTCAAGATTTGCGTATCATATAGTCAAAGGACTTCAGGGAGACGACGTATCGAGGCCGGACAAGGTTATTTCCGAGCTGAAGCACTATACGGCTTACGGTGTTCCCGTAGGCGGACTCAACTGTGCAGTAGCGGCGCTTGGAAGACATGAAGTATTTGAATACTGTCAGCCGGTTTTTGAGGCCGCCGTAAAAGATGCCGGAGCATATAACGTAATGTGCTCATATGCATCGGTAGACGGTCAGCCCCTGCCCTCGGACCATGAACTGCTGACTGACGTTCTGCGCGATCAGTGGGGCATGAGAGGATTTGTCCGTTCGGATATGTGCGCAATATCGATGCTCAACTGCGACCATAACGTTGCAGACTCAAGAGAAGAAGCGATAAGAATGGCTCTTGAAGCCGGAACGGACGTTCAGCTGCTTGACTTCCCTCACGATTTTTATCAGAATACGATAATCGATTATGTTAAGAAGGGTCTTTTGTCTCTTGAAACTCTTGACCGTGCGGTAAGCAGAGTGCTGAGAACTAAATTCGATCTAGGGCTCTTCGATAACCCGTATATTGACGAAACCCTGCAGGATAAAGTATTGCACTGCCAGGAACATAAAGATCTGGCATATAAGATCGCCACAAAATCGATAACGCTTCTGAAAAACGAAAACAATATTCTTCCTCTGAGAAAAGATCTTAAAAAGATCGCGGTTCTTGGTCCCTCTGCGAACACACTGAATTTCGGAGATTACAGCGTTTCCGATGAAGGATACGACAAGATCACGCTTTACTCGTCCATAAAAGAAGCCGTAGAAAAAGATACCGAAGTCGTATACGCAAAAGGATGCGATTTCAAAGAGCTGACGCTTAAAAAGATTCCCAACAACTGGTATGTAAAACTTACAGGAGAATATTTCAATAATCCTGCAGAACCTGTCGGAGAGCCTGTTCTCACAAGAGAGGATAAAGCGATAGATTTCAGCTTTATTGCAGAAAAGGCTGCGGGAGTTGTGGACGCGCAGTTCTCGGCGCGATGGACGGGTGTTATAGAATCACACGTTGAAGGTGATGCGTTTATAGGATTTAACTGTCAGGACAGCATTAAGCTCTGGATAGACGGCAATCTGATAATCGACGCATGGGGAGACAAGAGAGGAACGGATCTTCTGGCTCCTTTCCGCTTCGAAAAGAAGAAATACGACATAAAAATCGAATACAGAAACGATGAGCGCGGCGCAGCGGTTATTCTTGGCTGGATGAACAAACCTGCTGACGTCAAAGAGGCGCTCGAGGCAGTAAAAGGTGCTGACGTTGCGGTAATCTCGCTCGGTGACAGAGATCAGATAACAACAGGCGAGAATTTTGACCGCTGTGACCTGAATCTGCCCGGAAAGCAGCTTGATTTTCTCAAAGAGATATATGCGACCGGCACGCCGATAGTTCTTGTTCTTCAAAGCGGACGTCCGATGACACTTCTGTGGGAAAACGAGCATATCCCTGCGATTGTCCAGGCGTTCTTTGCAGGCGAATTAGGCGGAAAAGCGATCTCAGACGTTCTCTTCGGGGACGTCAACCCTTCGGGAAAACTCTCGTGCTCGTTCCCGAAAACGCTCGGACAGATACCCGTTCATTACAGCAGAAAGCCTGCGGGCGGCAAGAGATATGTTGAGGGATTTGACAGAAAGCCCCTCTTCCCCTTCGGTTTCGGTCTTTCCTATACCACGTTTGAGTATTCCGATCTGAAGCTTTCAAATGATCATATCAGGACAGATGATACGCTGAAAGTTTCGTTTAAGATTACAAACACCGGTAAGGTCGCCGGCGAAGAGGTTTGCCAGGTTTACATCAGAGACTATTTTGCGTCTGTTGTAAAGCCCGGAATGGAGCTGAAGGAATTTGAAAGAGTCCATCTTGAACCGGGAGAGACAAAAACTGTTGAAAAAGAGCTAGGTACTCTTGCTTTCAGAACCCTTAACCCGAAATATCAGTGGACTGTTGAACCGGGACAGATGAGAGTAATGATAGGAAGATCTTCGGAAGATCTGCCGCTTCAATCGGACTTCTGGATAGTAAAATAACAGGAAAGGTAAAAAGCTATGGAAATGATAAATAATCTTCCCGATCCTTCGGGTTTCAGAAAAGATGAAATAATATCTATGCTTCTTAAAGAAGAATACGGATTTTTGCCTTCAAGGCCATATTCCGTAACGGCTACAGTAGAGCAGAACGATGAAGGTTTTGCGGCGGGTAAAGCCGTTCTTCAAAAGATTTCGCTTTGCTGTAAGGCTGATTGGGGTGAATTCACGTTTCCCATATATTATGCCTTTCCGAAAAACTCTACGTCGATCCCCTGCTTTATACACATAAATTTCAGAGATCTTATTCCAGATAAATATCAGCCTACGGAAGAGATCATTGACAACGGATATGCCGTAATGACGATATATTATCAGGATATTACTGCTGACAATAATGATTTTACCGACAAACTTGCAGGTATAATTTACCCTGAGGGCAAAAGAGAAAGTGATGACTGCGGTAAGATCGGTCTTTGGGCGTGGTCTGCTATGGCAGTTATGGATTATGCCATAACGCTGCCGGAGCTTGACCACAAAAGGATATGCGTGGCGGGGCACTCGCGTCTCGGAAAAACCGCTCTCCTGGCCGGAGCTCTTGACAGGCGGTTTTACTGTGCTTTTTCTAATGACTCAGGATGCAGCGGCGCGTCTCTGGCAAGAGATACTACGGGAGAAACGATAAAAAATATAACCGACGTATTCCCATACTGGTTCTGCGAAAACTACTATAAATATGCTGAAAACGTCAGCGCGCTTCCCTTTGACCAGCATTGGCTCATAGCTGCGAACGCTCCTCATAAAGTATACGTTGCGAGTGCCGCCGAGGACGGATGGGCATGTCCGAAAAACGAATATCTTGCCTGTGTTGCGGCAGACGCATACTATCAAAAGCTCGGACTTGAAGGGTTTATTCACCCTGACAGACTTCCCGAGCCGGGAGACCGTTTTCACGAAGGAGACATAGGATATCATCTTCGCAGAGGAAGGCATTATTTCGGACGTGAAGACTGGCATAACTATATCAGGTTTTTAAATCAGGATGATTAAATATTGCGTGTTATTTATCTGAAAACCAACTTAGATAAGGAAAATGCTTATGAAAAAAAGAGAAAATCAGATTTTAGACTGTCCTATGCCGGAAAGCGGGGATATTGCGAAAGGATTTTACAACGCAGGTCCGATGCTGAAAGACGACACTGCCGGACCGACCGACGAAGATTCAAGAATGCAGATAGTATGCGAAGTTGATGCAGATGATTTTGATCAATACGTTGAGTCAGTCAAGGCAAGTGACGGAAGAGTATTTCTTGAAAACACATTGACAGACGACAGATGCATAGGATTTGAATATAATTTCAAACAGTATCATGCTTATTTTTCGGCAAAGCGAAGAGAGATACGCATTATTGAAGATCCCTCCTCGCTTTCCCTTGATAAGTTTGCATATACGGAAAAAGGCGGAAGAAAGACGCTTCTTTACGCCTACGGTCTTTACAGCGATCCCGCAAACGGCGGAGGAATAAACACGATAAACTGCGGAATGATCTATATAATAAGACTTTCGGACGGAAGTCTGTTTGTTGTGGACGGAGGATACGTTTTTCAGCACAGCAAAGAAGCGAACGATGCGCTTTTTGATTTTATGTTTGACATTGCAGACAAGCAGGATGACGGAAAAATCAGGATAAGCTGCTGGTATTTTACTCACGGACATGATGATCATACTGACGGATGCACACGAATTCTTTCACGTTTTCACGATAAGATCAATCTTGAAAGGGTTATGCACGGTTTTCAGTCACGCTCGCTCTGCAGAGGTTTTTCTCCCGCATATATCGACATGAAAGAAGCAGTTTTAAAGTATTATCCCAACGTTAAAACGCTTAAAATGCATACCGGTCAGAAATTCTGTCTGTCTGACATGACGGTAGAAGTTCTTTTTGCCGCCGAGGACGTTATAAACGCAGACGCACTTGACGTTATGCCGCTAAGAGACTTCAACGCAACTTCTACAATCGTAATGTTTACCATAAACGGCAGACAGTTTATTATGCTTGGAGACACATCCGCGGAGACAGAGGCTTTTACCGAGAAATACGGACATCCTCAGCTGTGGAAAGCGGATATGGTTCAGGTAGCGCATCACTGTTTTAACAATCTGCCGAAAATGTATGAATGGGTTCATGCTCCCGTTGCATCTGTACCAAACAGATATTACGGAGCGCACGCATGGGACAACATACATAAACTGCGTGAAGTGCTTAAGTATGTAAAAGATGGTAATGTCTATTACAACGGAGACGCTACGTGGGAATTTGAGGCAACAGAAAAAGGGTTTGTAAATACCCGTTCGTTCCCGCTCGTAGGAAAAGAGTTTGATATGAGCTGGAGCCATGAGCACAAAGTATAAGGGGGAAGGGAATATGACCGTTTTGGATTTATGGGATGAGGTACCGGCAGTCAACGGTGAAATACCGGTGCTTGAATACTATCCCGCAAAAAATAAAACTACCGATGCAACGGTAGTAATCTTTCCCGGTGGGGGTTATGCAGGCAGGGCGCCCAAAGAAGGCGATGGCTATGCGGTATTTCTGAACTCGATCGGAATGGATGCATTTGTCTGCGAATACAGGGTTGCGCCGTATCGTTTTCCTGTTCCCCTGCTCGACGCCCGCCGCGCGGTAAGATATGTAAGACATAATGCGGAAAAGTTTGGCATAGATCCCGACAAGATAGCTGTAATGGGTTCATCTGCAGGAGGACATCTTGCAGCGCTCGTTTCGACATATAAAGACAGAATAGATTATGAGAACACTGACGAAACAGACCGCGTTTCATTTATGCCGAACGCCACGATACTCTGCTATCCGGTCATTCATCATCCGGATGACGAATGCTGCCATACGGGAAGCTACCTGAATCTGACGGGAGACGAAAAAGAACATCCTGAGCTTTCACCGGATCTGCTTGTTGATGATAATACTCCCACTGCATTTATCTGGCACACATCAAATGACGGAGGCGTCAGTGTAATAAACAGCTATCTTTATGCTACAGCGCTAAGAAAGCATAGTATTCTGCATGAAATGCATATTTTCCCGGACGGTCCTCACGGACTAGACGTTGCTGCGGGAATGCCGCACGTTGCGCAATGGACGGGGCTTTTGAAAAACTGGTTTATTGATATGAAATGGTTAAAGTAACATGGGCAAAAAAAGACACGGGAAAACCCGTGTCTTTTTTTATGATAATTTATACCAGACTATCAGAGCGACAGCGGACGCAAGAAGAAAAACTGCGCCGACTATCAGAATAAAAACCGGTGTTTTACCGCGTTTTTCATCTTTTTCAAGCTTATATTCGTAAAACGATTTACTGTCTGATTTAATGAGAAACGGGAGTAAAGAATGTCCGGCAATGCGAAAAGCATAACCCAGCGCATCGAACAGACCGGTTGTGGAGATCCATAAAAGTGCTCCTATCATTACAAGAAGTATTCCCGGAACGAAAAAAGCATCACAGAGGATCGCCGAAATTTCGACGGGTTTACTTGCAACGAATATGCCTTCCGAATCCATGACCCAGAACGCTATAGCGGCTGCGATGAGGAAACAGATACCATACTGAAGCAGTTTTTTCTTCACGGGGTTATCCTCCGATTATTTCCTTATATTTTGCCTCTTCGCTGTCTGAACAAAGAACAAAATGATTTGGAGAAACTTCTCTGAACGTTGGCTGTTCAACGGAATAATCGTGATCGCGAAGCGGAACGTATGTAAGACGCTTTCTGTTCTTTTCGTAATCAGGATCAGGAAGAGGGATCGCGGAAAGAAGAGAACGTGTGTAAGGATGCAGCGGATGCTTGAAAAGCTCGTCTGAATCTGCAAGTTCTACCATTTTACCGAAATACATAACGCCGATTCTGTCAGAGAAATACTTAACAACAGAAAGGTCATGCGCAACGAAAAGGATGGTAATTCCGAGATCATGACGAAGATCGTTTAAAAGATTTATGACCTGCGCCTGAATCGAAACGTCAAGAGCAGACACCGGTTCGTCTGCGATGATAAGCTCAGGTTTCATAATTACGGAACGTGCAACACCTATACGCTGTCTTTGTCCGCCTGAGAACTCGTGAGGATATCTGCCTGCGTGCTCTCTGACAAGTCCGACTGTTTCAAGAACCTGATAGACCATTTCGTCTATCTTTTCTTTGTCCTTCATGCCTTTTATAACAAGGCCTTCGGATATTATTTCTCTTACAGTCATACGTGGGTCAAGAGAAGCGATCGGGTCCTGAAAAATCATCTGTATGCGCGTGATAAGATCACGGTCGACGTGAGCGTTGTCGTATTTTGCAGATGCTATCTGTTTTTTCTGTTCTGCAATAAATGATTTAAGGGCTGCTCTCTTTTCAGCTAATATTGCTGATTTGTCGTTGTCATTGCTGTTTTTCAGCTCTTCAGCTTCTTCTTTGAACTTCTTTTTTGCATCTTTAATGGCGTTTTTATAAGAAAGTGTGCCTGCGCCGATTCTCTGACCTTTAAAATAGATGCTGCCTGAAGTGATATTATAAAGCTTGATGATAGATCTGCCTGTCGTTGTTTTTCCGCAGCCTGACTCGCCGACAAGCCCGAAAACCTCGCCTTTTTTAATATCAAATGATACGTTATCTACTGCTTTGAGATCGCCGAAATGCTGAGAAAGGTTTTCAACTCTGAGAAGAACATTATCGTCGATTGTGTTCGCTGCCTGTTTGTTCATTTCAATCATTGTTTGCACCTCCTGCGTTTTTTCTGCTTCTTGCAATACGCTCGGTGACTATTCTGGGCGGATCGACATGAGGCGCATCGGGATGGAGCAACCACGTAGCAGCACTGTGAGTATCGCTTATGCGGAACATGGGCGGCTGTTTTTCAAAGTCGATTTTAAGAGCATATCTGTTTCTCTCCGCAAACGCATCGCCTACGGGGGGATAAATCATATTCGGCGGAGTTCCGGGAATGGCTTCAAGTTTTTCGTTAGTATCGAGGTCGGGCATAGAAGAAAGAAGCGCCCACGTATACGGATGTGCCGGAGAGTAAAATACGTCTCTTGATGTTCCATATTCAACGATCTTACCTGCGTACATAACCGCGATCTTGTCAGCCATATTGGCAACAACGCCAAGGTCGTGTGTAATAAAGATGATGGAAAGATTTCTTTCCTTTTTAAGTTTGTTTATAAGTTCGAGTATCTGTGCCTGAATGGTAACGTCAAGCGCTGTTGTGGGTTCGTCACAGATAAGGATATCCGGATTTGCGGCGAGCGCTATGGCAATAACGATACGCTGTCTCATACCGCCGGAGAATTCAAAAGGATATTGTTTATATCTCTTTCTGGGTTCGGGAATACCGACTTCTTCCATAAGTTTGAGCGCTCTGAGTTTTGCCATGCGGCGTGTAACCTTGTTTGCAAAGCCTGAGGCGTTGAATTTAAGATAGTCTATAACTGCAACGGCTTCATCGTCATAATTACGCTGATCTTTATTAGCAAGCTGCTCTTCGTAATGTTCGCAAAGACGGGTAATTATTTTGCAGATATTGTCTTTGGCAAGCTGAAGGTCAACGATTGCAGCGGGAGTTACTTTCCATGAAAGTTCTCCGCCTGTCTTAGCGGCTTTTTTATCATACGCCGCTTTCTGACGTGCATAACGTTTTGTTTCAACTACGTTCTGTTTTTCGCCTTTGAAATATACGTCAACTGCGGATCTGAGGCTTGATTCAAACGTATGCGCTGCGCTGTCCTTGTTGATCTCAAGAGGATCGATTGACTCATGGACGCTCTTTACAAGCATGTTAGTAAGTGCATCGATTTCGGAACGGACATATTCTTCACCGCCGAAAACCGAAAGGGAATCCTTAAGCTCATTGACTACCGACGCTTTCTTTAAAAGATGCTCTTCGGCAGAGTCCTTAAGAGCAATTTTAACGTTGTCGATGAATTCAAGCATGTAATTGTCGTCAAGATACCTGCGAAGGAACTTGTTGAGTTCGCCTACAGGAAGATCCGGAAGCTTTTCGCCGGAGAATGTATTGTAGTAGCCCATAGAGAAGAAGTTGGGCATTTCTTTCTCAATTGCTTTTTGGAGGATCTCTTTAAGACGTGTGAGGTTTGCCGTCATATCGCTGAAATCAGCGGATTTTAGTGTTACTGGAACGTTCTTTTTAAGTAAAGAAACAAGAGCACGGAGTTCTTCGGCATCTTCACAGACGACATAATCGTTTATTGAACCGAGAGAAAGGTCGCAGATATTTGTGATTATGTTTTTCTCGTCTTTGAAGGCATTTTTGTCGATAAGAAACAGAGCGTTTTCTATTTCGTCAATAGCTTCTTTTGCATTGTTAGTGGCGTTATTGTAAGCAGTTTCAAGTTTAAGGTGAGTAATTTCAAAAGTGTTGAAATTGCGGCACTTTTCAGAGATACTCTTCGCCTTTGCGGGATCGCCTGCCGCAGAAGATTTGATCATGGCTTTTTCGAGAAGCGCAAGGTAGTCGTTAAAGGCTTTTCTGCAGGCTTTCTGACGTGCTTTTCCTTTGAGGATCATTGCCTCGGTAAGCTGTTTGCCTACTCGCATGATCGGGTTAAGGCTTGAAAGAGGATCCTGGAATATCATTGCGATTTTATCGCCGCGGATCTTATAAAACTCGTCTTCTGGTATTTTCAGAAGATCTCTGCCGTCATAAATTATTTCTCCGCCGTCTATGATAGCGTTTCCTGCAAGGATACCGAGTATTGCTTTGGACGTAACTGATTTGCCGGAGCCGGATTCACCGACGATAGCAAGAGTTTCGCCGTCTTTAAGTTCGAATGAAATATCTCTTACGGCCTGCAGTTTTCCTGAAACAGTGCGGAAAGAGATTCTTAAATTTCTGACTTCCAATTTATTTGCCATAATTTATTCCTCCACTCCGCGCAGCGACGGGTTGAACGCATCGCGCAAACCGTTGCCGAATAAGTTAAATGAAATTTCAAGAAGGGAGATAAAGACTGCGGGGAAAAGGATGATGTGCGGGAATGTTTGCAGATATCCCTGTCCCTGAGCAAGCATTGTACCTACCGACGTAAGAGCTGAAGTTTCAAGATTGATGATGCCTAAATATGAAAGAGATGATTCTGAGAATATAACGCCGGGTATAGTAAGAACGGCGCCTGTGATTATGGTGCCTATCGAGTTGGGGAAGATATGCTTGAACATAAGTCTGCCGTCTTTTGCACCCAGAGTTCTGGCAGCAAGGATATATTCATGTCCTTTGAAACGATAGAACTGAAGACGGACTCTTGACGCCATGCCTACCCAGCCCGTCATAACGAAAGCAAAGAGCAATGACGGGAGTGCGCCTACTTTTTCGGCAAGATGAAGTTTGAAGAGTGTTACAACAACTATGAAGGGAACGGATGCAAGAATATCGCTGACACGTTCAAGAATGATATCTACCGCACCGCCGTAATAGCCTTCGACTGATCCGTAAAGAGCGCCAATGGTGAGATTGATGATGGAAACAAAGATGGCAAGAAGGAATGAAAGTCTCGCACCGGCGGCAAGGCAGGTGAAAATATCCTGTCCGTATGCATTGGTACCAAAGAGGAATGACGGTTCGTGACCGTTTTTATAAATATAATATTCACGGTAAAGAACACGAACCTTATAGCCCGTCTGATTCTTTACTGCATATGCAAACCATTCTCCGTTTGCACCCGTATCGGTCGCGATACGCATTTTACTTGTGTAATCTGCGCGTTCCTTATTGGATGAAGTGATATAATTCGGAATGTAATTGCCGTTTTTATCGAGCATGGGCTCGCCGCTTGAAGTAGCGTTGTTGTTTTTCAGTTTATACCAGAAGTTTGCGCCCGCATTGCCGATCGTGTAATTCGTCTTGTAGTTTTCGGGCATGGGATAAATAACCTGAATTTCATTTTCATCCTGATATTGCTGAAGTGCAGCATATTCGGCCGCAGTGAGGTTAAGGAATACATAACCGACCATGTTGTATGAATCGGCTTTAAACCTGTATGATTCGTTGCCTTCAGCGTCTTTCATGATCTTCGGTTCACCGATGACTGCTTTGTAACCGCTTTCCTCACCGATCGCATTGTAATAGAGGTAGCCGGCGCGGGAATCGGTTTTTGTGAACGTTCCGTCCCAGATGCCGAGTGGAGCGAGAAGGTCGAATTTAGGAAGAACCGTTTTATAATAACCGTCTCTGTGTTCAACCGTATAAGGAGAGAAAATAGGAACGATTATTGCGAAAAGAATAAGAATTATAATTATGATCGCCGCGGCGACAGAGCTTTTGTTTTTGCGGAAGCGTATCCACGCATCTTTGAAATAGCCTATGGGTTTTGTTTCGAGTTTTTTATCGTATATCTTTTCACCAACGGGAGCAAATTCGAATTTCTCTTTGGGGATAGACATATATTCGTTATTCTGCATTATTTTTTCGCCCCCATTCTGATTCTGGGATCAATAAATCCGTAGCTGATATCCATTACGATACCGGAGAAAAGACCTATAAAAGTATAAAAGAACGTAAGAGCCATAAAGAAGTTGTAGTCTCTTAGATTGATGGAGCTTATATAGAGAGAACCGACACCGGGTATCGCGAATATTTTTTCGATAATAAGCGATCCCGAGATGATACCGATAAATTCACCGATTATCATTGGTAAAATTACTACCATGGCATTACGCATCGCGTGACGTGCCGTAGCCTGAGCCTTCGTAAGACCTTTTGTGCGGGCGAGAAGCATATAATCGCCCGTCAGAACTTCTGAAAGTTCGGCTCTTGTGTATCTGGCAAGTCCGGCAATAACGCCAAATCCAAGCGACATGATCGCAGGCATCATACTGATAAACATTCTGAAGCTGAGAAGAGACGTTGTTTCGCTTGACGGAATAGTTATCGGGAAAAGACCTGCCTTGAAGCAGAGGAAATACTGAACAAGGAAGGCATAAACATATGAAGGAACAGATATAAAAAGCATAACGGCAGTAGAAATCACGTGGTCCTGCCATTTATTCTTTTTCAGCGCCGCATAGATACCGAAGGCAAGTCCGATAGGTATTGCGATAAGTATTGAGTAAAGGTTGACCATAATGGTATAGGGCAGCTTCTGCATCAATACGCTCCAAACGCTGAGAGTTTCATACATCTGCTCCCCTACGCCCCAGTCCCACTTGGTGATAATATTTTTAAGGAACAGACCATACTGGACGAGTAACGGTTTGCCGTAGCCCATCTGTTCGCGTTTCATTAATATAATGTTGATATCTTTACCCATCTCTTTTACTGCGGGAAGCGGCAAAAGCTTAATGAGAACGAAGCACATTGTCATAATAACAAACAATGTGAAGATCATCAACAGAATTCTTTTTATGGTATACTTTACCATTTTACACAAGCTCCATTCAGTTTTCTCTGTTTTCATAAATTGATTACATCCAAAACAGTGTGGGTCGAACAAAAGCGGTAATAATTGCAGTTTTGTCAGCACCATACTGTTTTGAATATAATCAAATCTTCGGGCAGAGTACGAAAAGTGCACTGCCCGAAGATTATTTCGGGAGCCGACAATCGGCTCAGCGAGTATCAGATAAGATTAATTAATAAGAGATACCGCTCTTTACAGAAGCCCACTCCTCGTCGTTGTAGTTGTAGGTGAGGTATCTGAGTCCGCCGTAACCAACGATCTGGATATAATCCTGTGTAGCATACTCAACTTTACGTGTAAGAAGAGCAGCAGTGTTTCTGTAGTAAATAGGAGCAGTTACAAAGCTTTCGAGGTATGTATTTTCGAGAGCTGCGAATACTTCGCATCTTTCGGGATAAGTATGATCGGCAAATTTGCCAACCTTGGAATCGATAGCTTCAACTGCATCGCCGTTGCACCAGTGAGCCCAGTCCTGAAGAGATGCTGTGATGGACTGACCGCTGACGGTAAGGGTAACTGAAACTTTTTCGGTTTCGTAACCAACTTCCATCTGGTTTCCGGATCCGTCTGCTGCATCGCAGTAGCACTGGTAAAGAAGTGTGAACGGAGACATAGAAGCGCCGCCCCATGTAGTGAAGATGATGGTAGCGTTTCCGGAATACATCGTCTCATAGTAATCGGGGTCTTCTGTCATCTGAAGGGAGATCTTGCCTTCGAACGGTGTGCCTACGCAAACCGCTTTGATGGAATCGTTGAAGAAGTTGAACATCTTAACGTAGATTTCATCGGAAGAGTATACTCTGAAGTCGAGGATGATATCGGAAGAACCATCCCAAAGACCATCTGTTGTAGCCTTCTCAGCAGCTACTTTCATAAGTTCGGTAGCCTGTTCGGGATCGAAACCGGTAATGGAGTCGTAAGCTTCGTCGAGATCTTCGTAAGCTTTTCCGTCGCCGTATTCAACATTGTAAAGATCAACGATAGCTTTCTTAGCGTATTCGCTGTCACGGTAAAGTTCGCCGGTGAACGGGTTATAGCAGTACATATAGTTGAGAAGTCCGTAACCCGGTTCGTGAGCTGCGGTGTATTCAGCGCAGAATTTTTCACGGTCGATAGCGAGTGAGAATGCCTGTCTGAATTCCTTAATTGTAAGGATTACAGCGTTGTTGCCGATAGCTTCGAGTTTTTCTTTATTGGTGTTGAAAGAAATCTTTGTGGTGTAGGACTGCGGTTCGTAAATGAGACGGTCGCTGGAAGCGTAGGTCTCAAGGTCTGTAGAGTCAAGACCGATGCTGTCAATTTCGCCGTTAAGGAACGCCTGGAGAGCGGTCTTATGTTCGGAGATAACCTGGCAGGAGATCTTATCGGTCTGATACTGACCAACGTGTTTACCGTCGCTGTAGCCGTACCAGTTGTCGTTTCTTGTGAAGGTGAGCTGTTTGTCGAGCTCATAGTATGTGAGGTCGTAAGGACCATAAGAAACGGATTTATCAACTGTGGTGCAGTATGTGTTTGTGATGGAAGCAGCGTTTTCTGCATTAGCTTCAACTACGTTGCCGTCTGCATCATACCATGTCTGGCAGGATTCGTAAAGATCCTGTTTAACAAGCCACGGAGAGCTGAGGTTGTAGGGAACATAGAATGCAGGTTCTGCGATGGGGTTAGCAGTAACAAGAAGAAGTGTGTATTCGTCAAGAGCTTTGATACCAACTTCATCCCATGTTACAGGAGCAAGGGACTGAGAAACATACAGATAATCTGCAGCGTATGCTTCGTAGGGAGCACCTGCTGAGAGGTATGTATCGTAAAGATACTTTGCGGATACCCAGTCTTCTGCTTCGCCTTCTTCGACAGCAGCGTCACGGTAGAGAGTTTCATCAGTTACTTTTACATACTGAGGAGCTGTGTTACCGTCAGCATCGGGAGCGCCTACTATGCCCCAGAAACCGAGGTCAAGGTAGAGATTGTCGTTAGCAAGAGCGTTTGCAGCATCGTCGCCTGCGAGAGAATAGGAAACTTTTCCGTTATAGAAGTATGCTTTTGCATTTACTACTTCAAATTCACCGGAATAGAAAGAGTCTGCACGTCTGTTGATGGCAAGAGGATCAAGGAGCTGTTTCATAGAGTAAACGTATGTTTCAGCATTGATCTTTGTGCCGTCGGACCAGGTTACGAGCGGATTAAGAGCGATTTTCCAGGCTTTGCCTGTTTCGCCGGACTGGATTCCGTACTGTCCGACATAGTCAGCGGTAACATCAACGGGAAGAGCTGCTGCTGCTTCGGGGATGATGGTATAACCGGAAAGGTCTTCGTTGAGTACAAAATCGTAAAGAGCAGTGGAAATGTAACCGAGGACGTAAGAGTCATCGCTTGTTTCCCATGCATGGGGGTTCCAGTTAAGACCGGTTGTGCCGCCGATGAAGTCAAGGAAAGTATAGGATGCTTCGTCGGAGTAGTCTTTGCCGGCTACACCGTCGAAAACATTGTCTTCTGCGGGTGTTTCGGTTTCGCTACCCGGTTCTCCGGAAGGTTCTTCGGAAGGTTCGTTGCCGGGCTGTTCGGTCTCTGTGTTCTCATTGCCAGATTCGTTGGTGGGTGTTTCTTTGTCGCACGCTGCAAGAGCGAACATAGAAAACGCCATTACGAGAGCAAGAAAGACCGCAATCATTCTTTTCATTGTACAATCCTCCAAATAAGATTTTGTGACTAAGCGTTTTATTCGCTTAATTCAATTATACGATTTATTATACAATAAATAACACGGATTGTCAATAGCCTCTTAAAAAAAAGTTTATTTTTTTATGATTATTTATCTCCTCCAGCCTGTCGAAAACCGTTCGTGATTTAGAATATATTATATAATTGTAATAAAAAAAGCAGAAGCCCTCCTTTATGTAAGGAGGACTTCAGTAAAAATGCAAAGATTTCAATCCGCAAAAAGGGGCATGAGAGAAAACGAATCTCCGTCGAAAAGACCGAAAGTGGTGAGTTTGATGTGAGGAATGACGGGAAGGCTGATAAATGACATGCGCATGAACGGTTCGGAACCTTCCGGGCAGCCGAGCTTGTGAGACGCCTCTTTTATGGAAAGATTCAACTGCGCGCATGTATGCGCATCCGCATCGCTCATGATACCAGCGACCGGCAAGGGCATATTGCTTATAACGCTGCCGTTATCAACAGCGCACAGGCCTCCTCCGGCCATTATCACCGTGTTTGCAGCAAGAGTCATATCCTTTTCGTTTGTTCCTATAACGATGAGATTGTGAGAATCGTGAGCGACAGATGATGCTATAGCGCCTGATTTAAGACCTATTCCGTTGATGAAAGCTACCCCGACATGTCCCGTATGTTTATGTCTTTCGATCACTGCGATCTTAAGGATATCCCTATCGGTATCTATGCCGTTGTTTTTTGAAAAATCGAGCTGTTCGACGCCTTTTTCCGTAATAATACTGCGTCTGAATGCTTTTATTATATTGCAGTCGCGTTTTTCATTGCAGGCGATGATGAAATCGGATTCTTTAAGATAATCAAGGTCGAAAGAACGGCGGACGGTCTTTTCGAGCTTTTCATCTGCCGAAGGCACTTCGAAAGGAAGCGCTTCGCCGTTTTTCGCAACAAGTCTGCCGTTTTTGTAAACGCTGCTGACGGAAACGGTGTCAAGGTCATCAAGGATGATAAGATCGGCGGCATATCCGGGGGCGACCGCGCCTGTATTTTTGAGTCCGAAATAACGTGCAGCATTGAAGGACGCCATTTTAATGGCGGTCAAAGGAGATTTTCCGCGTTTCACGGCAATTCTGACGGCATCGTCTATATGTCCCCTTTCAAGGAGGTCAGCGGGATGTTTATCGTCCGAAACGAGCATACAGCGTTCAGACCACGGTTTTTCGAAAAGAGGAAGAAGATCAACGAGGTTTTTTGCTGCGGTGCCCTGTCTGATCATGACCATCTGCCCTTTGCGGATACGTTCGACTGCTTCTTCTGCCGAAGAGCACTCGTGATCATCGTAAATACCGGCAGATATATATTTATCGAGATCGCGGCCGGATAAAAGCGGGGCATGACCGTTAATGACGGCGCCGTGAGCCTTTGCAGCCTCGATTTTTTTGAGATCGCTTTCGTTGCCGTAAATAACCCCGGGATAATCCATCATTTCGGCGAGACCGAGGACGCGGGGATGAGAATAGAATTCTTCGAGGTCTTCTGCGGTAAGAACTGCCCCGGACTCATCAAAAGACGTGGCAGGAACACAGGAAGGAAGCATTATATAGACCGTAAGCGGGAGGTTTTCGCTTTTTTCGAGCATATAGCGTATACCGTCTTTTCCGCAAACGTTGGCTATTTCATGAGGGTCTGCGATAACAGCAGTAGTTCCGTGAGGAACACATACTCTTGCAAACTCATACGGTGTGAGCATCGTGCTTTCGATATGAATATGTCCGTCTATAAAGCCGGGACATATATATTTCCCGGTAAGGTCTGCGGTAACGTCCGCGGGAACATCGGAGTAATCCCCTACTCCGACTATCTTCGCGTCTTCGATAACGACGTCTTTTTTTTCAAGCTCTTCCGTAAAAACATTTACGACATAAGCGTTTTTCAGAATTGTTTTCATTGAGGACCCCGTCTTTCCGTTAATATGAAAATCTTGCGATCATTTCGTCCTGTAGTGCTCGCGGCAGATCGACAAAGTGTGCTGAAACGCCCCACATACGAACAATAAGATCTTTATACTTTTCGGGTTCTTTCTGTGCTTTTTTCAGCGCTTCGACATCAAGGACGTTAGGCTGATGCTGAAGTCCTCCGTCGGCGAAATAAGCAGTCAGAAGTTTTCTGAATATTTCAGAACCTCCGTTGCCTTTGAATACAGAAGCAAAGTAATTGACCATAACGCAGTAGTTCCACTGAACAAGCATATGATCGACCTTTGAGGCTGATCTGAGCGCGGCAGTCGGTCCGTTTTTCATAGTTCCGTTTTCGGGAGTAAGCGTAACTGTGACAGGCATGCCCGCCTTGCGGCCTTCCGGCGTAGCCATAAGTCCGGAACCGGTCGGAACGGGATGAGGCTGGTGAATGCCTCCGAGAACTCTGCCGCCTGCGTAGGTGGTATATTTTTCGCACTCGGTAAGGCAGAATTCAAACAGATCTTTAGCGATACCGTCAACATAGTCATCGTCATTGCCCCATTTCGGGCTGTTCCAGAGAATATTTCGCATCACTTCGCCGTCTGCGCCGGCATAATCGGACTTGCATGCGGAATAAACTTCCGCGAGCGTATATTTTTTGTCGTCAAAAACGGCTTTTTTGATCGCTGCAAGCGAGTTGACGCATTCGGTGTCTGTTCCGAAGATGAATCCTTTTTCTTTTATCGGATACGGCTCATATATAACGTCCAATGCATTTTCGATACATCCGTGGTAAAGAGCGCTGAGATAAGGGAGAGGAGCCATCGGGCTGTTGCCGCCTCTGTCAGGAGGAAGCTGACGGTTTTTTATTCCGTCAAAATATTCGTCATAGTCGCCTCTGCCGTATGTGAGGACATGTTTTTGCGCAGTGTTGAATCTTTCAACAGCCATTTTTATGCGGTGTGCAATCTCGGATTTCAGCGTGCTGATCAGTTCATCAAAAGAGCTGAAATCGGTTCTTTTTTCAAGAATTCCCATAAGAACACGGACGAGAGAAACCTCGGAAACGATCCAGAAATCGCCCTTGCCGGGTATATTTATATCCTGACACAGATCAAATCCGTATTCTCTTGCATCTTCTGCAGGCAATCCGATATGTATAAGGCTTTCGACGAAAAGATCATCATTATAATAAGAAACGAAATTGCATCCGTTTACGGTAAGTTCCGATGCTTTTTCAAGAAATTCAGGCGGATTTTTGCTGTTTACACGAAGATTCAACTCCGGTTCGGGCAAACGTATCCTTCCCGCAGCGTCAAGGAACATCATCGTTACGGGATTTACGGCGCTTTCACCGTTCGCAAGAACGCCTCCGAGGGTGACAACGAGCTGAGCGTTATATTTTCCGTAATACGGGTCTTTAACGTCGACCTGGTCGTACATTTTGAGAAGCAGACAGTCGATTATCTGCTGAGCCTCGGTACGAGGCGTGTCCTTCAGATATTTGCCGAGGATCACGTCAAGTCTTCCGTAATTGATAAACTGGAAGCTTTCTATCATAGTGCCGAGATGGGCGAACCATAAAAGCTGAACAGCTTCACGGAACGTATCCGGAACGCCGCCGCTTATCTTTTTGCAGATACGCGATATTTCGTCAAGCTCATTTTTTTCTTCGGGATCGTTTGCCTTTTCCGCAAGCTGCTCTGCCTCGCGGGAAAAACGAAGGATAAGATTTTTAAGCCCAGAATATGCGATTACGACACTCGAGAGAAATTCACGGTTTACAGGCTTCAGAGAAGGATCTTTTTCTTTTTCGAGGGCGCTGTTGATGATTCCGTCGATACCTTTTGAAAGGATGATCGAAAGGTCGGGCGTAAAGTGGGTTTTATTGCTGTAACTCTGATCGCATCCGAAAAGAGCGATATCGTTTTCATTAATATATCTGACAGGATTGTAAAGCCTGTATGCGAACAGGTCGTGTCCGTCTTCGTTGCCGTCAAGAGGGGCAAGGAATGTTTTGGTGCCTACTATCAGTTCTTTCGGTCCGATATAGACTGGCATATTGTCGAATATCCATTTCAGACCGAGCGCTTTTCTTTCGGCGATACTGACCGGTTCATCTGCAACAGAAACGGAAGGCATCGGGGTTCTGCGACATTTATTGGCGCCTGACAGCGTCTGCTCTTTAAGAAATTCTGTTCGTGTCATATTGATCTCTCACTTTCAGATAATTTTGATATTTCTGTCAATAAATACTTTTTCAAATGATCTCAGGTCGTCATCCGGTATTTTTTTATGTATGTCAAATCCGTATTCCATTCCGAGCGCGGTGTATTTATCTGCACCGAAAGAATGATACGGCATCAGAGTGACCTGTTCAACGGAAGACAGCGACGAAACGATATCCGCTATGGCTTCGATCTCCCCGATACTGTCGTTGAAACCGGGAATGACCGGAGTGCGGATCCAGATCCTTTTGCCGAGGGATGAGAGCTTTTTGAGATTGTCAAGGATTAAAGCATTGTCCCTGCCCGTAAAACGTTTATGGATAGCTGGATCTGCGCATTTGATATCGTAAAGATAGATATCGCACACATCTAGAGTTTTTTCAAATGACTGCCACGGAACGCACCCTGAAGTGTCTATCGCACACGTAAATCCGTTATTTTTTATCTGTTTTGCGACCGCTGCGACGAAATCAGCCTGCAAAAGGCATTCGCCGCCAGAAAAAGTGACGCCTCCGTCGGAACCGTAAAAAACAGCGTCTTTAAGGATTGCTTTCGTTGCCTCTTCTTCGTCGATGTCTTTACCGCAGACGCAAAGCGCTTTCGTAGGACAGTTTTCCGCGTCGGACAGAGAATCCCGCTTATTGCATCTGCCGCAGCCGATACACTTTTCTTTGTAATAACTGAGCTGCTTTTTCGGTGAAAGTCCCTCGGGATTATGACACCACAGGCAGCGAAGAGGACAGCCTTTCATAAACACGGTCGTGCGGATACCCGGGCCGTCGTGAACGGAAAAGCGCTGAATATCAAATACAGTTCCTTTCAATTCGTTTGTCCTCCTGTCATATCTGTTTTCGGTGTTATCAAAGTTTTTTCATGCACAGCGCCGTCCGAGAAGGAAGGTATATCTGAAGCTTAGGATTATTTTCAGAGTCGTTGGCTGCGGTGTAAACGTAATCAAGAGATACTCTGTCAAATCCGCCGAATCTGCCCTCATCGGTAGAAAGGATCGTTTTATATTTTCCTTCGCCGGGAACCGTAAGCCAGTATCCCTCATATGAATTTACCGGGCTGAAATTGAAAACGAACACATAGCCTGCGCACTCATAGGTAAGGACCTGACAGTTTTTATCAATAAACAATGCCTTTGCCGTTTTTTTAAGAATGCCTTTATTTCTGATAAAGTGGATCATTTCTTTATCGAATTCGTTGAGAAAACGATATTTCAGCGTAGTGTCATCAATAAGATGCCACTGTCTTCTGCTGTAAAAGCTGCTCCAGCCGTTGCCTTCTCTGGGGAAATCGACCCATTCTGGATGTCCGAACTCATTGCCCATAAAATTCAGATAGCCTTCTCCGCCCGCAGTCATCGTGATAAAGCGGATCATCTTATGAAGCGCCATGCCGCGATCTATGATGCTGCTTTGCCTGAAAACAGACATATCTGTATACATTGCGCTGTCGCAAAGACGGAACATTATAGTTTTATCGCCGACAAGAGACTGATCGTGAGACTCTGCATAGCCTACGTTTTTTTCTCCCGGTCTGCTGTTTGTAAGCTCCGCCCATATATGCCATACGTCCCACTTTTCGTCCGGCTGCTCTTTTATAAGCTTTATCCACATATCCGGCTGACCCATAGCGAGGCGGTAGTCAAAACCTATCCCGCCCTGTTTTACCGGAAGGCACATCCCGGGCATGCCGGACATATCCTCGGCGACGGTCACCGAATGAGGATTTATCTCCTTTATCAGATCGTTTGCAAGCTGAAGATAAGTAAGAGCCTCGATATCGGTATTCAATGAAAAATATTTACTGTAATCGGTAAACGAAACGCCGAGCCCGTGGTCGCGGTAGATCATAGACGTTACGCCGTCAAAGCGAAAACCGTCAAAACGGAATTCTGTGAGCCAGTATTTGAGATTGGACAGAAGGAAATGGATAACGTCGGTTTTTCCGTAATCAAAAAGCTTAGTGCCCCAGGCGGGATGTTCACCTCTCTCGCCCTGATGGAAAAACTGATATGAGGTCCCGTCAAACTCGTTTATGCCTTCGACGGTGTTTTTGGCAGCATGAGAATGAACTACGTCAAGAAGAACAGCTATCCCCATTCCGTGCGCAGCATCGATAAGCGCCTTAAGATCGGAGGATGATCCGAAACGTGACGATGCGGCGAAAAAGGACGTGACCTGATAACCGAAAGAAGCATAATAGGGATGTTCCATTACAGCCATGATCTGAATGGCGTTATAGCCGAGATTCTTTATTCGCGGCAGCACGTTTTCGCGAAATTCCGAGTATGTTCCTATCCCCTCTTTTTCCTGCGCCATGCCTATATGGCACTCGTAAATGCAAAGTCCCTTTTTGTCCGCCCTGAAATCGGGATTTTTCCATTCATACAAAGGCAGATATTCAATTACGCCGGTCCAGATAAAGGTAAATGGATCCTGTTCGACGCGCCGTATATATAAAGGTATTCTGTCAAGGTAACTGCCGTTATGAAATATAACCGTTTTCACGTGACAGCCGTTATAAAGATAATCTTTTCCCGGAAGGAAGATCTCAAATACTCCTCCCCCGATATTCTTAAGTTTCAGAGAGAAACGATCCCAGGAATTCATGTCACCCGTAAGATAAACTTCCTGAGCCGCAGGCGCCCATTCGCGGTAATACCATCCGTTTTCGGTTTTATGAAAGCCGAAATATTCATGTCCGTTTGCAAAATCCGTCAGAGACGGAACGGAGGAAAGGATCTCATTTTTTTTACGTCTGTAGTTTTCCATCCGAAGAGAAATATCTTTTCTGAACGGAATAAGCGCGGGATCGTAATCAAATATTTTATACCGCATATACCCTTTTCCCCCTTTCGCGGATTCGAACAGCTTATTTTACTATATTATACATCATCTGAAGCTTTTTTTCAAGCATAATTCGTATATTTACGATTATTTTTTTTAAATCAGGCGAAAGGGAAGCGATGATATATAAAAACGATTTTCGGCACTTGAAAACCGTGAAAAAAAATGGTATAATTAAGAAAGTTTATTAAGGGGGATGACAGTTTGTCTGTTCTATATGCGCTTGAAGGGATAAGAAATCCCGTTTTAGATTTCATTTTCACCGTGCTGACATATTTAGGGGAAGCGGGCGGATTTATTGCAGTCGGTCTTTTTGTTTACTGGTGCGTGAACAAAAACGAGGGATACTATCTGCTTGCTGTAGGCGGTCTGGGAACAGTAATTAACCAGTTTCTGAAAATGCTGTTCCTGATCCCGAGACCGTGGATAATCGATCCCGATTTCACTATAGTTGAATCGGCAAGAGCAGGTGCCGTAGGATACTCTTTTCCGAGCGGACATACGCAATGTTCCGTAGGTCTTTACTGCGGAATCGCGCTGTGGCATAAAAACAAATTTCTGCGCATTGTATGCATCTTTCTTTGTCTTGCAGTTCCGTTTTCGAGACTTTATCTGGGAGTTCATACCCCTGCAGACGTCGGCGTATCATTCGTTATTGCGTCTGTTCTTGCCACGGGAGGATATTTCCTTTTCAAAAAGGCTCAAGACAAGCCCGTTATCTATGTGTTTGCGATAGTAACCGTATTGATCCTGAATATACTCTATATCTGCTTCCTGTTTTTCCACAGGTTTCTCGACAGCGTTTACAGTCCGGAAAATATCGCGGAATACAATTCCGCAGTAAAGAACGGATTTACCATTCTCGGAGCTGCTTTGGGGATGATGGCGTCATATATAGTTGGCACTCGATTTATCCGTTTTGAAACAAAAGCCGTTTGGTGGGTGCAGATAATTAAGACCGTCGGCGGACTAGCAGTGATCTTTGCAGTGAAGGAACTGCTGAAATACCCGGTAAACGCATTATTCGATGCAGATACGTGGGGAACGCTCATAAGATATTTTATAACCGTTTTTATTGCCGGAGCCGTCTGGCCGATGACATTTGGATTTTTCTCGAAGATAGAAAGCAAAAAAAATAAATAAGAAAAACGGATCAAGACCGGACGGAACGTTCCGTCCGGTCTTTATTTGATATGAAATTGAAAACTTTTTTCAAATTGCTTGACAAACGCAAAAAAACATGCTAAAATTGAAAACAGTTTTCAGATTGACGGAGTCTAAACGGAAATGAATGATACAAAATCAAAATACAACACGAAGCAGAGAGATCTGATAATTGATTATATCAAAACTATACCGCACTCTCATTTCACGGCGGCAGACATATGCGAGCATTTCAAAAGTCTCGGCATAAATATCGGTGTTTCTACGGTGTACAGGCATCTGGCAAGACTTGTTGACGAGGGAAGCGTTAAGAAATTCACGATCGATTCTACGTCCTCGGCATGTTTCGAATACGGAGATGACTGCGACGATGAAGAAGACATATGTTTTCACTGCAAATGCGTAGAATGCGGAAAGCTTATTCATCTGCAATGCGAAGAGATAAAGGAGATCAGCGAGCACCTTTACAAGGTCCACAATTTTACTATGATCGCGGGAAGAACCGTTTTTTACGGACTCTGCGACGAATGCAGAAGAAATACGGCCAATAGCTGAACGAATAATTATTCCAACATTGAATTATGGAGGATCAAATGAAAAAAAAGTATTCTTTTGTGATAATAATCGCGCTGCTCATTGCAGTTTTGACGGGCTGCGGCGAAATTGAAACCAAAAACAGCAGGCTCTCGATCGTAACTACTGTTTTTCCCGAATATGACTGGGTTTTGAACATTCTCGGTGAAAAGGCTGCAGACGCAGACGTGACATTACTGCTTGACAACGGAGTGGATATCCACAGCTATCAGCCGACAACTGAAGACATTGTTAAGATCTCGACGTGCAACGTTTTTATTTACGTTGGCGGAGAGTCTGACAACTGGGTAAAAGACGCGTTAAGAGGTTCGGCAAACAGCGACATGATAGTTATCAATCTTCTTGAAACGCTTGGTGAAGACGCGAAAGAGGAAGAAGAAGTTGAAGGAATGCAGCACGAAGAGCATGACCATGACGAGCACGATCATGAAGAAACCGACCACGAAGAGCATGACCACGACGAACACGATCATGAAGAAGCCGAGCATGAAGAGCACGATGACGAACCGGAATTTGACGAACACGTATGGCTTTCGCTGAAAAACGCCGAAAAGCTTTGCAAAGAAATTGCAGTCAGACTGGGAGAAGCCGACAATGCAAACAGGGAGACTTATTCGCTGAATGCCGCTGATTATATAGTAAAGCTCAGAGCACTTGACAGCAAATACGCCGACGCAGTAAGGAACGGAAGAGTAAACACACTGTTATTCGGAGACAGATTTCCTTTCAGATATCTTACAGATGATTACGGATTGAATTATTACGCAGCTTTCGCAGGATGTTCCGCAGAAACGGAAGCAAGCTTTGAGACGATAGTATTTCTGGCGAACAAAGTGGATGAGCTTGGTCTGAATGCGATAATACGTCTTGAAACTTCGGACGGAAAGATCGCACAGACGATAAAGGATAACACAAAAGAGAAAAATCAGGTTATTTTGCAGCTTGATTCGTTGCAGTCTACTACTGCTGACGATTTAAAAAACGGAACGACATATATTTCGGTTATGGAAAAGAACCTCGAAGCGATCATAGAAGCTTTGAAGTAAGGAGAATTATGGTTTTACTGACATGTAAAGATCTTTCCCTCGGATATGAGGGTCATGCAATAGTAAAAAACCTGAATTTTGAAATAAATCAGGGTGATTATGTCTGCATCGTGGGCGAAAACGGTTCGGGGAAAAGCACTCTGATGAAAACGATACTTGGTCTTCAGCCGCCGCTTGAAGGAAAGGTGATCACAGGCGACGGATTCAGACAGACAGAGATCGGATATCTGCCACAGCAAAGCATAGTTCAGAAGGATTTTCCCGCTTCGGTATGGGAGATAGTTTTGTCGGGCTGTTCAAACAGGATGGGGCTTCGTCCTTTTTATAATTCCCAAGAAAAGCGCGACGCAAAGGAAAACATTGAAAAAATGGGTATGTCTGATCATATCAGAAGCTGTTACAGAGAGCTTTCGGGCGGGCAGCAGCAGCGTGTGCTCCTTGCAAGAGCGCTTTGCGCAACAAGGAAAATGATACTTCTTGACGAGCCTGTGACCGGGCTTGACCCGATAGTCACAGGAGAGATATACGACATCGTTTATAATCTCAACCGCAAAGACGGAATAACCGTTGTGATGATCTCTCACGATATCGAAGCGGCGATGAAATATGCGACGAAAATAATACATATCGGCAAAACCGTTTTCTGCGGAACGAAAGACGAATATCTTTCAAGTATGGAAGCGAAGCTTTTTCTGAAGGACGGTGAACATAATGGCTGATCTTTTTGAAAAGCTTGTGCTTTATTTCAGATATCCCTTCGTCATATATGCGCTCATTGTAGGAGTGCTGATAGCGCTTTGCTCGTCTTTGCTCGGCGTAACGCTTGTGCTGAAAAGGTTCTCATTTATCGGCGACGGTCTTTCGCACGTAGCTTTCGGAGCAATGGCACTTGCAGCGGTATTCGACATGACGAACAATATGCCGCTTGTGCTGGCAATAACGGTGATATGCGCGGTTCTTCTTCTTCACGTAGGACAGAACGCAAAGATCAAAGGTGACGCTGCGATCGCAATGATATCCGTCGGGGCGCTCGCGATAGGCTATCTTCTTCTTAACGTCTTTTCGAAATCAAGCAATATCTCGGGAGACGTCTGCTCTACCCTATTCGGGTCTACGTCGATACTGACGCTTTCAAAAACGGAAGTGTGGATATGCGGAATTTTGTCGGTAATAACGGTAGCGGTATTCATTCTGTTTTACAATAAGATATTCTCTGTCACTTTCGATGAAAATTTTGCACGAGCCACCGGAACGAAAGCAGGTCTTTACAATCTTCTTATCGCGGTAATAATCGCCGTAATAATCGTGCTTGCGATGAATCTTGTAGGTTCGCTGCTTATATCGGCTCTTGTTATCTTCCCGGCGCTGTCTTCAATGAGATTATTCAAAACGTTCAGATCGGTAACGATATGTTCTGCGATTTTATCGGTCATATGCGCTTTTTCGGGAATAATTGTTTCGATTCTTGCCGGCACGCCGGTAGGATCGACGATAGTTGCCGTTGATATAATCGCTTTCGCTCTGTTTTCAGCGATAGGAGCATTAAAAGGAGGAATAAAAAGATGAAACGGATCTTATGCGCTGCGATCGCCGCAATAATGTGTTTATCCCTGATCGCATGCTCGAAAAATTCGGAAACGAAACAGGAAAACGGTGCCGAATATATAGATCTTACGGTAATGAGCAGCACGATGGTATACTCGGAAGTGCTGAATATGATGATAATGCCAGAAGATTACATAGGCAAGAAGGTAAAGATGCACGGAGCGTTTTCATATGCGGAAGGTTTGGATAAATACTATTACGCCTGCATAATCGCCGACGCTACGGCGTGCTGTTCGCAGGGAATAGAATTTGCTCTTAAAGAAGAAAAGAAGTTTCCGGACGAATTTCCGGAGCTTGGTGAAGAGATAACGGTCGAAGGAATATTCGATACTTATGTTGAAGACGGAATAACTTACTGTCAACTGAAAGACTCTGTAATGACAAAATAAATTTTAAGAACGGCTCGTCTAAGAGCCGTTCTTTTACTGTTTGCAATTCGGAATTTTTTTTGATAAGATTTTTACGCGTCTTGACAAAGCATTTATTATTATGTATAATAAACGATAGTATATAAAATGGGTCGGTGCGGATACCGGTCCTAATAAAACATAGGGCTTGAAGCCCAAACGGAGGTATATGTATGAAATTGATCTATGGCGTTAACGACAAGCCTAAATTCGGTGCGCTGATCGTTTTCGCAATCCAGCAGTTGCTCGCAATAATGGCCGCAACTCTCGTAGTTCCCGTTATTATCGGACACGGTATGAGCCCTGCCGCCGCGCTGTTCGGAGCAGGAATAGGAACTTTGGTCTACATTCTCTGCACTCAGAGAAAGAGCCCTGTTTTCCTCGGTTCCTCCTTCGCATTTCTCGGTTCTATGGCCGCTGCGTTTGCAGGCGGAGTTTCAATGGCAGTCGGATATCTCGGTCTTATCATCGGTGCGGCATTTGCCGGTCTTGTTTACGTTATCATTGCTATAGCGGTTAAAATCGCCGGCGTAAACTGGCTCAACAAGCTTATGCCTCCGGTTGTAATCGGTCCTACCGTTGCAATAATCGGTCTTTCTCTTGCAGGCAATGCTATCGGCGATCTCCAGGTCGGCGGAGTAACGAAAGAAGTAGTAGACGCTGAGGGCGTTGTTTCACAGGTTCCCGCTGCTAACGTTCTCATATGCGTTCTTATCGGTCTTGTTACGCTTATGGTAACGATACTCTGCTCAACATACGGCAAGAAAATGGCAAGACTTATCCCGTTTGTTTTAGGTATTCTTTCAGGCTACTGCCTTGCGACAATATTCACCATTATCGGAAACGCCGCAGATATAGACGCACTTAAAGTAATAAACTTCAGTGTTTTAACAGATCTTGTAAAAGACGGCGTAGGTCTTTCTACATTCATCCAGCTTCCCGACTTCACATTTATGACTGCTCTCGGAGGATTTTCCGAGATCACAGGCGAATATATCGCAAAGATCGCAGTTGCATATGTTCCCGTTGCGTTCGTTGTATTTGCAGAACACGTTGCAGACCATAAAAACATATCCACGATCATTGAAAAAGACCTGCTTGAAGATCCCGGTCTTCACAGAACGCTTCTCGGTGACGGTATCGGTTCTTTCGCAGGCGCTATATTCGGCGGATGCCCGAACACGACATACGGCGAATCTATCGGCTGCGTAGCCATAACGAAAAACGCATCCGTTGTAACGATCATTGCCGCAGCTATAGGCGCGATACTCATTTCATTCCTTTCTCCGTTTGTTGCATTTGTCAACTCCATTCCAAAATGCGTTATGGGCGGCGTTTGCATGGCTCTTTACGGTTTCATCGCCGTATCAGGTCTTAAGATGCTCAAAAACGTTGACCTTGAACAGAACAGAAATCTCTTTGTTGCATCGGTCATCCTTATCGCAGGTATAGGCGGACTTACTCTGACATTCGGTCAGATCACGATCACTTCAGTAGCGTGCGCTCTCATACTCGGTATAATTGTAAACCTCATGGTTTCAAAATCAAAGGATAATCAGTAAGGAGAAACAGATGGGAAAGGTAACGATACTCGATCATCCTCTTATTCAGCATAAAACTACTATTCTCAGGCAGATTGAGACACCCAACAAGGAATTCCGTGAGAATATCGAAGAAATAACGATGCTTATGTGCTATGAAGCTCTCAGAGACCTTCCTCTTGAAGAGATAGATATAGAAACACCTATCTGCAAAACAAGACAAAAAGTTCTTAAGGGCAAAAAACTTGCGGTCGTTCCCATTCTTCGCGCAGGACTTGGCATGGTAAACGGTCTACTTTCACTCGTGCCGGCAGCAAAAGTCGGACATATAGGTATGTACCGCGATGAAAAGACACTTCAGCCCCACGAATATTACTGCAAGCTGCCTTCGGATATTCAGGAGAGACTTATTGTTGTTGTTGACCCTATGCTTGCCACCGGCGGTTCTGCCGTTGATGCGATATCACAGATAAAATCTTACGGCGGAACGCATATTAAATTCCTTTGCATAATCGCCGCACCCGAAGGCATCAAAGCTCTTTCCGAGGCGCATCCGGACGTTGAGATAATCTGCGCAAACGTTGACGAACGGCTCAACGAAAACGGTTATATCGTACCCGGTCTCGGCGACGCGGGAGACAGGATTTTCGGAACGAAATAGAATAAAAATAATAACTAAAACTACGGTCTGCCGAAAGGCAGACCGTATTGCTTGATATTATTTCTTTTTATTATTCCCTTATAACGTCGCTTGTATCGCGGGAATACGTTCTGTTTACGGCGATGACGGCGAAAAGGAACGCCAGAAGCGCGGTTGCGGCGACAGAGAAAAGTAATGTCGGAAGATTTAGCGACAATGCGCCGAACATCTGTATTTCTTTTGCCGGAGTTACCGTTATTATATACGTTATCAGCGCTCCGATTGCAAAGCCGATCGCGGCGAGCTTTAAAAATCCCGCGAATATCCCGCCGAATATCATGCTTTTTGAATATCCGATAAACTTCTTTACCGCCGTTACGTACTGTCTTCTGTCCGTATAATATATACAAACGATTATAACGTTCAGTATTATCATTACAGCAAGCGATGCGAGCGCATCCGTAGGACCGATTATTACTTCCGTAAGCTTCTGATCGTGTGATTCCGCCTGAGCGTTTCCCTCAAGTGCTGCAAGGAACGCTTCGTTTGCATTTTCAACGTTCATTTTCGTCCTACCGTCTATGAAATACGTGCCCATTTTGCCGTATGTGCCGAGAGCTGTATCGAGAGGCATAAACACCCATTCGTCAAGTCTTGTTACCGTTCCGTCAGGTTTGCCTGTTATGCCTATTACTTCATAATCAGTGCCTATATATGTGAAATAAGCGGTTCCGTCTTCTCTTACCGTCGCAAAGTCTTCATAGGCTTTTTTACCCATTACAACTACTTTCTTTTGCCGCCCATCCCTCAGCTCCGCATCGCTGAAATATCTGCCTTCGAGAATATCGGGAAGAGCAACATTGCCTTCGTAATACGTTCCTCTTATATACGGAGCTTCGTCGGAATACGTTATCGTTACGAATTTATCTATAACGTAATCTTCCGCAAGCCCTTTGTATTTCGGCTTTACTTCAATGTTTTCTCCGAGTGACGGATCGTTGTATACATCCACCTTCTTTGTGTTTTCCGTATAGAAATGACGGTAATACATATCCACGCTGTTTATATGCACAAAATAGCTTACCGCAAATATAATGCAGAAGCTTATTACCGCAAACGCGGTTACCGTTATTGTCTTATATATTCTACCCCTGCTGCTGCCAGTCTGCGTTTTATCTCTTATTACCGAGCTTAAATCTGTATGTTTTAGCCGTATGACTACTATTATGAGACTTATCAGCGCAAACAGTACGAGCATTGAAAGACATATTCCCCAGCCTGCATAAAAGCCGTATTCGCTTTCCGCAGGCATAGTGTTCACATAATTCGTTATGATATTGCGTATTCCGTAAGCGTTTGAGCCGAGAATAAAGCCGAGAAGGGTATATATACATATTTCACCGACGACATAGGAGTATATATTGCCGAACGTGCCGCCGCTGATAAGATGAACGGCATAGTTTCGGATATTCGAGTTTATTCTGTTTACAGTCATAAGTATCACGGAGATAAACAAAAAGAAAACCGTTATATACGTTAACGCAAGACGGATATTCATGTTTTCTTTGTAATTGTTCGCAATCGAAACAGTATCGGTTTTGGGCTTGATAAAAGAGACTTTTTCGTCTAAACCGTGATTGTTAAGTACTGTCTGCATTGAATTGAGGACTTCTTTACTTCTTGTTTTTTCTACCAGAAGGAACCTGCGAACATATCCGGAAGCAAATGTCTGATAGCAATCGCCCAGATCCGTGCCGTCTGTAACGAACATATGCTGCGGTGTATATTCATTATAATGCCTGTCACTAAAGGGGAGTACGACTACTCTGTTATAACTGTATAGAGTATGGCCATGTATGTCGACATAGTTTTCGCCTTCAGCAACAAAGCCGATGACCTCAATCCTGACAGGAGCTTCTACTTCTGCGATTATTTGAGCATCATAAGTATCGCCGATTTTACAATACTTTTTAAAATCATATCCTAACAGGACAGGTACAACGGTGCCCTCATCGTAAGTCAATTTAAAATCGTCCTCTTTAAAAAAATGTCCGGAATCCAATCTCGGAACACCGAATACATCAAAGAACAATCTGTCAACGAATATTTTGTGCCAAAAAGTTCTTATTCCGTCGGGAGATCTCTGAACAAGGCTGAATTCGGATTCGCTGCAGCCTTCTTCATCCCATGAGTCCAGAGTATCATAAACATTCAGACTCGAAGTATCAATGTTGATTGCGAGATGAAGTCCGTCTATTTCTTTAAAATCATCAATTACGGAATCCATTTTTTCAACGAATCCGTTTTTATTTGATCCGCTGTATGGCTCGCCAATATGAAACATAGAGCCGAAATTGAAATCAAAACGGTAAAAATAATAGTTTGTATACGCGGTATTTACAGAAGTATATTTATCATAAGAATAATTGACTTCAAAAGCAGCGGTAAATAATACAAAGGCGCTGACAGCAAGCTGAAAGATAAAAAGAAATGTGATGAACGGCTCTTTTTTTATACCATTCCAAATATTAAGAAAAATATTTCTCATAATTATTATTCCAAATAATAAAAAATACGCCGATTACAGTAAAAATCGGTGCAACAGCTGATTTGCGTTGAACCGTAATAAATTACCTCAATTTCCGTCTTGAATACAGTATGCATTCCAATAAGACAATAAGGGCAAAGAGCCGGAAATATCACAAATTCGGTACGGAGACCTCGAAGAACCAATGCCGATTATTTCAGCATTTATATCGTCATCAGCATTCGTCTGACCAACTATAATAGCATGCGGAGTATTTCCGCTATATGAGAATATCTCAACATATCCGCATACTTCGTATTCTTTTCTCCACTGAGGATATCCGGTCCATGAAACATTGTTGACAGCAAGCGCGGAGACGAGCGGGAATATCAGAGCGGAGACTACCAGAAAGGCCGCAAGTATGAGCGAAAATATTCTTTTCATTTTGATTTCCCCTTTATTGGTTGATTAAGAGTAATTCTCTTTGTAATTATTATACAATAAAATAAATACACTGTCAATATAACATCTTGAACAAATATCTGTTATAATCTATTTAGGATTTTGTAAAAAAAACGAAACATACAATGGAAATACCCGATCCTTCATATATAATAATAAGCCGATACCATACGATAACGGCCTATTAATTAAAAAATATTAAGTTTATGCAAAAAAGCAGGTCGGTTTGTTATACGGGATGAACCATATCCTTTTTATCGGAATGTGTGTTGTCAACCCCGTATTTTGCGCTCTGACGAGCTTTGAAGAATTTTGTTGCTACCTGATCAAAGAGCGCGTAGCTGAGAACGTCCTCTTCCTGCTCGTAATATTCTTTCATTTCTTCGCGGAGTTTATCGAGCTCGGGAGGAATAAGGTCTGCGGGACGGCAGGTTATCTGAGATTCGTCACCTATTATCTGTTTTACGAATTCGGGCTTGATGGGAACGGGGGTTTTGCCGTATTCGCCGCGGACAAGCGCTTTGAATTCTTTGGAAACGTTTTTATATCGTCCGAAAAGAACGTTGAATACGGCCTGAGTGCCGACGATCTGTGAAGAAGGCGTAACAAGAGGCGGGAATCCTGCGTCTTCTCTTACTCTGGGAACTTCACGGAGAACTTCTTCGAATTTGTCTTCCTTGCCCGCCTGTTTAAGCTGAGAAACAAGGTTTGAAAGCATTCCGCCGGGAACCTGATAAAGAAGCGTATTTACGTCAACGGCAAGGACTTTTGTATTGAGAAGTCCCGAAGAAAGATATTTTTCACGAAGAGGCATAAAATATTTTCTTACGGCGTTGAGCTTATCAAGATCGAGCCCTGTGGATCTTTCGCTCTCGTTGAGAGTTGCGACGATAGATTCCGTGGAAGGCTGAGACGTTCCGCCTGAAAGCGGAGATATTGCGGTGTCGATTATGTCAACGCCTGCTTCGATGGCTTTAAGGACGGTCATCTCTGCGATGCCGGCAGTGCAGTGAGTATGAAGCTCTATGGGTATTTTTACGTTTTCCTTCAATGCGCTGACAAGCTCATACGCATTGTAGGGAGTGAGAAGACCTGCCATATCTTTTATGCAGATCGAGTTTGCGCCGCGTTCTTCCATATTCTTTGCAAAATCAACGAACGTCTGAGTATTATGAACGGGGCTGATGGTATATGAGAAAGCAGCCTGAACGTGTCCGCCCTCTTTTATCGTTGCCTTGACGGCGGTATCGAGGTTACGTGGATCGTTGAGAGCATCAAATATTCTGATGATATCTATTCCGTTTGCGAGGGATTTCTGAACGAAATATTCAACGACGTCGTCGGAATAATGTCTGTAACCGAGAATATTCTGTCCGCGGAAAAGCATCTGAAGTTTTGTGTTTTTAGCGCCTTCACGGATCTTGCGAAGTCTGTCC